>NZ_JBGQOP010000004.1:0-165002 GCF_052119705.1 Oceanisphaera sp. W20_SRM_FM3 | reverse complement strand
GAGGATTAACCCCCAACGCATATGCGCAGCAACTTAATGCTGCTTAAACTGGTGTCTACTTTAGTCGGGCCATTCCATGGCTCACGCTTCACGCTTCACGCTTCACGCTTCACGCTTCACGCCTCACGTCTGTCTTTTACCCCAGCGTGGCCAGTATCACCTGCGAGGGTGCAAAATGAGCATAGGCTTTATCGCCAGGCTGCCAAGCGGTCTTTCCTGATGCCGCTTTGGGGAGCAGGGCACACAGCGGCTCTCCGATCTCTAATTGCAGCAGTATTTCATCATACTCTTCACCAAGCATGACCTCGCTAACTATGCCCTTAAGCACATTATCACCAGCAGGTATTTGCAGAGAGTCTTGAATGAGGCTTATCCAAGGGGCCTTAATGAGCGCCAGCACTTCTTTCTCTGGCACTAAGCCTAAACGTTGGCAGCTAGAGGCGGTAATATCTGCATAAAAGAGAATATCACCACTTAGCCTTAAGCAGACTTTGCGACTGAGATCGGTTAAATCCAGCGCGCTGACCTTGGCAAAAAATTGATTGCGAGCACTGGTTTGCAAGGAAAAGCGAGCTACCACAGATAATAAGCTGTCCAGTGAGGTGCGCTCATCTTGCAGCGCCTCTACCGCCATGCGCTCGATTTTGCTGAGCAAGCCGTAAATTTTTAATAACCGTTCACCATAAGGGGTGAGTAAGGCACCACCTCCGCCTTTGCCGCCGGTTTCGCTGCTCAATACCGGGCGCTCGGCCAAGGCATTCATCTCTTTGATGGCGTCCCACGCAGACTTATAACTGATGCCGGCCGCCTTGGCGCCTTGGCTGATAGAGCCGTGGATGCGGATTTGTTCCAATAAACGGATGCGCCTTGGGTTTACAAACAGCTGTTGCCGACTGTGCAGGCTTAATAGTAATTCTAAATCCATGGTGCATCCTTAAAAATAACTCGCGCTATTGTGGCCAAGCGGCAGCGACTCGGCAAATGTTAATCCTGATTTGTAAGTGAGCAATAGCGTTGTATTTTTAACTACATAGCGATAAGGTGTGCCGATGTGTAGTTTTTTATATAACCCATTGGGTGGCATAATTGATGAAAAAATCACTTGGTTTATCGTTATTATTTATGACCCTAGGCTACTCGACCACTGCCTCTGCCGATGAAATTCGCGTAGCCGTGGCTGCTAACTTTACCGATGTGATCAAGCAATTGGGTGAAGAGTTTGGCAAGCAAAGCGGACACAAGGTATCTGTGTCTTCTGGTGCCACGGGTAAGCTGTATGCGCAAATTAAAAATGGCGCGCCTTATGATGTGTTTCTCGCCGCCGATGAAGAAACTCCTACTTTACTGGATACTGAGGGCGTGGCCATTGCCGACAGTCGCTTTACTTATGCATTGGGCAGCCTAGTGCTGTGGAGCGCGAACGAGGCCCTATTTGATGAGGGGCAGTTTGATAAAGCTCAGATCGATAGCGAGCAAAACGTGCTGAAAAGCCAAGATTTTAGCCATATTTCTATCGCCAATCCCAAAACGGCCCCTTACGGGCGTGCCGCGCAACAAACACTGGAGAAATTAGGCTTTTGGGATGAGCTGCAACCCAAGATGGTGCGCGGTGAGAATATCGGTCAAGCTTACCAATATGTGTACAGCGAAAACGCCCAGTTAGGCTTTGTCGCCAAGTCACAAGTCTTTAAAGACGGTGCCTTCGCTGGCGGTTCTTATTGGGAAGTACCAGCCGACATGTACGATCCTATCGTGCAGCAGGCGGTGTTGTTGAAAGACAATGAGCCGGCGCGCGCGCTGCTTGAGTATTTGCGCTCACCCGAGGCAGAAGCTGTGATCACGTCTTACGGTTACCGGACCAGTCCTTCGAACAAGGTTAAGCCATAAGCGGTCAGCTTTCAGTTGCCAAAAGCTACAAGCCATAGCGCACAGTTTAAAAACGAGTTTCATAACCGGCGCAAAGCCGGTGTTGTTTTATATTTCCCACAGTTATTTATGAAAAGGAAACCAGATGTCTTTGTCTGCGGATGACATCACCGCCTTGCTGGTTACCCTGCGCCTTGCCGGTATTACGGTAGTGGTGCTGCTTATTATTGGTATGCCGCTGGCGTGGTGGCTAAGCCAAACCCAGAGTCGTTTTAAGACCGCCATCGAAGCCATGGTGGCGCTGCCGTTAGTCTTGCCGCCTGTGGTGTTAGGTTTTTATTTGCTGTTGGCGCTGGGGCCAAATGGCATCTTTGGGAAGGCATCTATTGCCTTGGGGGGCGGCACGCTTGCCTTTAGTTTTACTGGCTTGGTGATAGGCTCTGCTTTTTACTCACTACCCTTTGTGGTGCAGCCCTTGCAAAGTGCCTTTACCAGTATCGGCAAACGACCACTGGAAGTGGCTGCCACCTTGCGCGCCTCGCCATTAGATACTTTTTTTACCGTAGTCGTCCCTTTGGCGCGTAATGGTTTTTTAACGGCTATCGTGTTGGGTTTTGCTCACACTTTAGGGGAATTTGGCGTGGTGCTGATGATAGGCGGTAATTTACCGGGCGTGACCCAAGTGGTGTCGATTGCGATTTACGATCACGTTGAAACCCTGCAATACGGTCAGGCACATATATTGTCCGGTTTATTATTAGTGTTGTCGTTTACCATATTGCTCTCGGTTTACGCCCTTAATCGGCGCTTTTCGGTGGTACACATATGACTATTAGCGCCGCCTTTAAGATACAGCGTGCCCGCTTTACGCTGGATGTGGACTTTGAATTGCCAGCATGCGGTATGACCGCCTTATTTGGCCCCTCCGGCTGCGGTAAAACCACCTTGCTACGCGCCATGGCCGGCCTTGAGCGTTGTGCGGGGAACTTTTGGCTGGGTGAGCAATGCTGGCAAGACCCAACATTATTTGTGCCGCCCCACAAACGCCGCTTAGGCTATGTGTTTCAAGAGGCCAGCTTATTTCCTCATTTATCGGTGCTGGGCAATTTAGAATTCGGCTGGCGCCGGTTGCCTCAAGCACTGCGGCGCGACGACAAAGATCAGATCATCGATTGGCTGGGTCTCACGCCCTTATTAGGCCAAGGAGCGAGCGAGCTTTCTGGCGGCCAGCGCCAACGAGTGGCGATAGGGCGAGCCTTGTTGAGTAGCCCTGAGTTGCTGTTGCTGGATGAGCCCTTGTCGGCATTAGACGGTAAGGCGAAGCGTGAAATCTTGCCCTTGTTGGAGCATTTATCGGCGCAAGCCAAGGTGCCGGTATTTTACGTGACCCATGCGCCAGAAGAAGTGGAGCGGTTAGCGGATCGGGTGCTGTTAATGGATCGGGGGAAAATCAAATATAACGACAGCTTGCAGCAAGCATTGGCGCGGCCAAACAGCCCGTTATACCGAGATGATGAAGTGGCGGGCATTATCAGTGGGCAGCTGCAGACCTGCTTGCCTGATGGCCGAGTGCCTTTTGCTTACGGGGTTGAACATGGCCGGGCTAAAAATAGCGAAGCAGGGCGCATCTGGTTGACCGGTCATGATGGTTCAGCCACAGGGGCGGCACGGCTGCGTATTTTGGCCAGTGATGTCAGTATTGCCTTGGCACCCGTCACCGGTATTTCTATCGTCAATCAGTTACCCGCTCAAGTGCTGAGTATTACAGATGTTGGACAAGGGCGGGTACTGCTTCGTTTAGCCTTGGCCGGTGGCGAGCAAATACCGGCGCAGTTATCTGCCTATTCGGTTGCGCAATTGGATCTAAAGGTAGGTAGCCCCTGCTACGCGCTGATCAAGGCGGTGGCGCTGTTGATTTAGCTATGATCTGGATTAGTGCGCCTAAATTATGACGCTAATTCGACCTTTAAAAAGACATAACCGTTTCGCGTTATCTGTTCGCCAAAGATGATGGGCAGCCTGTTATTAAAGATAGGACCATCTACTACCACAGTATGAAACTCACCGGATTCGCCGCAGCAATCAATGCCGAGTGCGTCAAGTTCATCCATTAATTCAAGGGTGAATTTACGGCCAATAAAATGGGCAGGCATCATTTTGGTATTGACGACAATCACATAAGCCTCGAAGCCTACGCCTATCAATTCTTCAAGTATGTTGCGCCGGGGCTCAAACCACAAAGGATGCTCAGCTGCCATCCCCACCTTGGCACAGGTTTCTTGTACCCAATTGCGGTGAGCTTCAATGTCGATATCGCCGAAGACGGCGTGGTTAATACCGGCATTTTTACATTCTTGCATCGCCTCTAGAAATTGGATCTCATAGCCCTGCCATCCCGCTTTACGCGTGATGAGGGGCACATTCAAACTGCGGGCTTGGGCTTCAAGAAACGCATATGACAGTGCATGGGATTTAGAATGCGCCACCTCTGCTTCGAACATGGTTAGCAGTCGGCTTGGGATGGCGCCGGCTTGCGTTGCTCGATAATAAGCCATCGCAGAATCCTTACCGCCGCTCCAAGAGGCAACAAACGGATAATTTTCCATAACATAACTCCAGTCATTAAATAGCGATAAGTGCTGAGAACAGTCTGCAAAGGAAGGCGTGCTGCTATTTGGCCGGCTTAGTAAAGTAATAAACCGCGCGCGCTAGGAAGCACCAATAAGGGATGGCTCTTGTGCGGCAAGAGCCATTATCAGCACGTTAAGTTTATCGCAGCGCTTGGGTTTAGCTGTGCTTACGCCGTGTACTTCTTCACGCCATCGGGAATGCCGATCACCAACACATCTGCGCCGCGCGCGGCGAACAAGCCATTGGTAACCACGCCGACGACGGCGTTGATTTGCGTTTCCAGCTCTCGGGGGGCGGTAATGGTTAAGCCGTGCACATCCAGAATATGGTTACCGTTATCTGTTACCACGCCTTCACGATACACGGGCGTGCCGCCCAACTTCGCCAGCTCGCGGGCCACATAAGCGCGAGCCATGGGGATCACTTCCACCGGTAAGGGAAAGGCGCCCATCACTTCAACGGTTTTGGTTTCATCGACGATACATACGAAGCACTTGGCCACGGCGGCCACGATTTTTTCGCGAGTTAAGGCTGCACCGCCGCCTTTGATCATGGCCATGCTGCCATCAATCTCATCGGCGCCGTCCACGTAGACGTCAAACTCGCTGATGTCGTTTAAGTCGAAAATGCGAATGCCGAGCGCTTTTAATTTTGCGGTTGAGGCTTCTGAGCTAGAAACCGCACCTGTGATTTGTTCTTTAATAGAGCCGAGAGCGTCAATAAAGTGATTGACGGTGGAGCCTGTGCCCACGCCCACTATGCAGCCAGGCGTCACGTAATCGAGGGCGGCCCAAGCGGCGGCTTTTTTCATTTCATCTTGTGTCATTAAGTGGCTTCTTCTTAAATTAAAACCAGCGCCCAGTGTGGCACTCGAGTGATAAATATGAGGGCATATGATAGCAAACCCAGATTGGCTTGCCTCCTGCTTTTAGACTCAGGGCTATTACCAGAAAAAATACTGAGTGGGCGTGACCACTCCAACCAGTGGCACATCCCAGCTGGCAATAGGCAGGGCGGCCACTTGTTGGCAGTCGTGGGCTAAGCCCACGGCTCTCGGACTTGAGTGCTGGCTTGAGTGCTGGCCAGAATGCGTGTCTGCATTCTGGCATAAGGTGCGATCATAAAAGCCGCCGCCCATGCCCAGCCGATTACCCTGAACGTCGAAGGCGACCAGTGGCGTATAGATAATATCTAAGGCGTTTTTAGGTGCTAATAAGCGGATATCGAGCTTAGGCTCAAGAATGCCCAAGGCATTGGTGTGCATGAGGGTGTCGGGCTGATAGCGCAAGAATAGCAAGTGACCTTGGCAAAATGGGTGCAGCACTGGCAGATAAACGTGGCAACCTTGAGACCAATACCAGTTAATTAATGGCCAAGGGTCTAACTCTCCGTCGTTGGCCAGATATAAGGCCACGGCTTTAGCCTGTGCAAGCTGCGGTATGTTGGCGACTTGGCTGACCAACTGCACTGCGGCTTGAGTCTGCTCGGTGGATGTAAGTTGGCGCCGTGTCAAACGTACTTGTTGGCGTAGTTGCTGGCGACTTAGTTGAGCTTCACGCATCATTTCTTCATCAACTTAAAGCTTATGACTTAGTTTTGTTATTAGCTTTACCCCAAGGGCCGGTAATGATTTCTACATACAAGGCTTCCACTTCGGCGCGAGCCCAAGGGGTGCGACGTAAGAAGGTGAGGCTGGATTTAATGCTGGGATCGCTTTTAAAGCAATTGATGTTGACGCGGCGCGCCAATTCTTGCCAGCCTAATCGTTCGACCAGCTCGGTCACTATGTCTTTGAGGGTGATGCCATGCAGGGGATTATTGAGTTGCTCTGTCATTGCTAGGATAACCTGTTGGTAAATATGGCGTTATGGTAACAGGGTTTAGGGGTAGGGAGACGGCAAATAGTGCGTCTTAAATTAGGATCCCCAAGGTGCCGTTGCGGGTGTGAGTCCTTGAACCGAGGGTTCAAGGCGGAAATCCGGTATCTACCGCAGGCTTCTCGGTCGGGCCGAGCATGCACAATAGTAAACAACACGGCTTTCCTTTGCTGTTAGTATCGGCTCAGGGACGTCACCCTACTGACAAACACCCCAGGGAAAGCAAAACTTTTTATAACTTGAGACTTGTTATAACTTAACGTCAGAATATCAGCATTTAACGCTGATATCGACCTCAATAACACTTTTTGTATTAGCGTTGACCTTAGCCACCTTGCGGTAATTTTAGCCTACTTTGTTGGCTAAGGCTTCTTCAATAGTATGCTGTAACATCTTAATACGCTTATCCATAGCGTCAGCATATTGAGTGTTTTTATCTTTTTCAAGCTCCAGCTCATGGCTGATGTTCAAGGCCAGCATGATGGCGATTTGCTCGTTAGAGCCCGCCTTGCCGCTTTGCTTAAATTTACGAATACGCTCATTAAGCGTTTCCGCTGCCCGCTGCAATGCAACTTCTTGCCCAGCAGGACAAGCAACCTTGTACGGTCGCCCCAAAATAATAATATCGAGTGCCGCTGTGGTCATGTAATCCTCAGGTGGCTATTTGCAGAAGGCGATGAAATTCTGGCGACTATATAGCGCCGCATCAGAAGTTTCAAGGGGTGGCTGGCTTGAGTGGGATCAGAATGCTAGGATCTGGCCAATATTTCCTACTTTTTCACCAATCGAGTTAATTATGAACGACAAAGCCCGACTCAACTACGACGCTTTCACCACTCTATTAGAGCATCACAACATGGTGGTGACCGCCGCCGAAGTCCATGGCGTTGTTTGTGGCTTGATTTGTGGTGGGCTAGCGCAAAATGATATTCGGTGGCAGCAGCATTTTAATGGCTTACTCAATGATGATTTTGCCTTGCCGGCTGAAGTGCAAAAAGCCGTTAACATGCTGTTTTCTCGTATTTTTGAACAGCTGCAGAATCAAAATCAGTTTGAGCTGTTATTACCCGAGGATGATGAATCTCTGGATGAGCGCCTCGACGCTATGATGGAATGGTCTGCGGCTTTCTTGGCCGGCTTTGGCGTGGTGCAGCAAGAGTTGAATAAAGCCTCGGAAGAATTGCAGGAAATGATCCAAGACATCAGCAGTATTACGCAGGTTTCTAGTGACTTTGACCAAGAAGACGAAGAAAGTGAAACCGCGTTTGTGGTGTTATACGAACATTTAAAATTGGGCGCCATCTTAGCCTTTGAAGAATTTGGCTCAGGTCAGTCTCAAGCGAATCGACCCACCATTCACTAAGCAAGCACTGCCCACTAAAGTAACTCGTCACTCATCAACAATAGCCGAGCCTAATGACCCATTATGATGTGGTAATTAACGGCGGCGGTATGGCAGGGGCCGTACTGGCGTTAGGTTTAAGTAAGCTTAACCGTGCCGACGGCCAGCCGCTGCGCATCGCCGTGATTGAGCACGCCAGCCCCAGTCTTGACCTGCATCCGGGGTTTGATGCTCGCAGCATAGCGTTGGCCGCGCACAGCCGTGAATTACTGACGCAGTTAGGCTTGTGGTCGTTAGTGGCGGATTTGGCCACCCCCATCAGCGCTATTCAAGTGACCGATCAAGGCCATATTGGTCAGCTCAATTTGAGCGCCGCCGATTATGCTCTGCCTGCACTGGGCTATGTGGTGGAGCTGTATCCGGTGGGCCTGCGTTTTTATCAGCAGCTGCAGCATAATCCCCATATCGACTTAGTGTGCCCAGCACAGATTGACTCCTGGCAACAAGCGTTCACTCAGGTGCAAATCCGCCTGCTTGATGGCCGCGAATTCACCACTGAGCTCTTGGTCGGTGCCGATGGCAGTCAGTCTGTGATTGCCGCTCAGCTGAAATTAGAACGTCGCCACTTTGATTATCAGCAAAGTGCCATTATTGCTAACGTGCAAACCCAGCTGCCTCATCAAGGTCGCGCCTTTGAGCGCTTTACGCGCCAAGGTCCGCTGGCCTTATTGCCAATGAGTGCCGGGCGCAGCTCTTTGGTGTGGTGTGTGGCACCTAAGCGCGCGGCTGAGCTGATGCGCTTGGACGAGCACGCTTTTCTCAGTGCCTTGCAGCAAGAGCTGGGTTATCGATTAGGTAAGCTCACCCGTAGCGGTGAGCGTAGCTGTTACCCGCTGCATCTCAATGAGGTACGCCGCCCTTGGCATCATAGAGTGGTGCTGGTGGGCAATGCGGCGCATTTATTACATCCCATTGCCGGACAAGGCTTTAATCTCGGTTTGCGCGACGTAGCTGCCTTAATAGACACCTTAGGCCACGCTTTGGCGCAAGGTGATCCCGCCTGCGATCTGGGCGCCCATACTGTGCTCAGTGATTATGGTCAGTCGCGATTAGCCGACCAAACTGAGCTAGTCGGCAATACCTCAGCCTTGGCGCTGGTATTTTCCAATGCGGACCCCCTATTGGCGATGGGGCGTAATCTGGGGCTGATGACAATAGCAGCCTGCACTTTCTTAAAAAGTAAACTGGCCTGGCGGGCCATGGGCAAGAGGTAGCGGATGCAAGCAACTGATGTGATCATTATTGGCGGTGGCATTGTGGGCTTAACGCAGGCTTTGGCATTAGAGCATAGTGGCTTAAAGGTCGCTGTGATAGAAAGCCACTTTCCTGATGAGTCCTTATCGGATATTCCAGATAATCGCGTGAGCGCCATCAATTTGGCCTCACAAACCCTGATCACGCGTCTGCAAGCCTGGCCTAACTCCACTCGCTTAGGTCCTTATACCAGCATGCAAGTATGGGAAGCGGACAGCCGAGCGCAGATCGAATTTTCAGCTAAGTTGCTGCATCAACCGCACTTGGGGCACATAGTGGAAAATCGCTTATTGCAACTGAGCCTATTGGCGCGTGTGCGGCAGAGCCCGCACATTGAACTGCACACGGCTCGCGCCAGTACCGTATCTGTGGGTGAGCAGGGCGTATTCGTGTTACTCGATAATGGTCTGCCCATCACAGCTCGCTTATTGGTGGGTGCCGATGGCGCCCGCTCCTGGGTACGTGACCAGTTACAGCCCGCCATGGTGGAGTGGGATTACGACCACAGTGCTTTGGTGGCCACCTTGCAGACGACTGAGCCTCATCAGCAAACCGCACGGCAAATATTTCGTGGCAAGGACATAGTGGCATTTTTGCCTTTGGCCAATGCCCACCAATGCTCCTTGGTATGGTCATGCCCCCCCGAGCAGGCCGCCGCGCGTTTGGCGTTATCAGATACTGATTTTAATGAAGCGGTGGCTCATGCCTTTGATTTTCGTCTCGGCCCTTGCCAAGTGCTGGGCCCAAGAATGGCCATTCCATTGAAAGCGCGTTATAGCCAGCAGTTTTGCGGCCCACGCTGGGTATTAATTGGTGATGCGGCACACACCATACATCCCCTCGCGGGCCAAGGCGTAAACTTAGGCCTGCAAGATGCGGCAGCCTTGGCTCAAACCTTGACGCAATTACAGCAACAGGGGCGAGACATAGGCGCGCTTCATGAGCTGCGTGCCTTTGAGCGTTGGCGCAAAGCCGAGGCGGTCACTATGCTGGCAGCCATGGAGGGATTGAAACGATTATTTGGTACTGCGAATCCAGTGTTACGAGGCTTGCGTGGTTTAGGGCTTAACTTAACGGATAAGTTCACGCCATTAAAGCGCCAATTAGCCGCTCACGCGCTGGGCACTAATGGCTTACAGCCTCAGTTGTCGAAACAAGAGCTATCGAAACAATAGTTATCAAAACAAGCGCTATCGCGGCCAGATTTTAACTGTTCGGCCTCTCAGCCTGAGTCGTACCGCTAATCATTTTCGCGAGCTTGTTTATGCCATCGCTAGGCCAGAACTGATGTTAGAACCTATGTCTGAGCCTATGTTAGAGCCTATGTTAGACAACTGGATGAGCCACACCGCTGTGATGCGCTGCTATGCAGAAGTGATACACAGCAGGTGTTATCCTAGGCAGCTGTTTTCTTCTACACTGGTCGACAGTATAGCTATAGCTATAGCTAAAGCATGAATATCGGGCTTATCGCTGTGCGGCATCAGGTTTATTGTGAGTGTTGGGTCTGCGGTTGAGAATGTTGAAGATCAGTGAATGTTGCTTTCGTGAGGCCTGAGCGCATTAGGCTTACGTATTTTAAGTTTAAATATCAGCATGAAGAGGAAATCTGAGATGAGCAATATCCCCAGCGAATTGAAATACGCCCCTACCCATGAATGGGTGCGCGTCGAAGAAAATGGCGAGGCTGTGATTGGCATTACTGAACACGCCCAAGACTTGTTGGGTGATATGGTGTTTGTTGAGCTTCCCGAAATGGGCCGCTATTTAGACGCCAGTGAAGAGTGTGCTGTGGTGGAGTCCGTGAAGGCCGCTTCCGATATTTATGCGCCGGTCAGCGGCGAGGTGATCGCCATCAACGAAGAATTAGAAGACAACCCTGAGCTGGTTAATTCAGATCCTTACGGCGATGGTTGGCTGTTTCGCGTCAAGCTGAATGATGAGTCCGACTTAACCGAGTTGCTCAGCGCCGCCGACTATCAAGACGCCATAGACGAAGAATAAAACACCCGCCTCCAGACATGGGGGCTTTTTTACTCAGTCAGCATTGCCTTTCAAACGTCACGCCTTCTTTTGTTTGTTCGAACCTCAGTCTAAGTCAACCTTGGTGGCGCCTAATTTGGGCGTACACATCGCCAGTAATTGCCGAATAATCTTGGTGTAAATACGCTTTTGTGCTGGAATGACTAGATGTTTATGAGTCTGGTATTTATGAGTCCGGTATTGATAAACCCAATATTTATAAGTCCATTGTTATTCAATATCGAATGGCAAGCTCTCTTGAGGTATTCCCGAGTGAAAAAATTTACTGTTTTGACCTGCGCCGCCGTACTCACCGCCCTTGCTACTCCTGCCTGGGCAGACGTATTAGGCGCTAAAGTTGGCGTGGACTATGTCTATTCTGATTTGGACGTGAATGGCTTTTCAGCCGTTAATGACCAAGATAACTACCATGCTTATGCGGCTCTTGAGCATTTTGTGCCCTTGCTCCCTAACGCCTTAGTCGAGTATGCGACTCATGGCTCTAGTACTGTAGGTTTCGATCAATTCTCTGCCACCGGCTACTACGAGTTATTGGATAATAGCCTGCTGTCACTGGACTTAGGCGTGGGTTATAGCCGCTACTCAGATATTCAAGTAGGCAGTAATGTGAGCAGCCAAAACAGCCCACACGCTTATGTGGCGACTGAGGTGTTGCTGCCAGTGGCTAACCTCTCTGTGTTTGCGGACGCCAAAGTATTTGGTTTGCAAGATGTGGAGGGGGAAGAAGTTCGAGCAGGTATACGTTGGGCGCTAGAGTTACCAGTAGAGCTGGGCGTGCGCGCCGGCTACACCATGAGCAATGTGACCTTCGATAATGCCTTAGCAAACAATGACCTAAAATTTGAATCCGATGGTTGGATGCTAGGTCTAGACGCCCGCTTCTAAGCACTCTATCTTTATGTAGCGCATTATATTTATATGAACCTTGACCAAGGGCTTGCTAAACAAGCCCTTTTTCTTTTATTTGCTTAAGACAGAAACAGTCATAGTTAATGCACTTATTTTCTTAACGAGCTGGCTAATAGCGCCGTTAGTGGATAAGGTAAATGAGCGACAATCGATATTAACACTGATTTTCTTTTCACCATCAGGAGGCCCTATGAGCCAGAAATATGAAGCAAAAAAAGCAGTATTAATGGATGACGTAAAACAGGTGCTTAAAGATGCCGAAGCTCTGTACAAGGCAGCCGTTGATGATGGCACTCAGGAAGGTAAAGCATTAAAAGAAAAATTAAAGTCACAGCTCGCTAAGGCCCAACAGCAATATGCGGAACTTGAAGGCACCGTGTTAGATCGAACTCGTCAAGCAGCCGCCACTACCAACGACTTGATCTATGAAAAACCCTATCACGCCATGGGCGTTGCCGCCTTAGTTGGGTTGGTATTAGGTGCCTTTTTAAGCCGTTGCGGCCGTTAATTAATAGCCTCACTGCCATCAAGTCGGCGCTTAGTATATGTCGCCGACTTTATTAGTTAATAAAAATTACGTAATACAGCCTTGCTCGCGCTTAGATGACATTTATCTCGCCATCTAAGCCATATTAAATAAAGGCTATGCAAAGGATGGTGTCTTGATGAGTGGCCAAATCAATTCCTTAAAGGAGCTATTACATACCATTAGCGAGCTGTTGTTCGTGCGCTTTAATTTAGCTCGCATTGAATTCGTTGCTCAAAAAGAGCGTATGGTGCGCTTAGGCATATTAGCATTAATGTCAGTTATGCTATTTTTTATGTCTTATGTTAGTTTGCTATTTGGTTTAAATGTTATTTTAAGTGCACAGATCAAAGTCTGGGTGTTTTTCTCGTTATCTGCCGTTCTCTTCTTAGTCATGCTGGGCATATTTTGGTCTATAGGTCAAAACCTAGCTGGGCAACGACGATTTTTTGCACAAACGCTCCATGAGCTACAAGAAGATGTTGCTTATGTTCAAGGTAAAAAGACCATGGCCGATTGGTCTTTAAAGGAGTAGGCCATGCATAAATCTCTGCGCGATGAGCAACAATTATTGCAACTTAAAGCCGAAGCCTTGCGCTTAAAGTTGCTAAGCAATCAGCTGCGCCGGCAACAAGAATCGTCTGATCACGATATTTGGGGCTTGGTCAGCCAGTTACCTAAGGCCGGTTTAGTGTGGCGTTTAGCCAATATGCCGAAAAAAGTGCGCAATAAATTTATCTTGGGTGCAGGTTTATTAGCGCTACTTTATTTACGTTTTTAAATAAAAGTAGCGCCGTACACTCACTCTGCATCGTCTCTTACTGTTAGCTACGATAATCGCCAATGTCGGGTCTGCGGCTTGGGCCATGCAATGCCACATCTACTGGATGAAAGGCTTTAATGGCCTCAAAACAAAAATCGCCCACGGCTTTGTGCAAGGCTTGTGGGTCATGGTTGGTGATAATAATTACACTCTTGCCGAGATTACGACGGCGACGTAACAAGTGACCTAAAAAGCTGGATTGACTTTCAGCAAGCCGTGCTCGGTTAGCGGCCACTTCATCTAAGATCAATAAGTCTACCTCTTCCAGTGCCCGCCGATAGAGGTTACGGCTTTCTTGGTCTTCTATCACCCCAAAAAATAATCTGTCCACCACTGACGCCCATTGCTGAAAAATAACCGATTTTTGATGCTGGTAAATCAGCTCATGGGCGATGGCGCCAGCTAAAGTGGATTTGCCCGTGCCAAAATCACCGTAGATTAAGATGGCGGCACCCCCTTTTTCTTGCCAATGATCGAAGGCATTAATAAAGTGATGCGCCATGTCGATGTGATGACCCAGCACAGGATCTTCGCGATCCATGTTGGCAAACACCCACTCAGTATTAAGATCCGCTTGGGCTAATAAACGCTCGGTACGCTTTTGTTTGGCTTGCGCTTGGGCTTGCTGCACATCTTTATTGGCCTGCAGCTCATACTGGCGTTTTAATTCCAAGTAGTCATAACTGGGCAAAGTGCCGCTGGCGCGCCTTTGCTGTAATTGGCTAAGCACTTGTCGGGTATCACCTTTAACTGCCGTGGGCGACAAGTCTTTTTCCGGTCTGGGCCGACGGCGCTTACGGGCAATTTCGTTCAGGTCGGCGGCAATTTCTTCAGCGGTTTTTTTCATTAGACTCGCAGTCTCCCGGATTAGTCGCGTTGAGGCGCTGGGCCTCTGCCATCATTTGTTGAGCCCGTTTACTGGGGCCCGTCTCAATTTTTGTGGGTAGCTGTTGGTAGCTGCTCTCGCTTGAGGGTGCAGGCGTGCGTTTAATGCTGCGCTGGTTTTTTAACTTACGCACTAATTTCAGCATCCATTGGTGCTGGTTTTCAAACACTTCTGGCCGGCCCAGCCAATAGGCAATAAATTCCCCTAACTCTATTTCATCTAGGCTGCTGTCCAGTAGCCCACATAAGCGGGCTAAACCGGCAAATTGTTGATCTGGCCGCCAGTCTGCATGCATGGCAAATTGGCGTGACGGTAGGGGAGCTAGACCTTGTAGATGCTTGAGAGGCAATGAAAATACGGCACCATGAAAATGTTGCGGATGCGGATTATGTTGCAAGCTCAGCAAGCCCACCGCCATTAACTCCTCCACTAAGCCACTGAGCGTCGCTGGCGTCACTCGGTAGCTATATTCGCCTTTGCCTTGTACCGTTAATGCCTTGCCCAGTAAAGGATAATCGAGAGGCTGCGTCTTATCGCCCAACGCCTGATGTTGCAGGTAGAGCTGATATAAGCTGCGCGCTGGGTGGGATAAGGTGGGGGATGTGAGCGCTTGGTATTCTGCCGGAGTCATAGTGCCACTCTTACCAAAAAATGTACCAAATAAAATGGATTAACGATGATATAAAAATTGCACGCTTTTCGTATAGCGAGCCCGAGTATAACTCATAACAGCTGTGCAATATTGGGCTGTTTTATGGCGTGGTGGTTATTTTATGATTTAAATGCGCCGGTATTTTTGTCGGTGAATAGTCTGTGTATAAGATCTAAGTGCACAGCTAATGTAAGAGCGGCGGAAAATTTAGGGTTATGATGTTTGTTAAGTCAGCAGTATTAGCTATAACGGTATTACGCAGCCAGTCTTACGCCTCATTCAGCTTCCTGATTACCCACAAAGATCAGCCATGTTTCAGTGAGTTCAGCACCAATTAATTCAATAGGTTACAGGGAGGTGCCGCCTCTTCGGTAAAGAATATGAGGCTCAGTTTGGTGTTTTGACCTTGTAGGGGCCAATTTATTCGGCCCGGTTTGGTGTTTTGGTCTAAATCTAAACCTCAGTAACAGCCAGCAAAGCTGGCCAGCCGAATAAATTGGCTGCTACAAAGAACAAACCGCAACAGGGTGCATTATGGCTGAGGTTCATACGTAATCAGGTTCAGCTTTGACTGGCTGCGCTAACTCGCAAGTTGTTAGAATTTAAGTTGTTTTAAGTAATGACTTAAGTCTTCGCCTATCTCACTGTGACGTAAGCCGTACTCAATGTTAGCCATCATTAGCCCTAATTTATTGCCGCAGTCATGACTCTTACCCGTGATGTGATGAGCAGCCACTGGCTCTTGCTCCATCAGCATGGCAATGGTATCAGTCAATTGAATTTCATCGCCTTTGCCCAAGGGGGTTTTGCTTAACAGTGGCCAAATATCTGCAGATAGCACATAACGGCCAACCACGGCTAAATTGGACGGTGCCTCGTCGCGATTGGGTTTTTCAATCATGGCTTGAATCGCCGCCGACTCGCCATGCGCCAATGGAGAGTCACCAATATCGACAATACCAAACTGATCCACTTGCTGGGGGGCTACTGGCTCCACCAAAATCTGACTGTGTCCGGTATCACTAAAGGCTTGGATCATGGCGGCCAAGTTATCTTTGGCTAAATCGCAGCTGGCATCATCAATCAAAACATCGGGCAGTAAAATAGCAAAAGGCGCATCGCCCACTAACGGTCGCGCGCACAAAATAGCATGGCCCAAGCCCTTAGCTTCGCCTTGGCGAACGTGCATTATGGTCACATCGGGCGGACAAATACGTTTTACTTCCTCCAAAAGCTGGCGTTTTACGCGCTTTTCCAGTGTGGCTTCTAATTCAAAACTGGTATCAAAATGGTTTTCGATAGAATTTTTACTGGCGTGTGTTACCAGAATGATTTCTTTAATGCCCGCGCGTACCGCTTCATTGACCACATATTGGATTAACGGCTTGTCTACCACCGGCAGCATTTCTTTTGGAATGGCTTTGGTGGCCGGCAGCATACGCGTGCCAAGGCCTGCCACAGGGATCACGGCTTTACGGATCGCTCTGGGTTGTTCATTTTTAATCGGAGTGGGGATATATGGTGTATTTTTGGGCGGACGGGAAGGCATGGGCACCATCTAATATAATATAAGGGAACGCATGATAACCAATTGCGGCCCTCTCCACCAGATGAGAGGGCCAAGACAGTCTGTGCATGGCAGTGTGTCTTTTTTAATACCAATACGGTCATGCTGTTTTATTGACCGAGCGTTTAATTGCTGAGTAGATGGCGATTCTTTTCGATGGTGGCAGGTCCTATGCCACTCACTTTGGTTAAGTCTTCAACCGATGCAAAAGGGCCGTTTTGTTCTCGGTAAGCTATGATAGACGCCGCTTTATTGGCACCTATGCCACTGAGCAGAGTGAGTTGTTCTGCGGTGGCAGTATTGATATTAATACTGGTGACCACGGCGCTGGGACTCGCTTGTGCTTGGCTGCTGGCGGATTTTGATGCTGTTGCTTTAGGCGGGCTCGCACTCTGTGATGATTGGGCGAAAGTGGGGCTGGATAGGGCTAATAAGCTCATGAGTATACTGGCTGCTAGTGTTTTGTTCATGTTCATCACTCCTTGATGAAGTTAGTGTTATTTGTCCTTTGGACACCTTGAAGCCTTGTCTATAAATCCAGATTTGGCCAATAAATGAGCTGCAAGGTGGGGCTAAACAAAAGTCAGCAACAAGATAAATCGATGAATTATGGGCTAGCTACAGTAGTTAAACACTGAGTAAGGTGGTAACTGTAAAACAAAAAACCGGCCTAAGCCGGTTTTGCAAGAGTACAGATGGTTAACAAACGATAAGTTAAGGCAGTACTTTCTTGAACGGTTTTACGATAACAGAGGCATACACACCCGCCGCCACATAGGGGTCTGCATCCGCCCAGGCTTGGGCGACGTCCAGTGAGCTAAACTCGGCAATGACGGTACTGCCGGTAAAGCCTGCATCTGCTGGGTCTTCCGCATCTATGGCGGGATTAGGGCCTGCCACCAGTAAACGACCTTCAGCGGCGAGGGCTTGCAAACGACCTAAGTGCGCAGGGCGAGCACTTTGACGCAGCGCTAAACTGTTGGGATTGTCCTGAGCAAAAATCACATACCACATAAAGCGTCCTTATCTTGTTTGATTGCATGATTTGCATGAGCGTGAAACAGGCTATATGCAGCCTGATAATGGGAGTTAAGACTAAATTTGTGGTTTGTTTTCTAGCGCTTGCTGCTGGCGGTACAAGTAAATGGCGGTGGCAAAGGTAAACAGCAGTGTCATGCCAAGCAGCCCAAACACCTTAAAGTTAACCCATACTTCTTGGGGCATATTGAAGGCCACATAGACGTTGAGCCCGCCACAGATGACAAAAAATAGCGCCCAAGCAACATTCGCTTTATCCCAAATGGCATCGGGCAGCGTCATTTCTTTGCCGAGCATTTGCTTGATCAGATTTTTCTGGAAGCCATAGCGACTCACCAGTAAGCCGATGGCAAACAGCGCGTTCACGGCGGTGACTTTCCATTTGATGAAAGCATCGTCTTGAAAAAACATGGTCAAGCCGCCAAAAAACAGCACCAAGACTAAGGTGATCAGATGCATCTTTTCTAATTTTTTATTTTTAATCCAAAACACCAGCATTTGAATACAGGTTGCGGCCATCAAGGCGCCGGTTGCCGCATAGATATCGACGGTTTTGTAGACCACAAAGAAGATGATCAGAGGCAGAAATTCAGCGAGCTGTTTCATAAGACAGTAATCCAAGCAACAAATATGCGCTTAGTTTACCCACAGCCGGCACGGCTGGCAAAACATTGCGCATTTGCCGTGAGCAAACAGGCTGTGGGTGAGAGATTGCCCACGAGTTTGTGCTCTACAATCAGCTCAGCCCGCGGATATTAACTACGCCGCACTTTCAATATTCATACCAAGACCCACATCAAGATAAACATTAACCTCAGGCTAAGGCTTGGCTACTGTCTCTGACAATTAATTCGGGGGTGAGGGTAAGTACCCGCCTTGAACTGTCCGGGTTTTTGATGCGAGTGAGCAGGGTGTCCACGGCCAGGGCGCCCATGCCGGCCTTGGGCTGCTCGACGCTGGTGAGCGCCGGCACCAGATAATGCGCCAGTTCGATATTGTCGTAGCCGACAATCGACATTTGCTCAGGCACATTTATCCCTGCATCGGCCAGGGCGCGCAAGGCCCCCATGGCCATCATGTCGTTGGCAATAAACACCGCCGTGGGTTGTTCGGGCAAACTCAGCAGGGCGTTCATGGCGCTGTTGCCACCGGCCAGCTCAAAGTCACCTTCACAGATCCACTCATCTCGCACCGTTAACCCGGCATAGTTCATGGCGGCTTTAAAGCCCGCCAGTCGCTCGTCTGCTGCCCGTTTGCCTCCAGGGCCGGTAATGCAGCCAATATGGCGATGACCAAGAGCAATTAAATGCTCGGTAGCCAATTGACCACCTAATTGCCCCCCGTCCTGAATAATATCCGCGACTATGTCTTGGGGTCCCCAGTCGGCCAGTACCAGCGGAATATTGGGGTAGCGATCAAAGATGCCGGCTCCCAATTCAAGCTGGGTGCACATTAAAATAATGCCGTCGACCCGCTTTTGCAGCAGCATTTCCATGTTGCTGTTCAAGCGCGCCTTGTCATCCTGGGTATTGCACAGCGCCAGGCTGTAACCCAGCTCGAAACAGCGCTGCTCTACTCCTTGTACCACTTCGGCAAAGAAGGGATTGGCACTGCTGGTCACCAGCATGCCGAGGGTGCGGGTTTCATTGACCTTCAGACTGCGCGCCAAGGCAGAGGGCGCATAGTGCAGATCCTGAATGGCCCGCTCTACCCGCAGGGTGATTTCCGGGCTGACAAAACGGGTTTTATTCAGCACATGGCTGACCGTAGAGGTGGACACCTGAGCCTCGCGGGCCACATCTTTAATGGTGGCCATTATTTGTTTTTACGCATTAGTGAGCGTCCAGCAAAGCCTGAATGTCGGCCAGATAAGGAATGGAGGTTTGTGCCCCATGGCGGGTAACCGACAAGGCCGCTGCCGCTTGGGCGAAGCGTACTGCTGTCATCAATGGCTGACTTTGCTGCAGGGCCGCCAGCAGGGCGCCATTAAAGGTATCGCCCGCCGCCGTGGTATCAATGGCATTCACCTTGAAGCCCGATATTAACTGGCCGGGCGTACCCTGTTCGCTTAGCCAGACGCCTCTTGCCCCCAGGGTGATGATCACGGTGTTGATGCCCTTGGCATGCAGTGCAGCCGCGGCCTGAGCGGCGGCTGCGTCATCACTTACCACTATGCCGGTCAGCCGTTCGGCTTCGGTTTCGTTTGGTGTGATCATGTCCACCAGTGACAACAGCGTATCGGGCAAGGTTTGTGCCGGTGCCGGGTTGAGTACCACCCTGGCGCCCTGTGCCTTGGCCTGAGTGGCGGCGGCAATATTGGTCTCTAGGGGAATCTCCAGCTGCAGCAACAGCTGTTCGCAGGCAAGTCCGCCACCATGGCGCTGCAGCTGCTTAGGCGTTAGCCGAGCGTTGGCGCCGGCGGCCAGCGAGATGGTGTTTTCACCCTCGTCATTTACCTGGATCAATGCCACGCCGGTATTCACGCCGCTTATCGCCTCGATAGCTTGAGTATCGATGCCGTCGGCAACAAAGCCTTCAACCAGCGTACTGGCCAGCGCATCGTCACCCACGCAGGCAATAAAGTGCGTTTGGGCACCGGCACGCGCCGCCGCTACCGCCTGATTGGCGCCCTTGCCACCAGGCACAATCTGATAATCACTGCCGGTCAGGGTTTCGCCCGGGCGCGGAAACTGCGCCAGGCGGATCACGTGATCGATATTAATACTGCCCACTACGGTTATTGTCATGATGTTGCCTTACTTGCTGATCACTTGCAGTGGCACGGGAATATGCTGCTCTACGGTTTCGCCTTTCAGGATTTTGTCGGCAGTTGCTACGGCAATGGCCCCAATCTGGTCGGGCTGTTGGGCGATGGTGGCCGACAGGCGTCCGCCTTCTACTGCCTTAATGCCGTCCTGGGTGCCATCAAAGCCTACCAGCAGCACGTCTTTTTTATTGGCGGCCTGCAGCGCTCGCAGGGCACCCAGCGCCATTTCGTCGTTCTGGGCAAATACCGCCTGTACGCCGGCATTACCGGCCAGCAGGTTTTCCATCACGTTCAGACCCTTGGTGCGGTCAAAGTCTGCCGGTTGGCTGGCCAGCAGTTCAAAGCCGTGCTTGGCAATCGCCTGCTTGAAGCCTTCACCGCGCTCGCGGGCAGCGCTGGTGCCGGCAATGCCTTCCAGCTGAATGACCTTGGCATTTTCACCCACTTGCTCGGCAATAAAGTCACCGGCCATCAGGCCTCCGGCCACGTTATCGGAGGCAATGTGCGACACCACATCACCGCGGCTGGCGGCGCGATCCAGGGTGAGAACCGGCAGCTTGGCGCGGTTGGCCAGGCGAATGGCATTGGTCACCGCATCGGAGTCGGTGGGGTTAATCAGCAATACCTTGGCACCGCGCACGCTAAGGTCTTCCACGTTCGACAGTTCTTTGGAGGGATCATTTTGCGAGTCCAGCACAATCAGATCGTAACCCAGCTCGGCGGCTTTTTGCTCGGCGCCTTCTTTCATGGTCACAAAGAACGGATTGTTCAGGGTAGAAATCACCAGCGCTAGGGTATCTTTGGCATAGGCGCCGCTACTCATGGTGGCACCGAGCAGGGCAACAGAAAGCAGAGTAGTCAGTTTTTTCATGATGCGTTTCCTTAATAATGGCGAAGCGTTCTTATTGGGGACTGGGGACTGGGGACTGGGGATTAGGGATTAGTGGTTGGAATTCACCAATCACAAATCCCTAACCCCTGCTTTTTCAATTGTTCCGTGGATTCCGTTGCGAGAGATCTTTATCTTTAAGCAAGCCGACCACAGAACCCATCACATTACTTGTGTTTATTGTCGACCAGCACGGCCAGCAGAATAACGGTCGCCTTGGCGATCATCTGGTAATAAGACGACACGTCCAGCAGGTTCAGGGCATTGTTCAAGAAGCCGATAATCAGGGCGCCAATCAGGGTGCCCATAATGGCTCCCTTGCCACCGGCCAGGCTGGTGCCCCCCAATACCACGGCGGCAATGGCGTCCAGCTCGTAGCTGGTACCGGCGGTGGGTTGGGCCGAAGACAGGCGGCTGGTGACGATAATGGCGGCCAGTGCCGACAGCATGCCACAAATGGCATACACGCCCATTTTTACCCGGGCTACATTGATGCCCGACAGGCGAGCGGCAGCCTCGTTGCCACCCACCGCATAAATATAGCGGCCAAAGCGGGTGTGGTTAAGCAGATACCAGGCGCCAAGAAAGGTCATGGCCATTAACCATACCGGCACCGGAATGCCAAACACATAGCCGGTACCAAACCAGGCAAACACATCTCCAGCATCGGTAAAGCCGGTGGAAATGGGGCGACCTTCGGTATATACCATGGTCACGCCACGCAGCAGGGTCATGGTCACCAGGGTGGCAATAAAGGCCTGCACTCGGCCTTTCGCCACAATCAGGCCACTGAAGCTACCCAGAACAAAGCCTGCCAGCAACACCGCCGGCAGGGTGATGAAAATGGACAATTCCATCGACACCATGCTGGCGGCAAAGGCCCCGCATAATGCCAGCACAGATCCCACACTCAAATCGATGCCGGCGGTGAGGATCACCAGGGTCATGCCCACGGCAATAATGGCGTTCACCGAGGTCTGGCGCAAAATATTGAGCAGGTTGTCGACGGTAAAAAAGTTCGGGTTCAGGGCCGACACCACGGCAATCAGCACCAGCAGGGCGATCAATGATTTTTGGGCAATCAGCCACTCCTTGCTGAACCAGCGGCGGTTATTGGCGGTCGTCATCATGCTTGTTCCTTTTGGTGGGTTTTACCGACGGCCGCGGCCAGCAGTTGTTCTTGAGTTGCGGTGGTGGCGTTAAATTCACCGTTAATACGCCCTTCGTGCATCACCATGATGCGGTCACTCATGCCCAGTACTTCCGGCATATCGGAGGACACCAGAATAATGGCCATACCTTGTTGTTTAAAACGGTTGATCAGCTGATAGATTTCCTTTTTCGCGCCCACATCGACACCGCGGGTCGGTTCATCCAGGATCAGTACCTTGGGACGGGTCATCAGCCCCTTGGCAATGGCGACTTTTTGCTGGTTGCCACCGGACAGGTTACCAATCAGTTGCTCGCGCCCCGGGGTACGGATTTTGAACAGATTAATGAACTCGTCTACCGCGCTGCGCTCGGCATGGTGATCCAGCTGAGGGCCACGGCTGTACTCGGCCAAGGCCGACAGGCTCATGTTGATTTTGACCGAGAGATCCAGAATCAGGCCATCGCCTTTGCGATCTTCCGAAATATAGGCAATGCCGGCGGCCAGTCCTTGCTGGGGATGGGTGGCTGCATAGGGCTTGCCCGACAGCCACACCTTGCCCCCGGTACGCGGCTCGGCACCGTAGAGGGCTTTCACCAGCTCGGTACGTCCGGCGCCCATCAGGCCGGAAAATCCGAGAATTTCACCCTGATGCAAATTGAAGCTCACATCACTGATGCCCAGCGCGCATAACTTCTCGACCTTGAGCACTTCCAACCCCTGCGACACCGCAATTCGCGGATATTGCTCTTCCAGTTTACGGCCGACCATCATCTCAATCAGGCGATCTTCATCAAGGTCGCTTACGGCGGCTTCGGCAATCCATTTGCCATCGCGCAACACGGTCACGCGATCGCAAATATCGAAAATTTCCTGCAACCGATGCGAGATATACACCATGGCGCATCCGTCGGCGCGCAGCTCTTCAATCACGCGAAACAAGGCCTGGGTTTCGGTGTCGGTCAGGGCGTCCGTGGGTTCATCCATAATGATGACATCGGCTTTGAACGACAACGCCTTGGCAATTTCCACCATTTGCTGGGCGCCAATGCTCAAGTCACCCAGTCGGGTGCGGGGAGACTGGCGAATTTGCAGCCGATCAAGCAACACCTGAGCATCGGCATACAGCTGGGTCCAGTTGATTTTGCCAACCGCATTCACCGGCTCTCGGCCAAGAAAAATATTCTCGGCTATGGTCAGCTCATCCAGCAGGTTCAGCTCCTGGTGAATAATGCCAATGCCCGCCTGTTGCGAGTCTCGGGGGCCTTTGAAACGACAGGGCTGACCACGGTAGACAATGCTGCCCGCGTCCGGCTGATAAATACCGGTCAGCACCTTCATCATGGTGGATTTGCCGGCGCCGTTTTCGCCCATCAGCGCCATTACCTGGCCCGGGTACACGTTAAGCCCGGCTTGCTCCAGCGCCTTCACACCGGGAAACGCCTTGTCTATGCCCGTCAGGGACAGTATGGGTTGCATGTTCACCTCAAAAAGGCACGCCGCAGCGCAATATCAGATTGGCGTAAGGGGTGCATTCGCCGGTGCGGACCACGGCTTTGGCCTGCGCGGTATCTTGCTTGAATTGCTCGTGGCTGATATAGCTCACCGCAATGTCTTTACCCTGGGCGATCCCGGCTTCGGTAATACGCGCCAATAACTGCTGATGCAGCTCTGGGCTGGCGGTGGCTATCTCTTGCGCCAAGATGACGCCTTCCAGCTGCAGCTCGGTCAATACGGCGTCAAATACCGGCAGTAGTCCCGGTAATCCCGGGCTCACGGCCAGGTCGATACGCTGGGGGCCTGCAGGTATGGGCAAGCCGGCATCGGCCAGCACTATGTCATCAGTATGGCCGACAGTGGCGACCAGTGCCGATAAATGGCTGTTGAGTAAGGTGGTTTTTTTCACAAAATTCGCCTTGTTTGAGAGTCTTTTGGCTCTAGAAATTTAACCAAATACGACAAGCGAAACGGTTACGCAATCGATTCGATGGCGATTGTAGACAAAAAATCCGTTTTTTGTGTACCTATAATGATAAAAATGAGAACTGGATCAAAAAAGTCAGTCGCACACTTGGTGTATGGCAAAAAAGAGCGCCAGCCAGAGCCAAGATTAGTGGCACAGAGTCGGGATTAGGATAAAAGTAAGGTGCACAGCAAGAGCAGCCAAGGCGACTTAATGTTAAAATAGCGCATTATATCTATTCTGCCACTGAGCTCAGTACAGGTACTTATGCTGCACATCCCTTCCCTCGATTCTGAATTTGCTGCCTTGCTGGCGCCGATCCACGCTTTTTTACGCTGCGAAACTCCTGACGCTTGGCTCGAACAAGCCAAGCGGCCCGAAAACTTAAGCCTCATTTTACGTGACCATTTACTCTGTGAATTAAAAGCCGCGCAAAGTGCCATGTTTTTGCTAAAGCGTTATGCGCTAACACCAGAGGGCATTAATGATATCTCTAAGATGATTGAACCCTATGAGCAGTTTGCTTATACCCGAGTGGGGTGCTTAGAGACCTTGAAGGGCAAGAACGTATTATCAAAGTTAATCAAAGCCCGTCCAGATTGCGCTTATGGGCAAGATATGATTGATAAGATGGTGTTACTGATCAGAGAAGAGCTGCACCATTTCTATCAAGTGCTAGAAATTATTGAAGAAAACCAGATTAAGTACGATCCAATACCTGCTTCACGCTATGCCAAGATGATGCTAAAAAAAGTCAGAACCTTTGAGCCAGAAGCCCTGGTAGATAAGCTTATCGTTTGTGCCTTTATTGAGGCGCGTTCTTGCGAGCGGTTCGCCAAGCTGGCCCCACATCTCCCGCCTAAAATCGGTAAGTTCTATGTCTCATTGCTGCGCTCCGAAGCGCGGCATTACCAAGATTATTTGGCGTTGGCCCAGCAAATCACCGGTCAGGATATTTCAGACCGTGTGGCCTTGTTTCGAGAGCTTGAAGCTGAGTTGATCCAATCTCCGGATGCGGACTTTAAGTTTCACAGCGGTTGCCCGTTATAAGAGCAATGTTAAGTGCCAGCTTATATTTCGGAGTTTGGCACTTTGCACTATTTTTACCTCACACCTTCGTTTCACATCACTGCTCGTTTGGCCGCCAGCGGTATTCGTTGTGGTAGTTTTGCAACAATCTATGGCCTTGCTCGCTTTGCGGATTGTTTAATACTTTTTGGGTGGGGCCGGCTTCAACGACTTGGCCGTCGTGTAATAAAATAACCTGATCGCTGATGTGGCGGACCACGCCTAAATCATTGGCGACAAATACGTAAGACAATCCTAAACGCGTTTGCAGGCTGAGCAACAGATTGATGATTTGCGAGCGCACTGAAATATCCAGATTAGAAATGGCTTCATCGGCCACGATAATATTGGGCGATAAGATCAAAGCTCGCGCTAATGCCACCCGCTGTTTTTGGCCGGTGGAGATCATTTGCGGGTAAAAATGATAGTGATCCGGCAATAAACCCACCATGCGTAATGTATCTAGTACCAGTTCATGGCGCTGAGCTGCATCGAGCGTGGTATTCAGACTAAGTGGCATCTCTAAAATTTTGCCAATATGGCTACGTGGATTGAGCGAGGTATTCGGGTCTTGAAAAATCATGCGCATTAGCTGGCAGCGTTTTTTGTCATCACCAGGCTCAATTTTGTCACCATCGATATAGATATTACCCTGAGTCGGCGGCATTACGCCGGCTAATACTTTGGCCAGCGTGCTTTTGCCGGAGCCGGAGTCGCCCATAATGGCCAACGTTTGGCCACGGTCTAGGGTAAACGACAAGGGATGGAAGGCAAATTTGCTGACTTTGCGAAAAAAACGGCTGTGGGTGACGAAACTGCGGCTAAGATTATCCACCTTCAACAAGGGCACTTGGCTGCCGGTGGTGGGTTTAGGTTGCACTTGATCCATCCAGCTTTGGCTGATGGGTGCGCGCTCTAGCGGGCTTAGGTCGTTAGATGCTTGGCTCATTTCGTCTTAGGCTCCGGCATAT
Organism: Oceanisphaera sp. W20_SRM_FM3; assembly: GCF_052119705.1. Taxonomy (NCBI): domain Bacteria; kingdom Pseudomonadati; phylum Pseudomonadota; class Gammaproteobacteria; order Aeromonadales; family Aeromonadaceae; genus Oceanisphaera; species Oceanisphaera sp. W20_SRM_FM3. The sequence goes on along the minus strand of NZ_JBGQOP010000004.1, from coordinate 138,720 downwards.
TCAGCGGAAAGTGGCAGTAATAACTCTGCCCCTTGTATTTGGCAAGTGGCGGTGTTTGTACGCATTTTTTCTGGGCGTTAGGGCAGCGAGGCCCTAAGCGACAGCCAATGGGCAAGCTTTGTAGGGGCGGTATGGCGCCGGGTAAGGTGTTTAACCGCGCCTTATGAGGCAAGCTGCCATCTAAGTCTGGCATCATCTGTAATAGGGCCGCCGTATAAGGATGGTGCGGTGTGGTAAGCACTTGCTCGCGACTGCCAGACTCCACCGCTTGGCCACAATACATAACGGTAATGTTATTGGTGAGTTGGGCAAAGGCGGTGAGATCGTTACTGATTAATAGGATAGTCGTTCCCGACAGTTTATTTATCCGCTCTAGCTGGCGTAAAATTTGCGCCTGATTAGATGCCTCTAGCGCATTGGTCGGCTCATCGGCAATCAAAAGTCGGGGCTGGTTGGCGATGGCCATGGCAATCATCACCTTCTGACATTCGCCTTCTGATAGCTCAAACGGATAAGCGTTGATCACGGCTCGTGAGTCGCGAATGCCCACCCTGTGTAGTAAAGACAGGGCTTCTTTATAACGCCAGTTCCAATGTTTCCAATGCCAGCGCTGCCACCAAACACCACTTTTACCGGTTTGGCGGTCGGGCATGGCTTCTTTCAGCTGAGCGCCGATTTTTTCTGACGGATCTAAACAGCTAGACGGCTCTTGAAACACCATGGCGATATCTCGGCCCATGATGCGCCGCCGCTCGGCGGGCGCTAGACTCAAGAGGTCGATATTATCAAAGTGCAGGCGATCGGCCGTAACATGCCAAGTCTCTTTAGCAATGCCGACTATGGTTTCTGCCACTAAGCTCTTACCCGATCCCGACTCACCGACTAGCCCCCGTATTTCTCCGTTGCTAAGCGTTAAATTAAATTTATCCACCGCCTTTACCCAGCCTTGGGGCGTCTCAATTTCTATGGTGAGATTGCGAATGTCGAGTAGCGCCATCAGTCCATTACCTCATTAATCGCTTGGCGTAGCCCTTCGCCTACCATGTTTACCACCAACACCGAAGTCAAAATGGCCAAGCCCGGCAAGGCAACCGTCCAAGGCGCGATATAGACCAACTCCATGGCATCGGCCAGCATGGTGCCCCACTCTGGTTTGGGTGGCTGCGCGCCTAACCCTAAAAAACCGACCGCAGTAATATCTAAAATAGCCACAGATAAACCGCGGGTGGTTTGGCTGACGATAGTGTCACTTAAGTTTGGCAGCACCCCATAGCGCAACATGTGCCAGCGGGTGCCGCCATCTAAGCGCAAGGCGGTCAGGTATTCTTTTTGCATCTCGTTCGACACCGCATTGTAGATGGCGCGGGTAAATTGCGGTGTGAGCGCTAAGGTAATGGCAATCAAGGTATTGAGTAGACTGGGCCCTAAAATAGCGACCAAGATAATCGCCAGTAATAAAGAGGGAATCGATAAGAAGGTATCCAGTAAATGATTGAGCAGGCTGGCCCGATAGCCCCTACTCATGCCGGCGATAATACCGATACCCCCGCCCACTAAAAGTGCCACCAATACGCAGAGTACCCCATTGCCAAAGGTGAGGCGGGTGCCATAGATGAGGCGCGATAATAAATCGCGCCCTAAGTCATCTGTGCCTAAAAAAAAGTCGATGTTGCCATTCGCAGCCCAAGAGGGGGGCATCAACAAGGTGTCGCTAAATTGAGCCGTGGCCGTGTATGGCGCGAGCCAAGGAGCGAGCAGGGTTAACAAAGACAACAAGCCTAAGCCCCATAAACCAACCATGGCGAGCATATTGCGCCTAAATACCGCCCACGTTTGCTCTCGGGGAGAGCGTATGTGCACTTCTGGATAAATATTACCCCTGACTGGCATAAATGGCTCTCCTTCTCGCGGGGTATATCAAGGTTGATAGCACCTCTATGGTGGCGCTGGCGACTATGGTGAAGGTCGCGATGGCCAAGGTGCCGCCCTTGATGGCGGCATAATCTTGCAAGGCAATGCTGGTGATCAACCAGCGGCCTAAGCCCGGCCAGTCAAACACCACTTCTGTCATAATGGCCGAGGTCAGCACAGTGCCAAACTGCAAGCCGAGGGTGGGAATGGCCATGGGAAAAGCATTACGCAGGCCGTGGCGTAAAATCACGTAATTTTCGCTTAAGCCTTTGGTGAGTGCGGCGCGAATATAGTTTTGCTTGAGCACGTCTAGCAGCGCACTGCGAATTTGGCGGATCACTTCTGTGGTCGGTACTATGGCGAGCACCAAGGCGGGTAGCACTAAGTGGCTCAGTGCATCAAAAAAGGCCGGCCAGCGATAGGGAGAGTCGGTGAGTAAGGTATCTATGGTCATGATGCCGGTTACCTGCTGGGTATCATAGAGCAAACTCAGCTGGCCAGAGACAGGCAGCCAACCTAAATTAAGTGAAAAAAACGTCACCAGCAGTATGCCTAACCAAAATACAGGTACCGAATAACCGATTAAGGTGCCGGTTAAAATCGTGGCATCTTGCCAGCGATTTAAATGCAGCGCCGCCCAGGTGCCCGCTGGCACACCCACCAGTAACGAGATAATAAAGGCCGCCAAGCACAACTCTAAGGTAGCGGGAAAGTATTGGCCTAATGCCCCCAGTATCGGCAAGCCAGATACACTCGATACCCCAAAGTCACCGGCAGCCAGCTGGCTGATAAACTGGCCATAACCGTCGATAAAGTTAGCCTGCGGCGCACCTTGCAGCTGAAATTCCAGCGCATAGGCGACCAGCGTTAACATCAAGAGCGTGCTGAGCAGTAGCGCGAACCGACGCAATAAATAAAGCAGCATGCTTATTCCTTTTCTGACAGCTGAAAGTTAACGCCGCCGTAAGGCAAGAGTTGCAAGCCAGAGACTGAGCGTCGATAAGACAAGCGCCGTTGACTGTGTGCCAAGGGGATCAAGGCGACATCAAGGTCAGCCAAATATTGTGCCGCCTGGTAATAGGCTTGGCGGTGAGCAAGCTCAGTATCTACGAGCGCTAAGTTTAATTCGGCATCAAAAGCGGAGTTGCACCAACGGCTGGCATTCGTGCCGGCACTAATGGCGCGACAGCTCAGTAAGTTGCGTAATATATTGTCGGGGCTGGGAATATCGGCGGACCAGCCGGTCAATACCGCATCGTGCTGGCCGGTGAGTAATGTGGTGAACAAAATTTGTTCGTCTAAGGCCCGTAGGGTGAGCTTGATGCCTAAGGGAGCTAATTGTTGCTGCAACAATTGGCCCGTTTTTAGGCCATCGGGATTATAAGTACGGGAGCCCGCCGGCATCAAGATCGTCATCTTAACACCCGCACTTAAACCCGCTTCTGCCATTAGTTGGCGTGCCATTGCTAAATTTTGCTCGTAGTCGTGGTGGCGATCAAAGTGGTTTTCCGTCGTTTGCATTTCAGAGGGAAACGCGGGGGGCGTATCTTCTGCCGCCTGAGCTGGCTGCTGCCATAAGGCGGGGGGCAATAGGCTATCGGCTTGGGTTGCGCGGCCAAAGTACACAGCCTGCACTATGTTGTCTTTATTGATCACAAGGCTAATGGCTTTACGTACTCTTATGTCATTAAAAGGTGGTTTTTGAGTGTTGAGCGCTAATACCGAGGTGTTGATGCCGGCGGCGGCACTGAGCGCTAAATCAGTATGGTTTTGGATCACGTCTAGCTGGCTGGCGGCGGGGTTGGCCATGGCATCACATTCACCGGCTAATAATTTGGCTAGGCGCTTGGAAGATCTAGGCGTGATATCAAACACCAATTGATTTAAGTTGCTGCCCGTTTGCCAATAATGAGGATGGCGTAGATAACGAATAAATTCGTCTGGGCGATAAAAACTTAAGAAGAAAGGGCCTGTGCCAATGGGTTTTTGATCTAGCAGTTGTGGCGTGTTGGCGGCCAGTAACTGGGCGCCGTATTCGGCAGATAAGATCACCGCATAATCACTGGCTAAATAATATAAAAAATCCGCATCGGCATAATTAAGCACAAATTCGACTTCATGCTCGTCTATCGCGCGTACCTGCTGAACCAGCTGCGCCCAGTTGATGGCGTTAAAAAAGGGATAACGGCCGCCACTGATTTGATGATAAGGATGTTGGGAGTCGGTAATACGGGTAAAGCTAAACACCACATCGTCGGCGGTTAGCGCCCGAGTTGGGCTAAACCCGTCGGTGTGATGAAAGCGAATATTGGGCTGCAAACGAAAACGGTAGCGCAAGCCATCCTCACTGCGCTGCCACTGGCTGGCTAAGGCGGGGACGACGGCTTGGCTAACGGGGTCTAGCGCCAACAAACGGTCATAGATCTGATGCGCGGTGGCGTCTAGGGTTTCGGTGGAGATAACCAGCTGCGGATTAAAGCTTAACGGACTGCTGGCCGTGCAATATAAGAGGCTATTGTGCGCTAAGTTCGCGTCTTTTTCATTGCACCCAGCCAATAGCAAAGTAGGTAACAGTGCCCAGAGCCATAAACGCATGCTTAATCCTTGTCGTGTCGCCGTTCGTCGTGAGACAGATGTGGGGCATGTTTGCGCAGCAAACCCCGTAGCTGATGATAACTCAAACCTAATAACTCGGCCGCTTGACGTTGTTGATAATGGCTTTGGCTTAAGGCGGCGCGCAGCCAAGCTAATTCTTGTTGTGCCAAGTGTGCCTTTAAGTCCTGTGGCAACACTAATGGGCTGGGGGGACTCTCGACGGCTGAGCCTGCGATTGTCTGTCTAACTTGTACTTGGCTATCTATTACTTGGCCATCCAAAGGGCTAACACGTGTCATGCTAGCGGGTCGCCAAGGCGAGGCAAAGGGATCCAAATACAAGACCGTTAGTGCCTTATCGGCGTGACCTTGGCGATATAAGCTGCGTTCAATGACATTTTTTAGCTCCCGCACATTACCCGGCCAGCCAAAATCCAGTAGATGCTGGCGTACGCGGGCACTGAAACCTGCGAACAGCGGCCAGCCCAGCTCCATACAAAAATTGACCGCAAAATGCTCAGCCAACTGAATAATATCTTGGCCCCGGGCACGCAGGGGCGGCAATGTAATCACATCGAAGGCTAATCTATCAAGCAAATCGGCTCTAAAGTCACCTTTTTCTGCCATTGAGGGTAAGTCTTGATTGCTGGCGCACACCAAACGCACGTCCACGCGCACCGCTTGGCTGCCACCCACGCGCTCGAATTCGCCGTATTCGATAACGCGCAGCAGCTTTTCTTGCAGCCTAAGGCTGGTGCTGGCCAATTCATCTAAGAATAAAGTGCCGCCATTTGCCCGCTCAAAGCGACCTAAGTGGCGTTTTTGCGCACCGGTAAAGGAGCCTACTTCATGGCCAAACAGCTCACTCTCGAGCAAGGTGTCGGCTAAGGTGGCGCAATTTATCGATACAAAAGGCTGCTGCCAACGCTGTGATAAATAATGCAAACGGTGGGCGATAAGCTCCTTGCCCGTGCCGCGCTCACCCACGACCAATACCGGCTTAGTTAACTGCGCCAATTGGTAAGTTTGCTCCAGTATTCCGAGCAGGGCGTTGGATTGGCCGATTAATTCAGGTTTCATAGTTGAAATTTATCGATACATTTTGGTTAATTTATACAGATTTTAGTTAAATTCGCCGAGTTGGTAAATGTAACATAATGCTTAAAATTAAATATCTATATTTATCAATGGTTTATTTGTTGAGTACTGTTGGCATGTAACTTGTATTACCCAAGTAACAAGCGAGGGCAGGCGCGAGTATCAAACTGAGTTTGAGGTTTTTGTGTCATGACCTTGTTTTTATCAATGCCACGCCACGCATTTTGTTACGGGCTGGCAACTACGTATCAATAGGAGCAGTCAATATGAGTGTTTTTTCCCGTTTGGCCGACATAGTCAACGCTAACTTAAATTCTATTCTCGATAAGGCCGAAGATCCGGCAAAAATGGTGCGCTTGATCATTCAAGAGATGGAAGATGAGCTAGTGCGTGAGCGCTCAAATTTAGCGCGTTTTTTAGCCGAGAAAAAAGAAGTATTACGCCACGCAGAACGCCATCAAGAGCGAGTGGCAGAGTGGCAGGGTAAGGCTGAGCTGGCGTTAAGTCGCGATCGTGAAGACTTGGCGCGCGCCGCTTTATTAGAAAAGAGTAAACAACAAGACTTACTCCATGCCCTGCAGCGTGAGCAGCAGGTGGTGAGTGAGAGTATCGATAAGTTGAGTGAAGCCATCAGTGCGCTGGAAGCCAAGTTATTGGATGCTCGTGCTCGCCAGCAGGCTATGCAATTGCGTGAGCGCAGCGCCCAAAGTCGTATTAAGGTACAAGAGCGAGTGCGCGTGAGTGAAACCAGCTCTGCGGTTGATAAGTTTGAACGCATGGAGCGCAAAATTGACGAGTTAGAAGCCAAGGCCGACATCTATACTCAGGCGCAAGGCTTAGACCAATCCTTTGCTGAGCTGGAAGTAGACGATGCCATTAGCCGCGAACTGGAAAAATTAAAAGCTAAAATGTATCCAGCTACTGCGGGTGCCAAAAAGCATGAAAAAACCGTCGCCGATCTGGATAAGGAGCAATAATGTCTGAGCTCATTTATGCCTTATCGGGGCCGCTAAAAATATTTTTATTGCTGGTGGTGCCGATTTGGTTAGTGCTGCATTATCGGGCTAAGCGCTACCTTGATCAGGGACTCGATGAACAGGCAAGGCAGCGTTTAGAGCAAACTCTGGCACAAGCCGAGCAACTCACCGAACGGGTCGCTACCTTAGAGCGGCTGTTAGATCAGGAGGTGCCAAAATGGCGTCAACCTTAATTAATCTGTATCGCGATAAGCGCAATGGCAAATTAGGCGGTGTTTGTGCAGGCATCGCTCGCCACTTTGGCATTGAGCCTTGGCTGGTGCGCGTGCTGGCGGTAACTTGCCTGATTTTTACCAGTTTCTTGACGCTGATCTTCTACATTGCCGCTTGGTTGTTGCTCGATGATAAGCCGACGGATCCTGAGACTCAGTCTAGCCACATTAAAACGGCCGGTTGGCAGTCGGGTTTGTCTGCCGATGAAGCGCTTACCCGCCTAGAAAGCCGCTTACAAAGCCTTAATACGCGGGTGGTCACCATGGAGCGCCTACTGACCTCGGCGGAGTTTAGGGTGCGTCGTGAATTTAATGAGCTGGATAAACAATAAGCAGTACGCTTAACTGAGCGTCTGAGTAACACTCAAACGCACGACTGCTAACCGTGCCCTTGATAGCTCACTGCCACTCTAGTTAGGTGCTAATCTAGCCGATACTAATATAGTTGAGCAACGTGGCACGGCAGGTCTTGGCACGGCACGGCAGAGCATGCTCAACTTATGTGCCATTTTATATTCAACGATAGCCAATGAGGATCACGTAATGAATATCGATAAATTAGTCGGTCAGTTTTTGGGTAATAAATCGGGTAATAACACAGGCTCTAATTCAGGCTTAAATTCGGGATTAGCGCAAGTCAGCCGTTTGGTTAAAGGCGCCGGCTTTGGCCAAGGCGCGGCGGCGGGCGGCATTTTAGGGTTATTAATGGGCAGTAAGAGCGGACGCAATATGGCTGGTGGCTCATTAAAGTACGCGGGCTTAGCCGCCGCGGGTGCCATGGCATTTAAAGCCTATCAAAGTTGGCAACAAAATCAGAGCCCAGCTCAAACACAAGCCGCAACCAGTGCAGATTTACAGGCGCGAGACGCACATCTGGAAAGCCAAGGTATTGAACAGACCTCGTTTCAGCTGTCATTAATGAGCGCCATGATAGCGGCGGCAAAAGCAGACGGTCATATCGACAACGCCGAGCAGGCGCACATATTTTCGCAAGTTGAAGAGATGGGCTTAGCGGCATCAGAAAAGGCCTTGGTGTTTGACATGCTATCGGCAACGCCGTCATTGGCTGACATCGCAAGCCATGCGACCAATACCGAGCAAGCGGCAGAGTTATATCTGGCCTCAAGACTGGTGATAGATCCCGATCAAGCCGTTGAGCGTGCATATTTGGAGGCGTTGGCGCATAAGCTGAACTTACCAGCCGATCTGGTCGCACATCTTGAGCAGCAGGCAGTACAAGGGATTGAGGTATAACGTAAGAGGGGGTAAGACGGTAAAAAATTTGGGGTGACCGACGGGGCTCGAACCCGCGACAACCGGAATCACAATCCGGGACTCTACCAACTGAGCTACGATCACCAAAGATGGCGCGCCCTGCAGGATTCGAACCTGCGGCCACCCGCTTAGAAGGCGGGTGCTCTATCCGACTGAGCTAAGGGCGCGTTAAACTGTACTTTCACTTTTAATTAAGGCTACATTCCCCCTAATGTCATGATAAATAACATCAAGGTGTAACGGGGCGGCATAATACCTATTTGCCGCGGCGCGGTCAACGGCTTTATCTTATTCCCTGTGCCTTGGAGGTTTAATTAAGCCTTAAGCCGTATAAGTGTGCTATTAGCCATGAAAGCGGTGGCGGTTTACTTACTTAAGCCGATAAAAAATGCGACAATCGGCGCAGGTTTTTAAAGGTGAGAATCAACGCAGATGTCAGCTCAAATAATCGATGGAAAAGCGATAGCACAGGCAGTACGTAGTCAGGTAGCGGAACGTGTCGCAGAACGCGCTCGCGCCGGCAAACGCGCCCCAGGTCTGGCGGTTATATTGGTCGGTGCCAATCCGGCTTCTCAAGTGTACGTGGGCAGCAAACGCCGCGCTTGTGAAGAGGTAGGATTTATTTCTAAGTCTTATGATTTGCCCAAAGACACCACGGAACAGCACTTGCTGGCCTTGATCGATGAGCTGAATAATGACGCCACCATAGACGGTATCTTGGTGCAATTACCGCTGCCTAATCATATTGACAGCACGCCTGTGATTGAGCGCATTCACCCCCATAAAGACGTTGACGGTTTTCATCCCTATAACATAGGCCGTTTGGCGCAGCGTATTCCAGCGCTGCGACCTTGCACGCCTAAAGGCATAATGACGCTGATTGAGCGCAGTCACATTAAGACTCACGGTTTAAATGCGGTGGTAGTAGGGGCTTCTAATATTGTGGGTCGCCCCATGACCCTCGAGCTGTTACTGGCGGGCTGTACGACCACCACTTGCCACCGTTTTACTGAAGACTTACAGAAAAAAGTCGGTGAGGCAGATTTGTTAGTGGTGGCCGTGGGCAAGCCTGGCTTTATTCCCGGTAGTTGGATTAAACCCGGTGCCGTGGTGATTGATGTGGGTATTAATCGCTTAGACGATGGCCGTTTAGTGGGCGATGTTGAATATGAAGCCGCCGCCGAGCGCGCCGCTTATATTACGCCAGTCCCCGGTGGCGTTGGCCCTATGACGGTGGCTTCCTTGATGGAAAACACCTTAATTGCCTGTGAGCGTTATCACGACCAATAAGATGCAGCAGCGCTACATTTTTTGGTTTAGGCTCTATCCCCTATAAAGTCTTATCTTTTATAGGGCTGATTTAAAAGGAAAGACCATGCAGTGGCCCAGCAAAGAGACGCTTTATACAGTTATCTTTGGTACCGAAACTCCGGCAGGCCGCCGTTTTGATCTTGTTTTAATCGTTGTTATTCTGCTGTCCATTGGCGTGTTGTTTTTAGACTCTATCAGTGCAGTTCGCGCCCAAATTGGCCCCTTACTCTATGGGCTGGAGTGGGCCTTTACTCTTTTATTTACCCTCGAATATGCAGTACGCATTTATTGCTCACAAAATAGGCTGGCTTATTTACGCAGCTTTTACGGCTTAACCGATATGCTGGCGGTGCTGCCCTCTTATCTAGTGGTATTTATCCCAGGCGCAAGTTTCTTACTGATGGTGCGCTTAATACGCGTCTTTCGTATCCTGCGCATCTTAAAGTTAATCCGTTACGTTAATGAAGCTAATGTGCTATTGCGCTCGCTAAATCAAAGTCGTCGTAAAATAACTGTGTTCTTCGGTAGCTTATTTATTTTAGTGACCTTGTTTGGCTCTTTGTTATATGTGGTGGAAGGGCCTGAATATGGTTTTACTAGCATACCGGTCAGTATTTATTGGGCGATAGTGACCATTACCACAGTAGGTTTTGGTGATATAACGCCGCAAACACCACTCGGGCAGGGCATTGCTGCCGTGACTATGCTGATGGGCTACGCCATTATTGCTGTGCCTACGGGCATTATTAGCGCTGAGCTGGGGCGAGAATTGCGCCGAGAATATGATAGTCGTCATTGCCCGCAATGCGATAAAGGCGGCCATGAGCGAGATGCGAAATTTTGTAAATATTGCGGGGGCGAGATGGAATTTCCAAGTGATGATAAAAAAAATTAACGCGTTAGTTAAATCGCCATTAAATATGAAATAAATAAAAAGGGAGCCTAGGCTCCCTTTTTATGGTGCTCACAACAAGTATTAGTTGTTGTCGTCAGCTTTCAATTCTTCTAATTTTTTGTCAGCGGCAGCAGCTGCATCGGCCACAGCGTCTTGTGCTTTTTCTACTTGCTCACCGGCGCTTTCAGCAACGTCTTGTGCAGTTTCTTTTACATCTGCAGCGGCTTCATCTAATTTTTCGCCCGCTTTTTCCATGGTGCCTTTTTCTTCTACGGCTAAAGTTTCATTGGCGTTGTCAACTGCATCTTTTGCTTGCTCTTGTACTTGCTCAACAGATGAGTCTAATTTCTCGCCTGCTGCTTCTGCAGGGCCTTTGTTGTCACAGGCAGTTAGGCCAAAGGCGGCAACTGAAGACAATAGCAAAATATTAAGTAGAGACTTTTTCATGAGAGCTCCTAGCAGGTGTTGAATGTGACCTAGGTCACGTTAGTGTTTAACACATCATTAATAGCGCATAACGCGATATAACAACAGAGTTTTAAAAAATTTAAATAGTGTGTATTTATTTAATAAGTATGCATATCAATAACTAAGAAGTCATTACGACACAGGCTGACATAAGAAACTGCCAAGATCTAGGTTGAGTGAGTCAAGATTTGTCCGGATCATGTTAAATATCGACCTTTAAACCGTGACAAAACCGAGTGTGCGTTTGGCTACAGTTAGCCCGTGATGAACTCAGTGCTGTGTATCAATGCTGGTCGCTTGTCTCTTTGAGTATCTGATCCAATTTTTGATCGATTTCCTCAGTAACGACATTATTCAATTCTGACGGCTGGACTGGCTGCTGCTGTGTTGTGCCCTCCGCCTGTTCGCTGCTATCAACGGGATTGGCTGCATTACTATTGGTGCTGGGCACTGTGTTGTCGGTTACGGGGACGCTTGGCTTTGTCTCAAGCGGTAGATCACGTACCGGTCGTATTGGCTGCTCTGGCAAGTTAACAGGCTCTAACTGCCCTGATGTGGCGGGTTCAGGTGCGTTGGCCTCGGTTGCTGGCGCCTCATCTTTAACTTGATTTATATTATCGCCAATATCAGCGGCGGGGCCTTTGGGCTCACAGCCGCTCAGACCCAGCAAGGATCCGAGCAGTAGGGCGCTAAAGAGTGAGCGAATAGTGAGAGTACGCATAGCAAAAGTGCGCATAGCAAAACTCCTGTTTTGTTAGCCGATAGTGAATTGCGGCTAGTAAATTAAAAATAAGGCACCAATTATGGTGCCTTATTTTATTTTTTTAAAGTGGCGCCTAGCTGGCTGCGCTTATTTTCGACGCCAGTGCGTGCCGTCTGCGCCATCTTCTAACACTATGCCCATTTCGGTCAGCGTATTACGGGCCGTATCTGCCGCCGCCCAGTCTTTATTGGTGCGGGCATCGAGGCGTACTTGGATCAATCGCTCAATTTCCGCCACTTCGTCATCATTGTCCGACGAGGCGCCGCGCAAGAAGGCTTCTGGATCTTGGCCGAGCAAGCCGAGCACAGCGCCGAGTTTACGTAACTGAGCGCCCAAGCCGGCTGCCGCCGCCAGATCTTTACCTTTTACGCGGTTGATCTCGCGCGCTAAGTCAAACAGTGCCGCGTAGGCTTCTGGGGTATTAAAGTCATCGTTCATGGCGGCGTCAAAGTGTGCCACAAATTGCTCTCCACCCAATGGGGCTGCGTCCGGTAAGCCACGCAACGCCGTGTAAAAGCGTTCCAGCGCGCTATGCGCCTTGTTTAAGTTGTCATCTGAATAATTTAGCTGGCTACGATAATGGCCAGACAACAAGAAATAACGCACGGTTTCGCCATCATAATGCTGCAAGACATCGCGAATAGTAAAAAAGTTGCCGAGCGATTTAGACATCTTTTCTTGATCCACCATCACCATGCCCGAATGCATCCAGGTATTTACATAAGGCGAGTGGTTGGCGCAGCAGCTTTGGGCAATTTCGTTTTCATGATGGGGAAACTGTAAGTCAGAGCCGCCGCCGTGAATATCGAAGTGCTTACCTAAGTGCTTGCCGTTCATGGCCGAACACTCTATATGCCAGCCTGGGCGACCTAAGCCCCAGGGTGACGGCCAGCTCGGCTCACCGGGTTTAGATTGCTTCCACAATACGAAGTCGAGCGGATTACGCTTGGTGTGCTCCACTTCAACCCGTGCGCCGGCTTGCAGTTGCTCCAGGTTTTGGCCCGAGAGTTTGCCGTAATCTTCAAAGCTATTGACCGCAAACAACACATCACCGCTGTCGGCGACATAGGCATGCTTGTCTGCCAGCAATTGCTCCACCATGTGAATAATTTCGGGAATATGCTGGGTGGCCTTGGGCTCTATATCGGGGCGGGCCAATTGCAGCGCATCAAAGTCTTGGTGCATATCGGCCGTAAGGCGCTCGGTTAAGGTGTCGCAGCTTTCGCCATTTTCGGCGGCACGCTTGATGATCTTGTCGTCTATGTCGGTGATATTGCGCACATAGGTCAGGTCATAGCCTAAGTAGCGCAAGTAGCGGGTTACTACGTCGAAGGCGACAAAGGTGCGGCCGTGGCCAATGTGGCACAAGTCATAAATGGTGACACCACAGACATACATGCCGACCTTGCCGGGAATTAAAGGGGTAAATTCTTCTTTTTGTCGGGTCAGGGTATTGTAGATTTTCAGCATGATTCCACGTCTTGGTGAGAGTATTAGGGATAAAAGCGCCACTATTGAACCTTTAATGACAAAGAGGTGCAAGCCTTGCGCACGCTTGGGGGTTCGCTATCGGGCGCGTATGCGCTAAAATCGAGCGCTGACACTCTTTCATCTGATATTGGAATCTGATTATGGTCACTCTGCACACCAACCACGGCGACATTACATTGAACTTGTTTGCCGACAAAGCCCCTGAAACTGTGGCTAACTTTCTGCAATATTGCCGCGATGGTCATTATGACGGCGTCTTGTTTCACCGTGTGATTGACGGTTTCATGATCCAAGGCGGCGGTTTTGATGCCGACTTTAAAGAAAAGTCCACCCGCGCCTCCGTTAAAAACGAAGCTGACAATGGCTTATCGAACAAGATTGGTACCGTTGCCATGGCCCGTACTTCTGAGCCGCACTCAGCGTCTGCGCAATTTTTTATTAACGTAGGCGACAACGACTTCTTGAACTTCAAGTCTGCTACCACTCAAGGCTACGGCTACTGCGTGTTTGGTGAAGTGGTTGAAGGCATGGACGTGGTTAATAAAATCAAAGGCGTGGCCACCGGCACCCGCGGTTATGTGCATCAAGACGTGCCTGTGGAAGACGTTGTGATCACAGGCACTACAGTTAGCGAGTAAAACGCCGCTTGTGCTGAGAACGGTATGACGTTTGGATACCGGCTCTACTAAGTAGCACCCATAATGGCGGCCTAGGCTGCCATTTTTTTAGCCCCATTAGCTTAATGCTTATCCCTTACGCGGATTCCCCTTGTTCGCCAAGCGTTAAGTTAATGGGTGTTCCCTTTTTTCTTATTACAAGAGCCTTCAGTGAAAAACACCACGCTTTTTATTGCCGATTTGCACCTCAGTGCCTCGCGCCCCGATATGACGGCGGCGTTTCTACGCTTTATGCGCGAAGATACGCATGATGCGGATGCGCTCTACGTATTGGGTGATTTGTTTGAATTTTCTATCGGCGATGATGAAGTCAGCGCCCTAAATGGTGAGGTAGCGGCAGCCTTTTTAGCCTGTAGCCAACAAGGCACTCCCGTGTATTTTATTCACGGCAATCGGGATTTTATGGTGGGCCGACGTTTTGCCCGCGCCGCCGGTATGAGCTTGTTGCCGGAGCATAAAGTCATCGACCTTTACGGTGAGCGTACACTTATTATGCACGGCGATACTTTGTGTATCGACGATGCGGGTTACCAGCGTTATCGACGCGTGACTCGCTGGGGCTGGTTGCAGTGGCTATTTTTACGTTTACCTTTGAGCTATCGCTTAGGCATTGCCGACGGCATTCGTAGCAAGAGTGCCGCAGCCAAAGAGGGCAAGGTGATGCAGGTGATGGATGTAAACCAAGCAGAAGTCGAGCGACAGATGCAGCGCTATGGCGTACGCACGCTGATCCACGGCCACACCCACAGGCCTGATATTCATCAACTGATGGTGAATGGTGAGTCGGCGCGGCGCATAGTGCTCGGCGATTGGTACACCCAAGGCAGTATTTTGGTGGTGAGTGCGACTGGAGTCGAGCTGCAAAATCGCGCCTTGCCTCAAACGTAAGCGGCGAACATGAAGCGTAAGGAGCGAACATGAAGTTTAAGGATCCCAGATGCGAATATTAGTGGTGGAAGACAACCCAGATATTCTGGTCAATATAGTGGATTACCTGACCTTAAAAGGCGCTGTGGTGGATGCGCTCTATAACGGTACAGCAGCACTGCAGCAGACTCGCCGCCACGAATATGACTTGCTGGTGTTGGATTTATCATTGCCGGGGCTGGATGGTTTGGCGCTGTGTGCTCAGTTACGCGCCGAGCAAAATCCGCTGCCGGTGGTGATGTTAACCGCTCGTGATACCTTGCAAGATAAACTCAGCGGCTTTGAGGTGGGCGCCGATGATTACTTGGTTAAACCCTTCGCCTTGCCCGAATTGTGGTCGCGCATTTTAGCCGTGCTAAAACGCGCCCAAAAGCAGCAAGCGCGGCAGCTTAAGGTGGCCGATGTGACGCTGGATCTTGACTTGCGTCAGGCAACGCGACAGCAGCAGTTACTCAATCTCAATCCCAAATGCTTGAAGCTGCTTGAAATTTTGATGCGTCATGCACCCAATGTGGTGAGTCGAGAGACCTTAATTAGCCAATTGTGGGCCGATGATCCGCCAGACAGCGACGGCCTTAAGGCGCACATTTATCTGTTGCGCAACCAGCTAGATAAACCCTTTAGCGAAGCACTGCTACAAACGATGCACGGTCAGGGCTATCGTCTGGCCGCCAAGGCGCAGGCTAATGAGCAATAAAGGAACAAAACCATGCGCCTGACCATTAAAGCCCGACTGCAACTGGTACTTAATTTGGTGATCGTCACCACCAGCCTGCTGGCGGCGGCGGGCATGGTGCAGCTGGTGTTTTGGTTTGAAGACACCTTGTTTTACAACCATCTGCAAAGTGACCTTACGGATCACATACACGAACATCAGGCGCAGCCACAGCCTTTGGTGCTGCCGATGACGGATACCACCTATTATAAGTTAGCGAAAAACGATCAACAGCTGCTACCCGAGGCCTTTCGCGGTTATCCCCAAGGTGGCCACGAAGTCTTGTTGGGCAACAAAGCCTATAATCTCTTGGTGCGCGATGAGTCGGGCTGGATCCATGTGTTGGTGCAAGATCAGAGTGAATTTGAACGCTATGAGCTGATCATGTTTACCGGCATCGGTCTTGGGGTATTGCTGATCTGGTGGTTAGGATTTGTGTTGTCTCGGCGGTTAAGCCTGCAAATACTGAAACCCATGGCAAGCTTAGCTCAAGAGGTAGCCCACTTGCCGGAGCAGCCTGGCAGCCACTTGACCGGCCACTATCCCGATGATGAAACCGGCCAGTTGGCGCGTATCTTTGACCGTTACGTGTTGCGGGTGAATGAATTGCTGCTGAGGGAGCAACAATTCTCTGCCAATGCCAGCCATGAATTACGTACCTGTATGATGGTGATCCGCGGTGCCCTCGATATGTTGGCGGAAAGTGAGCCCTCATCGCAGATAGCACGCCAATTGCAACGCATCGATGGTGCGCTTGGCCAAATGCAGCAGCAAACTGAGCTGTTTCTACAGTTGTCGCGCACCCCAGACTCACAGGCAGGTAATAACGCACTCAGCTCCTTGGTTGAGTTGGCTAAAGCACAACTGGCCGATTGGCAACCGTTGGCGGCCAGCCGTGGTTTGTCCTTGCGCTTAAATACGGTTGAGCCTGTGCCGTTAGTGCCGACGAGCATGATGGTGGCTGTGCTGAATAACCTCTTGCGCAATGCCATACAGCACACGCTTACGGGCAGCATTGAGGTGGACGTGACGCCAGATTATCTGCGGGTGTCTGATACGGGCAGAGGTATCAGCGATGAGCTGCAAGCCAAAGTGGTAGAGCGAGGCGTGAGTGTGGCCAACCCACAAGGCTTTGGGTTGGGGTTGGCCATAGTAGCGCGTATTTGTGAGCACCAAGGCTGGCGGCTGTGCTTATCAAGCTCAGCTGCCGATGGCACTCACGCCAGTGGTACACAAGTTACGGTTTATTTTACGTCCGCTGCTGACGACAGCTGCTGAAGATATCCAGTTGCGGTCGGTAAATCTGTGTCGATACATCCAGCAGACCCAGCATGGAGTCGAACAGGTTGTCATGGGAATACTCCTCGTCCTTGGCCAGTGTCGCTAAGCAGCTTTCATCCAGCTGTTTATCCGCCGCAAAGCCACCAGAGAACCAAGTCAGCATAGGAATGTGCGTTTGCTCTTTGGGCGCCAGCGAGTACGGCATGCCATGTAAATACAGGCCGGACTCACCCAATGATTCGCCATGATCCGACACATATAAAAGACCGGTATCTAGATCGTCACGCGCTTGTAACTGCTTAATGACCTGACTAATAATGTAATCGGAATAATAAATCGTATTGTCATAGGTGTTGTTTAGCTGGCGGGCATCACAATTTTGAATGTCGCTGCGCTGACAATCTGGCAGAAAATGGGCAAATTCCTTCGGGTAGCGCTTGTAGTAAGTAGGGCCATGGCTACCCACCATGTGCAGCACTATCAGGTAGCGTTCTGCTTGAATAGGGGCTGCCTGATCAGCGTCGGCGGTGATATTGTTCAGCTGCTCGCTTAAGCCTTCCAGCACCACCTGATCCTGACAATAATCCCCGTCACACACCGGATTGGCGGCATTGGGTTTGAATTCTATGGTCTCGGTGCGCGTACAGGCTCCTTTGCAGCCACCATCATTTTCTACCCACACCGTTTTGATACCGGCACGCGCCACTATGTCCATCAGGTTGTCCTGATTAGCGGCCTGAACATCGGAAAATTCTTTGCGCGTTTGATATGAAAACATGCAAGGCACAGAAACGGCGGTGGCCGTGCCACAGGAAGTCATATCCTGAAAGTAAGTCACGCCCAGTGGTGTGGTAAAGGCATTGGTTTCACGCTCATAGCCACCGAGTTGAAAGTTAGCGGCGCGCGCCGTCTCACCGACCATCAACACCATTACCTGCTTACGAGCGGCTTCGGTAGTTGTTGCGTTGGCTTGAGTTACTTTGGCTTGAGTGCGCTGGGTTTTAGGTAATAGGGTGGCGTCTGCGCCTAAGACTTGATAAGGCTCAGGCGTGGTGAGGTAGGTATCGTCTACATAGTTATACAGACTTTGGGCAAAGTGGGTGGGAATGATCATCTTCTTGATGTAGTCATTATTGCGGCCCACTGAGGCATAATCTTTGTAATAGAAAAAGGCGATCAGCAGGATCACCAATAATGAAACCGCCACAGACAACAGCTTAATGCCGAGCTCTCGCCATACAGTGCTGCGGCGAATGGACAGCTTTAGGATCAGCAGCACAGGCAGCAGGCCGGTGAGAGTAAACCAGATCACGGCACTGGCGTTGAAGTAGGATTTTGCCTCGCCGGCATTGGTTTCCAGCACGTTCACTATCATGTCGCGGTCGACTATGGTGCCGTAATGAAACATCACATAGTTGAGTAAGGCCGACAAAATAATAAAGGGTATCAGCACCCATTTCTCGAGCCGAAAGGGCGTGAGTAGGCTGAAAATAATCGTAAAGCAGGCAATGAAGAACACAGGTATGGTCAGCATAAAGCCTATCTTGAAGTCACTTAAGCTTTCCAGAATACCCACTAGTTTGGCCAGTAAGGCCAGATTTAGTACTAAAAAGAAATAACAGGCCACTAAGAACACCAAACGCGCTGGCGTCAGTGAAAAACTGCTTTTCTCGGTTTTTTGGTTTGCTGTTGGCGTCGGTGTTATTGCAGCTGTAGGCTCGGTTAATGAGTCCATGTACAGGCTCCCAGAGGTAGAAGTACGTCTATAATGTGAATCCACACTAGGCCTGCTCAGGTCAAAAAAAGGTAAAAGATACGGCTGCCGAATACTTTTCTCAATACAGTGTCGCTCAATAGATTAAGTCGGCTTTTTACTCCATATCCGTTATGTCATGCCTGCATGCCGCCCGTGTACGGCATGTGTGGTATGTGGTCTGTGTGCTCCATGATAGTGCTATACATATCCCCACTTAGCTTGAGCCTTAGGACAACACTTTATTTACCAAGACTGTAGTTACTAAGACTGTAGTTACTAAGACTTTAGTTACTCAGTGTTGGCTGTAATGAACTAAAGTCGATATTTTGACTATTTTTTCACTTCATAGATCTCATAATCTTGCCTCTGATATTGCGATGGATAACATCATTCGAATCAAATATTACCTAAGGCCAGTTTGGATGCGCCTTGTGTGTGCTCATGGGGCAGCTTGGCGTATAATCGCGGTTTGTATCGTGTGCCTGAGTTGAAAATAGCGCAGACCAATGATTCGATTGCGCTGGCAGATAATGCAAAATAAAAGGATGAATCAGAGATTAATCTCATGCTTGATTAATCACCTCACTGCAGCGTCTTTAGCGCTGCTAAATTGGCCATGCGGGCGGTTAATAGGGCTGTTAAAAATACCAATAATAAACACTACCACATGAAACAAACGGAACTTAATGTTATGAAACCAGGAAAAACAGGATTAGCGCGCATCATAGCTGCCGGCGGCTATTCAATGCAGGGTTTTAAAGCGGCGTATCGCCATGAAGCGGCATTTCGCCAAGAGACATGGTTGTTTATCATATTGTTGCCGGTGGCGTTGTTGTGGCCAGTAAGCTTATTGGCGAAAGCGTTACTTATCGCCAGCCTATTTTTGGTGCTAATTGTCGAGCTCGTTAATTCCGCCATCGAGGCGGTGGTGGACCGCATCGGCCCTGAGCACCATGAATTATCGGGCCGCGCCAAAGACATCGGCTCGGCCGCCGTTTTTTTAGCTTTAGTATTAGTCGCAATAACCTGGGCTTTAGTCGGCTTTGATTACTTTTTTTAAATCACCCTAAATTAAAATAATAATATCAGTTACTTATTTATTACACATCAATAACACAGGTTTTTTGTGATGGCTCTGTATTGTTGATGTGTATCATGGTTTTGGTTAGTTGATAGCTGTTGGGTGTTTGTTTTGTGCGCAATAACCACATTCAGTGCTATAGTTTCCTGCCGTAATAAAATTGTCATTTTATAGTGGATAATGGTTGAGTTTTAAATGCTAACTCAAGGAAACTTCTGTTACATGAAAGTAAATAGATAACAGAGATAATGCCATCACAAGGAATACACCAAAAATGCAAAGTAATAAGCGCGATAGTGGTCGTAATGTAGAACTTCAAGACGGTGTGAATATATTGTCTACTACCTCTCCCAGCAGCCATATTACTTATATGAATCACAGCTTTGTTGAGCTGAGTGGTTATAAAGAACAGGAATTAAAAGGCCAGCCCCATAATATTATTCGCCATCCTGATATGCCGGCTTCGGTCTTTAAGCACATGTGGGCCACCTTAAAGTCCGGCCACTCTTGGATGGGCGTGGTTAAAAACCGATGTAAAAATGGCGATTATTATTGGGTGAATGCCTTTGTGACGCCTATCCGTCATCAAGGCGAAGTGGTCGAGTTTCAGTCGGTGCGCACTAAGCCTGAGCCACAGCAAGTAGTGGATGCTGAACGGCTTTATCAACAACTCCAGCAAGGTAAGTCCTTATCTGCTGCTCGCCTGAGTTTGAGTAGCCGTTTAATGCTGACCAATAGTTTGCTGCTGCTGTGCGTTATATTGGCGCAACTGTGGTGGATGGATTTACCCGTGCTGCAGACGGCTGTGCTGACGGGGGGCGGCGTATTGGCTGCTGGGCTATTAAATTGGCGCTTATTGGGCGGGCTGCGTGCTTTGGCCGCTAAGGCGCAAGATTATGCAGATAATCCCGTTAGTCAGCAGGTGTATGCGGGGCGAGCGGATGAGCTGGGCCAAATAGAATTTGCGCTGCACATGGCGCAGGCAGAAGCGGGTGCCGTGCTCGGCCGTTTGTCCGATATGGCCGAGCGTCTGGGCGGTCATACCAATGAATTGAGTGATGAGCTCACAATCAGTGACCAGCATACCCGCCATCAGCAGGGCGCAACCGAGCAAATTGCCACCGCCATTAAACAAATGTCGGTCAGCATTCATGAAGTGTCTTCTAACGCCCAACAAGCCGCGCAGGCGGCCGAGCAAGCGGACTCAGACACCGACAGTGGTCGCCAGTTAGTCACGCAAACCAGTACTTCGATTGCTGCCCTTGCACTGGATATTAAGCAAACAGAGCATGTGATCCATCAACTTGAGGATCACGGCCGAGATATATCTGTGATCCTAGAGGTGATAGGCGGCATTGCCGAGCAAACTAATTTATTAGCACTGAATGCCGCCATAGAAGCTGCGCGCGCCGGTGAGCAAGGGCGTGGTTTTGCCGTGGTGGCTGATGAGGTGCGAAATTTGGCAGGGCGTACCCAAGAGTCGACCGCCAATATTCAGACTATGATTGCTGCCTTACAGCAGGGCACAAAAGAGGCGGTGGCCGTGATGGAGAAGAGCCGTGAGCAGGCTCAGCACAGTGTCAATCATGCCCAGCAGGCTGCCGGCGCGCTAGAAGAAATTGGCCAGCGGGTAAAAGACATTAGCCAGATGAATATGCAAATTGCCACGGCAGTGGAGCAGCAGCGCCAAGTCAGTGATGAAATCAATGACAGCATTAATAGTATTCAAACCACAGCGCAACATCATGTACAAAGCGGCCACGATAACCAAGAACGTTGCGAGCAAGTCGTGCAACTTACCAAGGGGTTAAGTGATTTATCGCGCCAGTTTTGGGATAAACGCACTAGCGCTTAACTTCCATCAGCGCTTAACTTCAATGTGCAGTTTTTACTACGAATGAAAAGCGCCGAGCTAGACAAACTCGCTCGGCGCTTTTTTACGGATCACGAGAACGTAGCAGTAGAAACGCCGCTCTGTTAGCGGTGAATTTCTTTAATCTAGCTTTTTCATACGCGGTTAATGGCAGTTAAATCAGCTGGTTAAAACAGCCAGACTCGGTAACCCTCGTCTTCTAATCCTAAAATATCAATCTGACCATAGCTGCATTCTGGTCCTTTGATCATGGGCACCACTTGGCCGGTACTTTGTTCATGACCAAAAGCAATCACGCAGCTTTCACAGGCCCCTTGGAGCACTCCCAAATCCTGCAGTTTGCTAAATAAGGTATTTAATGGATGCTCGCTGCTCGCCAGTAAACCCGGCCAAGCGGCACCTTCGGCAGCAAAATACAGCTCGCTGGTATTGCCGCGCTCGTGGGCTTGCAGCGCATGAGTTAGTGCATGAAACACGCGACCTTGCTCTTGTTCACCCGCATAAACGATAAAAGCGTGCTTGTTATTCATCAGTGGATCCTTGGGCTATGTGGTGCCTGTTATTCAGGCGTGCTATCGGTAGGCTTCTTACGTTTCAAGGGTGCCATGCCATCAAATGAGCCCAAACCTGTGCCGGGCTCTAGGCGATCGCTGCGATCTTTGAATGCTTTCTCAGGTTTTTTCTTTTTCGGTGGCTGATAAGCATTGGGGCCGCCTTTACCTTGATAACCATTGCCACGAGCGGCGGCTTTGGCTTTAGGCGGCTCAACGGGGCGCACACCTTTAAATTTTCCTTTTAAGCCGGCAAAGCTCATAAAGCTAATGTCTTGCTGTAAGAAGCGCTCGACCCGCTTAAACGCGTCCCAGTCATTAGGACCCACCAGCGACATGGCGACACCTTTGGCGCCCGCTCGGCCGGTGCGGCCAATGCGGTGCACGTATTCTTCGGCTTGCTTTGGCATATCGAAATTCACCACCAAAGACACCTGCAACAAGTCTAAGCCGCGTGAGGCGACGTCTGTGGTGATCAGCACCTTAAATTGGCCACGGCTAAAGCTGTCCATGATGCGGTTACGCTCCGCTTGGCTCATCTCACCGCTGAGGGCCGCCGTGCTTAAGCCTTGGGCTTTAAATAAACTGGCCAAACGCTCGGTATCGGGGCGGGTGGCGGTAAAAATAATGGCCTGCTGATAGGGCTGGGTCGCTAAAATATGCTCTAACAGCGCTTGTTTGTGATCCAGGTGATCACACAGATAAAAGCGCTTTTCGATGTCTGCATGCTCGGCGTTGGCCGCGCCCACGGCAATGCGTTTGGGTGCTTTGAGCAGCTTATCAGCCATTTCATTTACTTCGGCGTGATCGAGCGTGGCTGAAAACATTAAGGTTTGACGATGGCGATGATCGGCGGCGTCATTGATTTGGTTCAGCTCTTTGGCAAAACCTAAGTCCAACATGCGATCCGCTTCATCCATAACCAACAGCTCAAGGCCATTGAGCATCAAGGAGCGCTCATTCAAATGGTTGGCCAGTCGACCCGGCGTGGCCACGATCAATTGCGGTTGCCTGCGTAATAGCTTTATTTGATCGTTGAAATTCTCACCACCCAATAGCAAGGCTATGTTGTAGGAAGTGCCGCTGGTCAGTGAGCGCAGCTGCTCATAGACTTGCTTGGCCAGTTCACGGGTAGGCGCCAAAATTAAGGCTCGAGGATCACGCTTGCTCAACGCCTTGCTCTTCATTAATCGATGCATTACAGGCAATAAGAAGGCCAGTGTTTTACCAGAACCAGTTTTAGAAGAGGCGATCAGATCATGGCCGCTAAGGATAACGGGAATGGCTTGGTCTTGAATATCGGTCGGCGTGTCTAAGCCTTGATGAGCCAATGCGGTTAACAGCCGAGAATCTAGGCCAAGATCTTTAAACTGTTCGGTTTGTTGTGCCAACGTGTTGCTCCTGAATGATGATAAAAGTACGGCTTAAGCGCGGGGTAAAAAGTGCCGCAAAAACGGCCGCCATTGTATAAGAGTTTTACCCATATGTATTGAAAAGAGGGTGGGAAGAGTAAGCGAGCTGCAAGCTTGAAGCCGAGAGCTGGAAGAAAAACACTAGGTTTGTAGGCTTGTTTATAGGTTTGGTTTTAACTTCTAGCTTCTAGCTTCTAGCTTCTAGCTTCTAGCTTCTAGCTTCGGGCTTCCAACTTCTAATTATCGCAATTGGCTATCTTTACTGGCGCGGCGATTGATGATGCCAGCGCGTTGGCCGTACCGCTCTTGCTCAGCTTGGCAGTTAATGCAGAGTCTAACGCCGGGCACGGCATAGCGGCGTGCTTCTGGAATAAGAGCTTCACATTCTTCGCAATGGCTTAAGCTGTCGCCCATATTTTTACATAAGTTGAGTTGGCTGCGCGCCTCAGTCACAGCGTCTGCCACGCTGGCATCAATTTGTTCTTGTACGGCGCCATCTTTTGCCCAACCGACCGCCATGATCTGCTCCTTAATAGCGAAGCTAATTTTATTATAAGCTCTGCTATCAGCACACTGCCACCTAGAGGGCGCAACATCAGGCTTACTTACCCAGTAATTCTCCAAATGCCCGTAGGTTAGCCACATGGTCACACAAAGATTTGATAACCATTAGCAAGGGCGTAGCAATAATCAAACCGACGGGTCCCCAAATCCAGCCCCAAAATAATAAGCCGACAAAGATGGCCACCGTATTTAAGCTCGACATGCGGCTGGTGAGCCAAGGCGTCAGCAGATTGCCTTGGATGCTGGTGACCGCAAGCGAAGTACCGGCCACAATGAGCGCCATGTCTATGGTACCAAATTGCAAAAAGGCGGCCATGGCGCTGCCGATGAAAATGAGTAAAGGACCCAGATACGGAATACCGCTGGCCAGCCCAGCCATCAAGCCCCAGAGGCCTGCTTGCTCTACGCCGAGTAGCCAAAATGTCAGCCAAGTAAAGACACCGACAAATACCGAGCTTAATAGCATCACAAATAAAAACTGGCGCACCTGATAATGGAAGTCGGCCATGATGTTGGCGGCTTTACGCATGCGTTCAAACGAAGGGCCCGAGATGCGGATCACCTTGCGCCTATATAACTTGCCCACTGCCAATAAAAAGTAGACCAGCAGCAGGGCGGAAAACACTTGTGAAACCATCACCATAGCTGTAGAGGCGCCCCCCATAATAAAAGACTGCACATTGAAGGGTTGTTCGACGATGCGTACCGAGGTTACGCCTGGGGTGCGTACTTTTTTATCACTGGTACTGTCTTCTATTTGTTTAGCGGCTTTTTGCGCTTTTTCTATGATGCCCGCTTCTTTCGCCGGTGCACGAGCCTTGCTGTGTTGCAATTGGCTGATGGCCACCGGAATTTTATCGAGCATAGCGACGGCTTCACGCTGCAGTGGAATGCCAGCACCTATGACCAGTGCCACTAGCAGGCTGACAATCACGGCGGCGCTTAAAGGCCGCGGGACCTTCAGTTTATCAAAGGGAGAGAGCAGCGGATCCAGAGCATAGCTTATAAACACTGCCACTATTAAGGGCAATAGCACGGCTTGTGCCCAGTCAATAAAGAAGATGACCGCCAAGCTCGCCAAGATAATGAGTGAGGCATGGTGCGCATTAAATGCATCAAGCAGCTGCGTGGCGTTTTTTTTACGTTTAGCCACTGCGTTTTTTGAGCTCGCCATTAGAATCCTTCCTGTAACAACAGCAGATCAGTTTACTCCCGCACACCGCTTGGTGCGCTATCTTTTAGCCCTTAGGCGAGCCTCTGTGACGCAGAGAGTGAGTGGGCATTCGCACTCGCAGTTAGACAGAACAGCACTATAGTGTCGAGACGCCTTCGATTTCTAATACCGAACTGGCCTCGGCGCGCTCGATAATTTTTACTAAGGCGGACTGTATGACTTCGTCCTCACGCACATCAGCTTGGCTGGTAAAGCGTTGTTCTTGCTCAGGGGCGCCGAGTTCTGTGGTAAAGCGGATAGCCACTTCGGTGGCGAGCTCTTTGCTGGCGCCAAAATATTCCAAGGTAATTTGCGGGTAACCCTTAAAGCCTTTCTTCACCTGTTTGGCGATGCGTTTTTTAGCTTTGTCGATATGCATATTAGCTCCTTGTTTGTTTATAAAGACAGCTTACAAGTCATTATGCTTGCGCCACTTTCACGCCTTAATCAGCCGTGACTATGCCCATTGGACGCTAAGGGCGAGTTGAAGGCAATCACAGATACTGCGCTTTATGCAGTCTCATTGGTCATCTTGTTTTTCGCGCCTGTAATTGCTGACTTCGAGCTCTTATTTCACACTCTACTTCTTTGGTGTCTGCATCCTTGATAAAGGCCATTTTATAATCCCAGTCTTTGAGGATTTCTTATACTCTTTAATTTTTTACCTATCGGCATAGCGGCTGCTAGTATCTTTTTTCTTGAGACTAAGCGTTGGAGTGTCACTATCAATCACAGCTAACGGCTCATCGTCACTTGCGCGAAAGCGAATGATCTGTGCCGCAAACTGCAAAAAATTCAGTATTCTCTGCTGTCAATTGGGTTAGGATGGCCGCAGTTGCAAGCAGAGGAGCCTCGCATTTATGCTCAGGCATATTTGTGTATTTTAGTGTGCGCCGCATGGGCTTTAGTGAACATAACTTATTGAATTTATGTTAATTATTAGGTGAAGTAATGAACGAAACGGGATTTAGAACGGTTAAATCGTCACAGGTGACCCTCAAAGAGTTGATGGTGCCCTCGTATGCCAACTTTGGTGGCAAGGTACACGGCGGTGTGATTTTAGGCCTGATGGATAAAATTGCCTATATCTGTGCCGCTTCTCATTGTAAAGGCTATTGCGTGACCGCCTCGGTGGACTCGGTTGATTTTATGAACCCGGTAGAAGTGGGCGACTTATTGACCCTTTACGCCTCAGTAAATTATGTGGGCACCAGCTCCATGGAAGTAGGCATTAAGGTGGAGTCAGAGAACTTCCGTGAAGGAACGGTAAAGCACACCAATACCTCTTACTTCACTATGGTGGCCTTAAGCGAAGAAACCCGTAAGCCGACTAAGGTGGCGGGATTGCTATTAGAAGACGAAGAAGAAATTCGCCGCTTTGTGATGGGCAAGCTGCGTAAAAAGCTGCGCCGTGCGCATCAGCAAGAAATAGACGATATCGGCGAAGCGCTCGATATTACCCAAGCCATGATTGAGCTACAAGGTGAAAACTGTCTGCCAGCCCTAGATGTGGCGTAAGCCCTAATGACCCGTTATGAACGGCTGGCACAACAGCTGGGTGAACAAATCCGTACCGGAGTCTGGCAAGAGGGCGATAAGTTACCCTCGCTGCGTGAAACGGTACGCCGCTCTGGACTGAGTCTGATGACGGTGCTCAACGCCTATCAATTGCTTGAAAGTCAAGGCTGGATTCGCTCTCGCCCCCAGTCAGGCTACTTCGTCGTTCCCGATCGGGAGGCGGCGACGGAGTATTCATTACCACCACAGCCGTTACAGCCGGCAGAAACGGTCGATATTAATGCTTTTATCTTCAACGTACTGCAGGCTGGCAATAATCCAGAGTGTGTGGCCTTAGGTTCTGCTTTTCCTGACTCGTCGTTGTTTCCACAACACCAGCTCGCTCGCTCCTTGATCCGAGTGGCTCGCCAGTTGTCGTCTGAAAATGCCGGCATCAGTCTGCCGCCGGGCTGTGCCGATTTGCGCCGCAGTATTGCCCAGCGTTATGCCGCTAAGGGCATGGATATTTCACCCGACGAAATAGTGATTACCTCGGGCGCACTGGAGGCGCTCAATCTTAGTCTGCAAGCGCTGACCCAGCCTGGAGATTGGGTGGTGGTAGAGTCTCCGGCCTTTTACGGTGCGCTGCAGGCGATAGAGCGTCATCATCTGAAAGCGGTGGCGGTGGCCACGGATCCACAGCATGGCATGGACTTAGATGCGCTGGCTCAAGCATTACAGCAATATCCCATCAAGGCCTGTTGGCTGATGAGTCATGGCCAGAACCCGCTGGGTGCCAGCATGTCGCAGGACCATAAAGTGCGCTTGCTGGCGCTGCTGGCTGAACATAAGGTGAGCTTGATTGAAGACGATGTGTATGGTGAGTTGTATACCGGTTTAGTGCCGCCGTTGCCCATCAAAGCCTGGGATAGGGCAGGTCAAGTGTTGCACTGTGGCTCGTTCTCGAAAACACTGGCGACCGGCTTTCGTATCGGTTGGGTGGCGGCGGGGCAACAAACACCGGCCATCCAACGTCTGCAATTAATGAGTACTTTATCTACCAGCGCACCCATGCAATTGGCCTTGGCTGATTATCTGTCTTCGCATCGTTACGACAAGCATTTGCATACCCTGCGCCGCACCTTAGAGCAGCGAAAACATATTTTTTATCAGGCCATTAAACGAGAATTTCCTGCTGAGGTGCGGGTGCATTATGCCGAAGGCAGCTATTTTCTGTGGTTGGAGCTGCCGGCCTACTGTTGTGCGACTCAGCTGTATTGGCGAGCGCTGCAAACGGGGATTACTATCGCTCCTGGACGCATGTTTGCCGCCGGTGAACAATATCGGCACTGTTTTCGACTCAATACCTCATTACCGTGGAATACCCGTAGTGAAACCGCCATCAAGCAGCTGGCAGTGCTGATTGACGAACAGCTTAATTAGCGCTGAGCAAGCTTTGGCACGCTAGATTCAACCCTCAGAGAGCCATGCTGTTATAGGCGCTGTTTCGCTTAATCACACTGTTATAGTCTGTTTGCTTACATCTGTTTATGTTGCGTTTAGGCCGAGCATGTTCTACTGCGCGGGTTGTGGCAGCTTTTTCCCTCCAGGCCTTATTCCTGCTGGTTCTTGCCTGCCTTTCCCATAACAAACAGTGTGAGTCCTATGGAAAAATATTCTTCCCTCATTGACGTGAGCGTCAGTACCGAGCCCAGACCCATAGATCAGGGCCATGTTTATGTGCGTGCACAGCGCGGTCGCTGGCAGCGGGTGCGCAAACTCGCCGGTTGGATGCTGATGCTGTGTTTTCTGCTGGGACCTTGGCTGCGCTGGAACGGCCAGCAGGCAGTGTTGTTGGATGTAGAGCTGCAGCGCTTTCACCTGTTCGGTATCACCATCTGGCCTCAGGATCTGACTTTGCTGGCCTTGGTATTGATGGTGGCGGCTTGCGGCCTATTTTTTATTACCGTCTTTCTGGGACGGGTGTGGTGCGGTTATCTCTGCCCGCAGACGGTGTGGACGTTCTGGTTCATCTGGGTAGAAGAGAAATTAGAGGGCAGTGCTAATAAGCGCCGTCAGTTGCACAAGGCGCCTTGGAGCTTGAATAAGCTGTGGCGTACTGGCGGCAAACACCTGATCTGGCTACTGATCTCCTTGTTGAGTGGTTTTACTTTCGTCGCCTATTTTGTACCGGCCGCCGCGTTGGCCACCGATTTAGTACAGCTTTCTGCCGGCTTGCTGTCGAGCTTTGGGGTGCTGTTTTTTGCGCTTTGTACCTATCTCAATGCGGGTTGGATGCGGGCCATAATGTGTACTCATATGTGCCCTTATTCTCGCTTTCAGTCGGCAATGTTCGATAAAGACACTTATAGCGTGAGTTATGATGCCAAGCGCGGAGAGCGTCGTGGTCCCCGTGCGCGTAACACAGATGCCGCAGCACTGGGACTCGGCGACTGTATAGACTGCAATTTGTGTGTACAAGTGTGCCCCACCGGTATCGATATTCGAGACGGCCTGCAGTATGAATGTATCAACTGCGGAGCTTGCGCTGACGCCTGTGATCAGACCATGACTCAGATGGGCAGCGCCACTGGGCTGATCCGTTATGCCAGCGAGCGCCAGCTAGAGGGCGGCAAGACTCGGTTGTTGCGGCCCAAGTTGGTCGGCTATGGCATTATGTTGCTGCTGATGTTGGTGGTACTGGTGTATGCCGCCGCCAGCCGAGTGCCGATGGGGCTCGACGTGCAACGGGATCGTAATCAGCTGTTCCGAGAAACCACTGCAGGTTGGGTGGAAAACACCTATTTGTTGAAGTTGTCGAATCGCAGTCAGCAGCCACAAGATTATCGGGTACGCGTAACCGGAATGGATGCCTTACGCTGGACGGGACCAGAGTCGGTGACGGTGCCGGCCGGTGAAATCGTTAATCTGTCTATTAGTCTGGCGGCGGATCCTTATCAGTTGCAGAACAGCATACAGGCGATTACGTTTGTGGCCGGTAATGACCAGCTGCAAGTACAGACTAATAGCCAATTTTTCAGCCCAAGCCGCTAGCGGAATTGACCTAATATGGGGGCTGGCATTGAGTATTAAATCTCAGTATTAAAATTATCTGAGTATTAAAAATAAGCGGGGCCTGACGCTCGAATATCGAGAGTTAGGCCCCATTTTGCTTATCAGCCACTTTTCTGAACGGCCATTTTTCTAAACGGAGCGTGCCAATATGATCCACTGGCCGGTGATTATTATGTGTGAGCAGGGTGGGTATTACGCGTGGGCAGACGGTCCAGAACTGCTGGCCGAGCAAGGCTTATGGGTGGGTGATCGATTAATAGATAGCCAAGGTGGGACTCATATTTTGTCGCAGCAAAACGATGACACCCTATACTGGCAACGCCAACTCGAGTTAGTATCGCTGGCTGAGCTTAATATTGAGCTAAAACTCTATGCTGCTAGCCTAGGTGTGTGTTGTACAGCCAAGCTGGTCACACGCACCTTAGCCGATGCCATGGCACTGGTTGCCTGGCTGGAGCTGCAATAGTCAAACTATAGGTCGAGGTTCTGGCCGATTAGAGGCAAAGATATGACGTTTAATCTACGTTGGATATTCTGGCTGCTGTTGCCATTGGTGTTGCAATCTTGTGGCAGTGCGCCTTCTGCACCGCCGCCGGTTAGCGGCCCTGCCGTGGTGAGTGTGGAGCAGGGCAAGGCTTCCTACTACGGCAGCCGCCATCATGGTCGTAAAACCGCCAGCGGCGAGTCGTTTAACAAGCATGCCTTAACGGCGGCACACAAAACCTTGCCCTTTGGTACTCAAGTTAGAGTGACCAATCTGCACAATCAAAAATCCATAGTGGTGCGCATCAACGACCGTGGCCCTTATGCAAAGGGGCGGGTGATTGATTTGTCTGAGCAGGCGGCGCGCGAGCTTAATATGGTCCGTGCGGGAGTGGCACAGGTTCGAATAGAGCAGTTGAAATAGTCAGCCGACTGAGCTGGCGATAAGCCACGGGGCGCGGCCAGTCTGCGGCACTTTTGGGTAGTCCCCGTTTATTGGCCAGCAGAGTGGCGGCATTAATCCATCCCGCATGACCCACCGCCAACCGCGGCGTGTTGGGTGATACGCTATATTGCTGCGTTAGCCATAATGTGACTCTGGCAAACAACTGCTGTAGATTTTCTCCGCCGCCCGGTGCATAAAAACTAAAGTCGTTACACCAAGTGTCTATGTCTTGTTTGGCAATGTGCTGCCAAGGTTTGCCGTCCCAGTCACCAAAATTAAGCTCGGCCAGTGCGGGCGTTACCTCACACCGAAAACCGCGCTTTGCTAACATGCGCCCTACGTCAAGGGATCGCTGCAAGGGGCTAACCCAGATCACTCTGGGCAGATGATAACGGCGGGCAAAGCGCTGGATCTGATTGGCCAAGCGGCGCAATTTACGTTTATCCACTCTCATATCGGTTTGCCCCAGACATACTCCCACCGCATGCAGCGGCTTAGGGTGCCGCCAAATATACAACTCCATGACTACTCCAGCTTTCGGCTTTTAAGGTTTAAGGCTGCTCGGTCACGGCTTTTTGCTACGAGAGCTCGGTACGCTGGGCGCAGCGCTGTGTTAGCGCTTACTAATAATTTTTGCGATTGGATCTCTATTTTCCCGTGTATTCCGTGGCAAAAATAGCTTGGGGTTGGGTGTTATGTCGCGGCCTGCACTACTCATAGGCCTACAGCCAAACCCGCATAAATAGCTAACTCGCTGAGCTGCTGAGTCGCACCTAAGCCATCGCCCGTATAGCCTTGTAAACGTCGCGCTAATAAACGATACATATAAGCGCTGGCCAAACACGCTAAGAGCACAGCCAATTGCCATTGGTGGGGCTGGATGCGCGCCATGGCCTGAGGCCAAATCACGCTCATCAACACCAAGGCTAACACTAGCCAACCGGCACTCATTAGCCCTTGCCGCAGGCTAAGTTGTTGCGCCATCGGTTTAGCCTTAGCGTGCTCTACATCGCCACCATAAGGCAAGAGGGCGATCAGGCTGATGCAGCATAAGCGTGACGCGCCGTGGCCGATCACTAAGGCGATTAAGGCCACCGGCAGGCTCATGCTGGCCAGCAAGCTGACTTTAAGTAACATCGCCATTACTAAGCCTAAGGTACCAAAAGTGCCTAGGCGTGAGTCTTTCATTATGGTCAGCGCTCGCTCACGGGTAAGGCCACCGCCTAAGCCATCACAGGTATCGGCGAGCCCGTCTTCATGAAAAGCACCTGTGATTTTTATACCCAAGGCGGTGCTGATTACGGCGGCCACTAACGGCGAAAAAAACAGTGAGCTAAACCAAAAAGCACTGGCGCAAATCAGCCCGACTAATAAGCCAACCGCAGGAAAATGCCGGCTGCTTTGGTGCAGCCAGTGTGGCTGATATTCCTTGAAAGCCGGCACCGGCAATCGGGTTAAAAACTGTATGGCCACCAATAATAAGCGGCCTTCGTGTATGAGTTGACTGGTCAGCCGTTGATCCCGTGTAGGGCGCATCATGGCGCTGCTTGCTCGCTGATGCCGGCGGTCGCAAAGCTGGCCATTTCACTTAAAAATAGACAAGCGGATTGCAACAAAGGGTAGGCCAAGGCGGCACCGCTGCCTTCTCCGAGTCGCAGTTGCAGTTGCAGCAGTGGCTCGGCGGCTAATAAGCGCAATAGGTGTTGATGGCCGGGCTCGGCGGACTGATGAGCAAACACCGCATACTGGCGCACGCCGGGCGCTAATTGCTCGGCGACCAACAGAGCCACGCCGGCAATAAAACCATCCATTAATAGCACGCGCCTTTGGCTGGCCGCTTGGATCAGTGCGCCGACCATCATGGCCATTTCTAAGCCACCTAAGGCGGCTAAAGCTGAAAATGGCGACTGGGCCTGAGTGTGACGTGCCAAGACTTGAGTGAGAATATGCTCTTTATGGCGTAAGCCTGCATCGTCGAGGCCTGTGCCTCGACCCACACATTCCTGAATGGGCAGCTTGCCTAAGCGAGCTAATAAAAGGCTGGCAGCTGAGGTATTCCCTATGCCCATTTCCCCGACCATTAATACATTGCCGGGCAGCTGGCTGACGATGGCCATGCCGGTGGTGAGCGCCGCCTTGCATTCGTCATCACTCATGGCCGGCTCGCTCAGCGCGTCACGGCTGCCGAGGCGTATTTTATGGTTCAGTAACTGCGGGTGCTTGGGTAAGTTTGTCGCTACCCCCGCATCGACTACCTGCAACGCTATCTGATGCTGGCGCGCAAACACGCTAATGGCCGCCCCGCCCGCTAAAATATTGTGCACCATTTGCGCCGTGACCGCGCTGGGATAGGCTGAAGTGCCATGGCGCGTTAGGCCATGATCGGCGGCAAACACGCAAATTTGTGGCTCGCTTAAGCTAGGTTGGACGCTGTTTTGTATCATACCTAATTGCAGCGCCACGCTTTCTAATTGGCCCAAAGCGCCCAGCGGTTTGGTTTTATTGTTGATGAGAGCGGTGAGCTGAGCCTGCAGAGAGACATTATTGAGCGAGGCAATGCTGGGCAAAGTTAAAGGGCCGGGCACAGTCATAACATGTTTCCGTTAACGGCAAAAAGTTGCTTATGTTAACAAAAGCGCGCGCGCCAAGTAACAGGCTGGCCCCTCGCTTTTGTTAATAGCGACGGCGGCAGCTAACTCGCTTATTCGGTAATAAAAAATGGCGGAAATAAAAAGAGGCGCTGTGCGCCTCTTGGATGTTATGGATAACGCCGACTCAGTGCAGGTCGCTATTATGACAGGTGTGACAGTTGGTTCAGTGGTTAAGGGCGTTCTGGGCTAAGTTATTGGGCGCTGCACTTTTAAACTCCAGCGCCTTTAACTCCAGCTGTTGATGGTCGGTCACGCCCGAGCCGGTAATTTCTGGCGCACTGCAGCCGCTGTGACCACCGGGATTGAGGTAGGGGCGCAAAATGGGCTCCATGCCTTTTAACACCTGCACCGGTAGCGCCGAGGTAAAGGTAAACTTATCGGATTCTGAGCCCGGCACGTAGGCGGTTAAGGTGCCAAAGTGGTGCTCGCCTAAATAAAATACAAAAGTGGCGGTGCGGTTGCGAGCTTGCGAGGTCAGCACTTGGCCATAGCGACTCACAGTTTGAATGCGGTTATCACCGGTGCCAGTTTTACCGCCCATGGTTAGCACTGTGCCGTCGCTGGCGCTAAAGCCGCCTTGTAAGCGCCGCGCCGTGCCGCCTTCCACCACTTGCGACAGCGCATTTTTTAATACCGCCGCCACATCTTTATGCATCACCCGCTTGGCTTGTTGTAATTGCGGGGCCAGTTGGGTTTCATAAGGCGTGTTGGCGGCAAAGTGCAATTGATCCATACGCACAGTAGGCAGGCGAACACCGCCGTTTAAAATGATGCCCACCAATTCGGCCAGCGCCACCGGTTTGTCGCCTGAGCTACCAATGGCCGTCGCCAAGGAGGGCACTAAGCTGTCAAACGGAAAGCCGACTTGTTCCCAGCGTTGATGAATATCACTAAAGGCTTCTATTTCCAGCATGGTGCGAATCCGTGAGTCGCGGGCACTGCGATGGCGAGTCTTAAACAGCCAAGCGTACACTTCTTGGCGCTGTTCAATACTGGCGTGCGCCGCGTCAGTAAAGCGTGCCTCTGGGTGCTGTTGCAGGTAGCTTAATAACCACAGCTCTAATGGGTGTACTCGGGCTATGTAGCCTTGATCCGCTAGGTTATAGGCGCCTGGACCATAGTTGTCATATAACTGTTGCAGCCGTTTTTCATTGAGTCTGGTAGTGGGTAAACGCTGACTGATAAAGGCCTCAAACTCTTGTCGACTGGCGTTGGGCAATAAATATCTGTGTACCGCCGCCAAGCGGGTTGCGGTAGGGCGCAGGCCATTAAAAAAGTGGTCTAAGCGCTCATCCGTGGCTTTATCTTGGTATTTACGCCAAAAACGCAGTAAAAACACCCGGCCTTCTCGGTCTGCAAAGCGGCTTAAATATTCTTGGCGTCGAGGGTCTTTATCATCACTCAACAGCTGAGCACGATTTTCATTTTGGTAGATGCTGTAGCGCACTATGTCGCGCATCACCCGAATAAAGGGCAGATTGATGGACTCACGCAATGACTCAATGAGGGTTGGGTTGCGGCTATTGTCTTGGCGACGAAAGTTATTAAAGGTGTGCATGCCACCACCTGTAAAAAACCGCTCACCTGTGCTGGCGGAATAACGTCGGGCCAGTGCCGCGTCCAACATGGCCGGTAAGGCATGGTCTGGGGTACGCAGCAAATACTGAATCGCCCACTGGCTTAGGTAATCTTGGGGCGCGGGTTTCAACTCCCGCAATTTTGGGGCAGGAAGCTCTGCATATCGCTGATGCAATTCCGCAATAATTTCCAGATAGGTCGCCATCACCCTGAGCTTGGCGGTGGAGCCCAGCTCCAGTTTACTGCCCTCGTTAATATCAAAAGGTTGCAAGGTGTTGTCGGTTTGCACCCGCACGTAAAATCCCTGCTCGCCACGCTCAAATAGCGTAAAGCTGTAGCGCACATCAGCGGTTTTTTCAGGTGAAAGCAACCGCTCACCGTATAAGCCAATGGCGCGCGCTACCTCAGGATCCGCTAATTGCTGCAAATAAGTGGTGACTTGTTGTTGCAGATCGGCGTTGAGCGTGGTGTTGGCCGATAAGTCTAAGCGGTCTAATTCATAAAATGACATGCCCAGTAAATTGGCCAAGCGACCGCGGGTCACCAATAAGGTTTTACTGTTTTCCACATATTGAGTGACCGGCTGCTCACGAAAATTACGAAAGGTGAGTGTTTGAGCTAGGGCGGCGTCGCGCAAGGCAGGGCTTATCATGTCGGCTTGGGCTTGCAACCTTAGATAGCTGTCGGTTAATTCATGCAGATCATCTCGCCCGGCATGCAAATAATAGGAGGGCCGACGTTGAGAGATCATTAAGGCGATCACTTGGCGTAGCGCAAGACCGCGAGCGGCGAGTTCTTCTTCAGGCCGCGCGCTTGGGTCTAAAAGGCGGTTAACTTCATTAAGCTCGGCACCAAACCACAACCATAAACCATCGCCTATGCCGTTAATTTCACCGTGGCCGGGGGCCGCGGCCAAGGGCACAGAATTTAAATAGGCGAGTGCGATATTTTGGCGAGCGGCTAAGGTTTCGGGGCCGTTTTGATAGGCGCGCACGCTGGCGGAAATCATTTGGCGTAGTTTTTCGCTGGCAGAAGGCGTGCGCCCGCCGGGGGAGTGGCGAAATTTTTCTATTTGCGTGGCCAAGGTACTGCCGCCGGCGGAGTCATCTTGCAAATCCAGTGCACGACCTAGCTGTGACAACGCCGCCTTGGTAAAGCGAGGCCAGTCTACCGCGGGGTTAATAGCAGGAAAATCAGAGCTTAACAAGTCGCGGTTTTCAATAAACAGCAATGTATTCACCACTAAAGGCGCGATACTGGCAAAGTCTGTGTAATGACGCTGTGGGTAAGCATAGTCATAGATGGGCTCTCGGCGGCAATCGCCAATAAACAGGCCGGCCTGTGTTTTTTCGAGATACGGAGGATACAGGCCATGCTCGGTATATTGCTGCAGCGCCGGAGAAAACTGCACCTGTTGAGTGACCATAAATTGTTGTTTTTTGAGGCGCGTTAATAAATCAGTTAGCCGAGCGTAACCTAAGCGTTGATCGAAAGGCCCGTGCACGGGAAACTGGATGGCTTCACTGGGGCCTGGCTCCAAGGAATAAGTTAAGCTATTCGCATAGCGTGGGATTTCACGAGACTGTAACCAAGAGGTGCGCATTTCATAGGCCAAGAGTGCCGCTGCCGCAATGAGTAAGAGCAGCACTAACAGCCAAAAAGAGATGCGCCACACAGTCCACCGCCGCCGTATTTTAGGTGCGGGGTCGGTTTTTGGCCGTATGCTTTGTTCCACACTGGGTATAGTTCCCATCAACGACCTCATAACGCTATCAGATATAGGACTTCTTATAGTAAAAGCTTAGCTTGATGCTCGACTTAAGTACTGATAACGAAGAATTAATTGTATTTTTTTGACCTGAGTTTGATCGTGGGCAGTTTACTACCGAGTTGGGAATAAAGCATTACAATGTGGGCATTATCATGCCCCTGTCATAAAAGCGTGATAGAGCGTTTTTTTAACCGGATTTAGCGCATTTTAGTATGCAAAAATAAAGCAAAATGTTCAGTGCGTTACGCCTTGTCGCTAAGCGCTAATGCGCCCAACCTCAAGAGTCTCAAGGCTAAGGACTGGGTGCGAAAACACGGCTAATGTACTAAAAAAGAGTTTTCATCTCATTTCATTCAGTTAGCATAGTGCTTTCGTAAAAATGCGGTTCTAACGTAAAAATGCGCTTCTAACGTAAAAGTATAGTTCTTTGGCAAAATGACCAGCTAAGCTGCACGTGTTGCTTCACTCGCTTTTGTGCTTGCCGCTAAAAATAAGCGAGCAAAAGCCATTCACGCCTGAATATGCGGGCAAAAGAAGGAGCGCAAGTGGTAAAAGATTTACTGTTGGCGAGCCTGCTGTTCATTAACTGCGTGGCGGTGGCGCAAGATAAAGTGGCGGTTGCCCCAGTGGCGAAAGATGAAGATGACGTTAGGGCAAAAGCTGTGCTTGACGACACTCTGGTTAAAGCCACTCTGGTTAAAGACACTCTGGCTAAAGACACAGGCAAGGCGATTTTCGCCGGTGGTAGCTTTTGGGTGATGGAAGCCTTGTTTGCTGAGCGCCCCGGTATTACGCATGTCGAGGTGGGCTGGGCTCAAACCAGTCACCAGCACAGGCGACGCCAAGTGGTGCGAGTGACATATAATACCCAGCAGATTAGTTATGGTGACTTACTTACTCTTTATTGGGCGGCTGTCGATGCGCTAGATAACGAGGGCCAATATTGCGACCGAGGTGACGAGTTTAGTCCCGCACTTTATGTGCAAACGCCATTGCAGCAGCGCTGGGCGCAGCAAAGTCGTGCCACCCAAGCCTTGATGCTAGAGCGTAAACTGGCGGTGCGAATTTTACCCGTGGGTAACTTTATGCGGGCAAAGGCCCACCATCAACACTATTATCGTCAGCATCCTTGGTTATATGGCAACTATCGGCGCCAATGTGGGTATCCGGCGGGTGAGAAGCTGGCAGTACCGGAACGTGCAAGCGCCCCGTTTGTAACCACAGCACTATTTGCGCGGTAATAGCGGCGGCGTCGTTTAAGTCGAGCAATGGTACGGTAGCGCTAAGGCGAGAGTCGTCTGTGGCGACCGCTAAAATAGAGTGATCGTGCAGGCAGAGCAGCGGTTTTTGGCAAATGGGCCTGTGTACTTCTAGTTTATTAATGTCGGCATGGCGAAAGCCTTCAACCAAGACTAAATCGAGCTGGGCTAAGTCGAGTCGCGAAATAGACTCATATAAATCAGCTTCTTGTGACTGAGGGTGCTCAAAGGTGACAATAGTGCGCTTAGGGCCGGCTAACACAGATTGCACGGCGCCGGCATGACGTAATTCAAAGCTGTCTTTGCCCGGTGTGTCTTGCTCCACATCGTGATGGGTGTGTTTGATTAGGCCAATAGTTAGCCCTTGCTGGCTGAGCAAGGACACGAGTTGTTTGAGTAGCGTGGTTTTGCCGCTGCCGCTAAAGCCTGCAAAACCTAACAATCCATAAGAAGAGTGAGACATATTCACAAAAAATAGCCTGAGACGGTTGCATTTGTTGATTAGTGTGACACGTTAGAGAGCGTAATGGCGAGTGTCATGATCCATGGTTGCCAGCGCCATTATCGGCATCATTAAGTGCGGTGACTGTACCTAAACTAAAATAACAGGGACGTGGATGAATAATAGTGTGTGGGTGCTGTTGGCGGTGCTTTTAGTCAGCTTGAGTGTGAGCGCAGAGGAAGTGAGCTTTCGCCTCAAAGGTCTGAAAAAGGGTCTAAAAGATAACACCCGCATTTATTTGGATCAGCTCCCCCCCATGGAAGCTGAGCAGCTGCCACGTTTTCGCAAAGACATTCAGCAAGCCGTTATCACCAGCTTACAAGCGCTGGGCTATTACGAACCCGATATTGAAATTACCACCAGTGAGAAAAGGCCCAGCCGTGTCACAGTGACCGTTAAGCCTGGTGAGCCGGTGCGTATTCGCCAGCTCAATATCGTGCTCAATGGTGACGCCACCACAGACCCGCAATATGCGCAGCTGCTTAGCCAGCTGGCGCTACAAGAAAATCAAGTATTTCAACATGACGTTTATGAGAAAACCAAGGCC
The DNA here is from genome assembly GCF_052119705.1 of Oceanisphaera sp. W20_SRM_FM3. Taxonomy (NCBI): domain Bacteria; kingdom Pseudomonadati; phylum Pseudomonadota; class Gammaproteobacteria; order Aeromonadales; family Aeromonadaceae; genus Oceanisphaera; species Oceanisphaera sp. W20_SRM_FM3. The sequence goes on along the minus strand of NZ_JBGQOP010000004.1, from coordinate 99,807 downwards.
AGCTTATTAAGCTTGGGGTTAGCGCGTGGCTATTTTGATGCGGAATATAAGCTGCATCAGGTGCTGGTTCATCCGGAAGACAATGCCGCCGACGTTAACTTACTGTTTGACTCAGGCCCCCGCTATCGTTTCGGCGAGCTGGTTTTGGATTCAGATAGACCCGTGCATCGTATTTTGGATCCCTTAGTCGAGATTGAACCCGGTGAACCGTATTTAGCCAGCAAAATCTCCAGTCTCAGCCGCTCTTTATCCACCACAGGTTATTTTCGCCGCGTTGAAGTGCAGCCTAAAGTGAGCGAGGCCGATGAAGCCCAGCAGATCCCTTTGTATGTGACCTTGCGTGCCAAATCCGATAACGAAGTGGAAGTGGGGGTGGGCTTTTCTACCGACGAAGGCCCGCGATTTTCCACCAGTTGGGATAAACCTTGGATTAACAGCCTAGGCCACAGCTTGCAAACCAACTTAAAAGTCTCAGAGCCGAAACAAGACATTACCGTGATTTATAAGATACCGCGCGGTAACCCCCTCAATCACTACTACACAGTGCAGGGCGGCTATCAGCTGCTCAATCAAGATGTTACCCAAAGTGAGCGTTTGGTCGCCTCAATACACAGATTAGATAAAGATACAGATGACTGGACGCGAGATGTTTTTTTCCGCTCCGAATATGAGATCTATACCCAAGGTAAACAAGAAGACGAAAGCTTCCTGCTGATCCCCGGCTTTACCTATAGCCGCACCCGGGTGCGGGGTGGCCTAGATGCCGAGTGGGGGGATGCGCAAACGGCGACCTTAGAATTCTCAGAGCCTTGGTGGGGCTCAGATACCCGTTTTGTGCGTTTATTTGCGCGTACTAAGTGGTTACGCACAGTGGCAGAAGACCAACGGCTGATAGCCAGAGCCGAGCAAGGTGCGGTTTGGGTGGATGAAGTGTATGACTTGCCGCCGTCGCTGCGCTTTTTTACCGGTGGTGACTTGACGGTGCGAGGGTTTAGTTACCAATCTATTACCCCCGTCGATGAAAACGGCGACAGCCTTGGCGCTAAATACGCCACTGCCTTGAGCTTGGAGTATGACTATAAAGTGGCCGAAAAGTGGCGCTTAGCCACCTTTGTCGATACCGGTACCGCCACCAATGATTACAGTGAAGACTGGAAAGTCGGCACGGGCGTTGGTGTGCGTTGGCAAACGCCAGTGGGGCCGGTGCGCCTTGATTTAGCGTTTGGCGTATCCGAAGAGGAAGTGCCCATGCGAATCCACTTTACCTTAGGGCCTGACTTATGATCTTTGCGCGTCTGCTCAGCAGCTTAGTGGTCGGTATTTGCTTGCTATTAATGGTGCTGTTTAGCTTACTTTTTACTCAGGTAGGTAATCAGTGGCTGTGGGGCTTGGCCAAACAAAATGTGGAGGGTCTCAGTGGCACCTTGGTTTCTGGTCAGCTAGGCCAAGGCTGGCGTTTTGCCGAGTTGAGCTACGAGCAAGACTCGCTCGCCTTTACGGCGCGGGATGTGAGCTTTGGCTGGCAACTGGGCAAACTGCTCGACCGCCGCTTGTGGTTACAAGAATTAGCGGTTGAAGACATTGAAGTCACCATTAAATATTTCCCCGAACAGCCTGATGAACCCAAGGCACCCTTGGCGGAAATTACACCCCCGCTGCGCATCGACTTGGACAAAGTACGCGCCGATCGCGTAACCATTAATCTGTCAGGGCAAACCATTGCTTGGCAAAGTCTCGAAGTGGCCGTGCACTGGGACAAACAAGGCATGGTGGTCACGGGGCCCAATATGCAGGGGCTGATAATTACGCTGGACGAGACGGCTAAGCAAGCCGGCACCAGCTTGGACGAGCAGCCTGAGGCGACAAAGAAAGCACAGGCTAACAAGCAAGCCAAGGCGGCGGGTAAGGCGCCGGCTGCCGATCCTTTGTTGGTGTTACCAGAAATTGTGCTGCCGTTTCCCATTAAATTACAAGAGTTTAGCTTAACCAACAGTCAGGTTATCCAAAACGGACAAGCTCAAGCCCTACATGCCTTACAGCTGGAGCTGGAAGGGCAAGGCAGTGACATTAACATTGTGACCGCAAGCCTAGATCATGAGCTGGCGAGTCTAGAATTGCAGGGCAAGATGACGCTTACCGGTGATTATCCGCTGGATTTAGCGCTCACCTCTACCCTGAAAAAGCCTTTACTAGAGGGGCAACTAGCCGGTCAAACCATAGCCGTTAACTTAACTAACAGCCTAGCTAAGCTAACTGGCAAGCTAGTATTAGGCGGCGTACTCAAGGCACAAGCTAATGTAACGGTCGAGCCACTGGATCCACAATTACCCTTCGATCTGGCCCTAAACTGGCAGCAATTAGGCTGGCCCATTAAGGATCCCGAATGGCGGCTAGAGCAGGGCAAGCTGCGTGTAAAAGGGCGACTAGAAGATTATAAATTAACCCTCAGCAGTGAGGCTCAGGGCCCAGATTTACCGACCGTGGGTATTAAGCTCAGCGCCAAAGGCAACCTCAAGGGCGCCGAGCTTAAGCCCTTAACGCTCACCTTACCTAAGGGCGAAGCCAAGGTGAACGGCAAGCTTAGCTGGAGCGAGGACATTAACTGGCAAGGCATCCTAGCCCTAACAGACATAGATCCTGGCGTCTTTATAGAAGGCATGGACGGTAAAATTAATGGCCAGCTCGACACGCGCTTTGCATTAAAAGGGGAAAAGTGGACCCTGAATGCCGAACCCGATATTCATGGCCTCTTACGTGAATATCCGCTGTCGCTCAAAGGCCAAGTTAGCCTCAACCAAGCACTGCAAGGCACCATTAAGCAATTGCAACTGACCAATGCCGATAACAAACTCACCGTTAACGGCAAAATAACCGATGAGTGGCAGTTAGATGGCGTGTTATCGGCACCCAATTTGGCCGTGTACGCGCCGGGTTTATTTGGTGATCTCGCCGGTGACATTAAGGTGCGCGGCGCGCTCAAATCCCCAGATCTGCAGGCCAAGCTCTTCGGCAAGAAAGCAGGCTTTAAGGACAATGAAGCCAAAAATATTCAATTGCAGGCCAATGCCAGTCTAGGTGATAAAGCCAAAGGCCAACCCATGAAGGGCGATTTGCGTCTTACCATAGACACTATTCGCGCCGGCGAAATGCAGATTAACCAACTGCAGTTGCTTGGCTCTGGTAACGAAGCGGCGCACAGGCTTTCTCTTAACTTCAATGGCAAGCCGTTGGCGGCCGAACTGGCGCTAACCGGCAGCCTAGGCAAAGACGGCTGGCACGGGCGCTTAACCAAAGGCGAGCTGGATACGCCACTGGAAAAGTGGAGCCTGCAGCAACAAGCGGTACTGGCTTACCAAGGCGACACCTTTAAGGCACAGCCCCATTGCTGGCGTTCGGGTAAGGCGTCGGTGTGCTTTGATGCCATTAGTGCCAGTGCCAAAAAAGGCCAAGCGGGCTTACGCATTCGCGACTTAGATCTGGCCCGTTTAAAGCCGTTCTTCCCTAATGATTTTTCATGGGAGGCGGTACTGGGTGGCACAGTCGCGCTGCAATGGAATGGCAGTATGCCTAAGTTGAACGCCAATATCAGCACCACACCCGGCACCTTCGTCAGCAATGGCACCCGGCTTAATTATCAAACACTGTCGCTGGTGAGCGATATGGCGGAGAATCGCCTACGCACCAGTTTGGACTTTCGCTCCACACAGCTGGGCAAGATGGGTCTGCAGGCCAATGTGGCCGACTTAAAAGGCAAACGCGCCTTAAGCGGTAACGTAAAGATTGAACAGTTGAAGTTGGATTGGTTAGCGCCCTTATTACCAGAAGTGGCGCGCTTACAAGGTGTATTGGCTGGTCAAGGGCGTTTTGAAGGCACACTGGCAGCACCCTTGTTGTTTGGCAACATCAGCTTAACGGGTGGCGAAGTCGACACTTATTCCGACATGGTACAGGTGCGCGACTTAACCACGCGTCTCGATATTAGAGGCACAGAGGCCAGCATTAACGGCCAAATGAAGGTGGGTGGCGGGCCCTTATATATCACGGGTGAACTCGATTGGCGCCAATTACCGATGACGGGTGAAATTCGCCTCACGGGGCGCAACTTAGAGGCGGGTTATCCGAGCATGGGTCGACTGCGGGTGAATCCGGATTTGACCATTAGCCTAGGTGAAACCGCTAAAGTGCGCGGGACCATACAGATCCCTTGGGCGCGCATCGAAGTAAAAGAGCTGCCTGAAAATGCGGTGTCTTTATCGCGAGACGTCGTTGTAGTAAAGCCTTCTGGTATCATCCCCGAGACGGCACCCAGCTTGCCGATTGATATTCGTATTAAGGTGGAGTTGTTGGACGATGTGCGCTTAGCCGCCTTTGGTCTAAAAACCCGACTTGGGGGCCAGCTCAACATAGTACAAAAACCCAATAAAGCGATGCGCGCCAACGGTGAAATCCGCTTGGTTGACGGTAAGTTTAAAGCCTACGGTCAGAATCTATTAATCCGCGAAGGCAGCATCTTATTCAGCGGTCCGCTCGATGCGCCCAACCTAAAAGTGGTGGCTATTCGTAACCCCTCAACCATGTCTGACAGCAGTATTACCGTGGGGGTTCGCGTTACCGGCACAGCACAACAGCCCGAGTTATTGGTGTTCTCTGAGCCGAGCATGCCCCAAGCTGAGCAATTATCGTATCTGCTACGCGGTCGCGGCTTAGACGGCGGCGGTGACACAGATGGCAACGCCTTGGTGCAAGCTATGCTGCTGGGCGCCGGTGTGGGTAAAGTGGGCGGTGTGGTAACCGACATAGGTGAATCATTAGGTTTAAGAGACGTGACCGTAGATACGGACGGCAGTGGCGACAGTACCGAGGTCAACATCAGCGCCTATCTGTTGCCCGGCTTGCAAATTGGCTATGGCGTGGGGGTGTTCTCCTCGATAGGTGAAGTTAGACTGCGTTATGAGCTGTTGCCACGTTTATACTTGCAAGCGGCCAGCGGCTTAAACCAAGCTATCGACTTATTTTATCGTTTTGAATTTTAACTGAATGGGTGCAGTGTGAAGAGGAAAGGGTGAAGAGGACGGTCTGAGCAAAGACTAAACATAATAATCTGTGCTGAGATCCGGTGTGTAGGCCTGTTCACGCTATGGAGTTTGCCTACCCCTTCACTCTTCACTCTTTACACATATTTACACATAACCAGTTTGCTGTGGCAGATTCTGGCTCTTGAGGCACACATGGCTCATGCTTTTTGCCGCCAGCTTGGGTAAAGTAACGCACTGTTAATTAGCTCCATGCCGAGTACGCGCCCGAATATGATGTCTTCGCCTTTATTGCAACAGGAACGGCTCGCCCGCACCATGCTGGTGTGCATGGCGTTTTTTTCCCTGTTTGCGATGCATCTGTATCTGCCACACCTGTTTGGCATAGGCTTGCAATTGCCTTTTAATCTGATGGGCTGGTTATGCGTGGGCGTGATGACCACCCTAGGTCTTTGGCATTGGCACAGACGTCGCTTGCTCACCAGCCGTTTTTGGCTGGGCATGTTGGCGGCCAGTACCCTGCTGTTTATCCCCTTCTTTTATTGGCAAAACAATACCGTCGCCGGCCATGCCTTACCGCGCATGTTGGCGCTGTGTGGCGGCTTATTATTTTATTTAAGCTTGCAGCAGTGCCGTTTTAGCGAAAAGGGGCGGCGCTACTTACTCTATTGTTTGCTGGCGGCAGTCAGTGTCGAAATTCTACTGGGGCTAGTGCAGTTTTTTGTGTTGCAGCCGGATAATTGGTTTGGCTACAACACTGAAGTGCGCTCGCCCTATGGTATTTTTCAGCATCGTAATGTGATGGCCAGCTTCGTGGCCACCGGCATGATTTTGGCCGTATATTTGTGGTTGCACGAAGCTAAATCCCCATGGCGTGGCTTTGTGCTTAAATCACTGTGGTTTGCCGCCGTGTTGGGTGCTGGCAGCGTGCTGATCGTGTTATTACAATCCCGAGCCGGCCAGCTGGGGCTATTGCTGGGGATATTATTACTGCAACCCTTGTTATGGCAAACCTTAATTAAAACAGGTTCTAAGCGCTTACTGCTCAGCCTGTTGTTGATCCCCCTTGGCGTCGGGCTTGGCATCTTTGGCCTCGATGCCTTTGAGATGAGTAAACGCAGCTTCAGCATTTATACCGATGCGGATGGGCGTTTCGATATTTATGCTCATGGGCTGCGCATGTGGTTGGAAAAACCCTGGTTTGGCTTTGGCTATGGTAGTTTTGAGTCGGCATTTTATAGCACCTATGCCACCTGGCGTGAGCTTACGCCCGGCGCAGAGCCGTTATTTACTGAGATGGGCCACCCCCATAACGAGTTTTTATTATGGGCGATAGAGGGCGGCATTGTGCCCTTAATGGGCTTAGTGCTAATGACGGCGCTGGTGCTGCAATTACTGTATCGCTTGCCCTTGGCTCAAAGTGCGGCTTGGGTGGGGGTGCTCACGCCTATTTTTATTCACAGCCAAACTGAGTTTCCGTTTTATCATTCGCAACCCCACTGGCTGATGGTGTTAGTCATTATTTACGTTATCGATGCCCAGTACGGTCAGCGGCGCATAGTAGCGCCGCCGCCTGCCTGGAGTCGTTGGCCGATTCGCGCTTGGGGTATTGGCTTGATGCTGTTTATGGCCACGGGCTTAGTGGCGAGCCAGCAGCTCACCCGTTATGCGAATGACGACCAGCATTCTGAAAGGCAGTTAAAGCAGGTGCTTAATCCACTGGTGTGGTATGACAGAACCGATTTTTATCGCCATCACTGGCAGCTCACCCAAGCCTTACTAAATAAAGATAAAACCCAGTTATTAGATTATGCCGCTTGGGCACGTCACTTTGTACTACACACTCCTCGTGCCGGTGTTTACTACAATGCGTATTTGGCGCTAGGTGCGGCTGGGCTGGAAGATGAAGCTCAGCTGTGGTTGGGAGAGGCGCGGCGTTTATACCCCAACGTACAATTGTTGCGCACGGCCAGTATTTTACGGGCGCGAGAGCATTTAAGCGCCATAGAGCCGAATATGACATCAGCCCAGCTCAATGACACTATTCCCTTATATGGTGATCTTAGGCCGGCCATTGGCGGTGCTTATTAGCATTTGGCCAAGCGTTACCTACACCCAGTGTGGTCACGCTTGGCTAAGGGGAGCATTTTTACCTGTTATGCCTTCCTGATTACCCACAAAGCTCAGCCATGTTTCAGTGAACTAAGCACCAATGAATTCAATATGTTACAGGTAGGTTCCGCCTCTTCGGTAAAGAATATGAGGCTCAGTTTGGTATTTTGACCTTGTAGGGGCCAATTTATTCGGCCCGGTTTGGTGTTTTGGTTTAAATCTAAACCTCAGTAACAGCCAGCAGAGCTGGCCTGCCGAATAAATTGGGCAGCTACAAAGAACAAACCGAAACAGGGTGCATTATGGCTGAGGTTCATACGTAATCAGGTATGCCTTTAACCTTTTACTCCTTTAACCCTGCTTGTCCAGTTGCAGTAGGCGCTGCTGAGCCAATGATAAAGAGCTAAGCGCTTCAACTGCTATTGCGTCTTGTTGCCAGTTGATGCGCTGGCCTGTATTAGCGTAAAGCTGCTCATTGAGGCGCTCGGGCGTGAGGTCGGGTGTTAACTCGGCACGCTTACCCCCGGGCAGGTAAATAGCGCCATTATTAAAGTCGACGGCAAAGGCGATAACACCGGGCAAAATAAAGAACAACAAGCCTACGCCATTGGCGATGGCCACCACGGGATCTATGCTGCCGCTTTGCTGACCTTTACGCTCAGGATAAAATACGGTGCCGCAGCCAGCTAATTGTGAGGTCAGTAAGCCTGCGAGTAACAGGGCGATGGACTTATTTTTAATATTACTCATCTTGATTCCTTTTTAGATGCTCTCGGTTAGGGAGCGCTGGGCGAGATAGATGCAGATCAGTGTACGCAATTGCGTCTCTGATGGGATCTCTATTATGAGTTTTATGACAGCATGGCGTTAAGCCTTAGTGTTAGCGCTCCTAAAATGTGTGCTTACCTACAGTTTTATGCGTTTAATGACGTTGTGTACGCTTGATTTAATTATCAACGACTTATTAGTAGACGGTCATTTCTTTGTTTGGCAACAAGGCTATAATGGCCAGTCTGGCCGCAGCTTAGGTTTTAATTTTAACGCTCATTTATGCGCTTAACTTATGTACTTCATTTTGGCTGATGAGAGAGCTCGGTTTGGCACCTATTTCAAGGAGATTTGTCCATGGCAGAAGAAACCATTTTCAGTAAAATTATCCGCAAAGAAATTCCTGCAGACATTTTGTATCAAGACGACTTAGTGACGGCCTTTACAGATATAGCGCCTCAGGCACCCACCCATGTGCTGATTATTCCCAATGTATTGATCCCGACCGTTAACGACGTTACCGCCGAGCATGAGCAAGCCTTAGGCCGCTTATTTACCGTGGCCCGTAAATTAGCGAGTGAGGCAGGCATAGATGAAAGCGGCTATCGCTTGATCATGAACTGCAACCGTGACAGCGGCCAAGAGGTTTACCATATTCATATGCACCTGCTGGGTGGCCGCTGTTTGGGGCCGCTGCTTGCAAAGTAAATTTGCCAACTCAATTCTCTCTCTGTGAGTCAATCAAGGATGCTTATGAACCCGTTTCGTTTAACACTACTGCTGGCCAGCTCGTTAATACTGGCTGCCTGTACCTTGCCCAATCCTTACTCTTCGCAGCCGGCACCGGTTAAACCGAGCGGTCCTGCACCCAGCAAGCCAAGCCCACAGCTGCCCCCGCCTGTGGTAAAACCGCCGGTGATAGAGATGCCATCAACACCGCCCACCCCCATCGAAGAAGTGCGCAGTGAAAATTTAGCTTATTTAGTCGACGGTTTGGCTAATAAGTTAAAAGCCAGCTCCGCCATTAACGAAGTGCAAGGTCCGGTTTTGCTCGACAATATCAGCAATCAAGCCGGTGGCCCTATTGATACCAATGGCTTAACAGCACGCTTGCAGAGCAACCTGCGTGGCAAGTTTAATTTTGCCGATGGCGCTAAGGTCAGTAGCCTGCGTGAACAATTGGCTTACCAAGGTGGTCGTGCCGATATTGCCGCACTAGTGCGGTTAGGAAAACAAAGTGGCGCCGATTATTTACTGTCTACTACCTTAACGCGCAATGGTGCCAATCTGACGCTAAAAGGACAGCTGATGGAGCTGGCCAGCGGCGAGTTACTCTGGTCTGACAGCGTGAGTGGACGCTAATTCGTTAGCTGATTGGCTGCCCTCCCAGTTTCAGGGGCAGCTAACGCCGTTAGTGGGCGGGCTAACCAATCACTGCTGGCGCCTAGATACTGGCCAACAATCTTATTGGCTGCGCGTAGGCAACGCGCACAGCGAAAGTTTGGGTATTAATCGCTCCCAAGAATTATTGGCCCATCAAGCAGCGGCAGCGGCGGGCTTGGCGCCCCCTATTCATTATGCTGAGCCGGCGCTTGGCGTCTTGTTGCTAGACTGGCTGGCGGAGCCTGATTGGCAGCGATTAGTCAAAGAGCAAACCGCAAAGCTGTCATTGTTAATGACCAAAGTCGCTCGGTTGCACCAGTTAACACCGGCGCTAACGGCATTGTGCCTAAGGGAGCAAGCCGAGCACTATTTAGCGCAATTAACACCCGTTAGCCCAGACTTGCTGCCTTATGTACAAAGGTTTGAGCAAGAGCGTCTTAATCTCGATTATGCCCCAGTGTTTTGTCATCATGATCTGAATGCCACTAATGTGCTGGGCGCGCGACCTTGGTTAATTGACTGGGAGTATGCGGCATATGGCGATGCTGCCTTTGAGCTGGCCGTGATTGCCGATAGTTTTAAGTTAAGCGAGCAGGGGACGCGGCAATTACTGGTGGATTATAATGGTGCCGGAGGAGACGTGTGTATGCGCCGTTTTCAGGCGCGTCGCCCTTGGGTGCAATGGCTAACGGTGCTGTGGGCGGCCTTGCAATATCAACACACCCAGCAGCCGGACTATCGGCTATTGCAACAACAAGCAATGTGCCATTTGGATGAGTTGTTGGCTGCAATTGCTTGCCGTTAGCCGGCATACTTTGAGCGCCTGTGGGCTATTTAATCGCCTTTTATTTACGTACGTTTAGCAAACCTATTTTTAGCGGAGTCACGATGGGCCCCTTTATTCTTGATTTACACACCTTTGAGCTTGATGGTGAAGAGCGCGAGCTCTTGGCTCATCCGGCGGTTGGTGGCGTCATCTTTTTTAGTCGCAACTACCACGACAAGGCGCAACTGCGCGCCTTGGTGAAATCGATTCGCGCGGTGAAGCCAGAGTTATTGCTGACGGTCGATCATGAAGGCGGCCGCGTGCAGCGTTTTCGCAATGAATTTTTTCCTTTGCCCGCATCTGGCCGGCTCGCTGAGTACGCAGGCAAAAATAAACTCTCCTTGCTCCAAGATGCAGGCTGGTTAATGGCGGCAGAATTATTGGCGCTGGATATTGACTTAAGTTTTGCGCCTGTATTGGATTTAGAGCGTGGCTCAGAGGTCATTGGTGATCGCAGTTTTGGTCAGGATCCCGAACAGGTGATTGCCCATACCCGAGCTTATATTCAGGGTTTGCACAGTGCCGGCATGGCCGCCGTGGCCAAGCACTTTCCCGGGCACGGCAGCGTACGCGCCGACTCGCACAAAGAAAGCCCAGTAGATAAGCGCGACTTTGATACCATAGCAAGGCTTGATATGGCGCCGTTTAAGCACTTAATCAGCGAAGGTTTGGTGCAGGGCATGATGCCGGCGCATGTGATTTATGAAGCGGTAGATGCCAATCCGGCGGGCTTTTCCGAATTCTGGCTTAAGCAAGTGTTACGCCAGCAGCTGGGCTTTAAGGGATTGATCTTCAGTGACGACTTGACCATGGAAGGCGCGGCCGTGGTGGGCGGTTATGCCGAGCGCGCCCGCAGTGCGCTACAAGCGGGCTGTGACTTATTGCTGGCCTGTAACCACAGACCTGGCGCCATTGAAATTATTGAGGCTCTGCCTCATAACCTGAACTGTGATTTTTCTGCGCTACGTGCCCATGGGGTAGGCGGCCATTTGGCTCAAGATCAGACGAAGCGCGTTACCCTAGGTAGCCAGTTAAAGCAGAGCACCGTTTGGCGCGAAACCTGCGCGCGCATGCAAGATTTTATTGAAAGTTAACCAGACGTTAAGTACAGGTTAAACGCGGATTGTCAGTGCAAAAATCCGCCGTTAAACACGAAAAATTAATGATCCGAACCTCATTTTATGCAAAGATAAAGTTGTGATCTGGATCACAACTTTTCTCCTTCTTTATTAGCGTAAGCTTAACCCCAGAATCTAGAGCTATCATCATATCCGCAACCTTATCGACCATTATCGCAACGAGTGGCGCCTTAGCATGCAGATAGCCCTAGGTTTTACTATCTTGTTTTAAGGAACAGATAAATGACAAAGATTATCGTAGTGGGCGGCGGTGCCGGTGGACTAGAGCTAGTGACCAAATTAGGTCAGAAGCTAGGGCGCAAAGGTAAAGCCGAGGTGGTATTAGTAGATAGAAACCGTACCCACTTATGGAAACCTCTACTGCACGAAGTTGCCGCCGGCGCCATGGACGCAGGCATAGATGGGCTTAGTTATCGCTCCCACGCTCACAACCACGGTTTTAGTTTTCACCTTGGCTCCTTGAGCAACATAGACCGCGATAATAAAACCATCACCTTAGCCGCCATGCGTGATGAGCACGACAAACCCATGCTCACCGAGCGTACCTTAGAATACGATATCTTAGTGTTGGCCATTGGCTCTGTGTCTAACGACTTTGGCACCAAAGGCGTGAGCGAGCACTGTATCTTTCTTGACCGCCCCCAGCAGGCCGAGCATTTCCACGATGAATTAATGAATCGCTTTATGCAGCACTCAGAAGGCGAGCTGGGCAGCGATAAGGTTAATATCGCCATCGTTGGCGGTGGTGCTACCGGTGTTGAGCTGTCGGCAGAATTGTATAATGCGGTGGAGCATTTAAGCGCCTACGGCTTTGAAAATTTAAGCCCAGATTGCCTGCGCTTAACCTTAGTTGAAGCAGGCTCGCGTATTTTGCCTGCCTTGCCAGACCGCATTGCCGCCATGGCTCACAAAGAGCTGCGCGAGCTGGGCGTAGATGTGCGCATTAATACCATGGTGGTGGAAGCTACCGAAGAGGGGCTAGTAACGAAAGACGGCGAGCTGCTCCCCGCCACGCTTATGGTGTGGGCGGCCGGCATTAAGGCCCCCAATTTCTTGAAAGACATTGCTGGCCTAGAAACTAATCGCATTAATCAGCTAACCGTGAACCCCACGCTGCAAACGACCCGAGACGACAGCATTTTCGTGATTGGTGATTGTGCTAACTGCATGCAGGAAAACGGCAAACCTGTACCGCCGCGCGCCCAGTCAGCCCACCAGATGGCAAGCATGGTGTACCGCAATATACGCGCCCAGTTGAATAATAAACCGCTAAAATCTTACGTTTATAAAGACTATGGATCCTTGGTTAATCTTAGCCGCTACACCACAGTGGGCTCCTTAATGGGTAACTTAATGCGGGGCAGCATGATGGTGGAAGGCCTTATCGCGCGCACCGTGTATGTATCTTTGTACCGTATGCATCAAGTGGCATTACACGGCTATATTCGTACCGGTCTGATGATGCTAGTAGGGCGGATAAACCGCTTACTGCGTCCTAAGCTGAAGTTGCACTAACAGATAGTGCTAAGTGCCTAGCGCCCGGCGCCAAGCTAAATAAAAACCCCGAACCTGATGGTTCGGGGTTTATTTTTTGTGTTCTTTGTAGCTTTGAGCAGCACTCTTAGCGCTAGGCAGGATCTTGTCCTTAGGCCGTCTTCCTGACGAACGTCAGGATCTCGTTTTCGTTTTCGTCTTTTCTTTTAGCTCGGCGCTGTGCTTGTCATTCTCGCGATTCATAAACACAAACGTCAGGTACATCTTAGTCGGCAATGACATGACCATGCCAACGGCAATGAAGCCGGCGCTCAACAAGATGCCTTTCACGCCCATGGCCTTGGTATAATCACTCTGGTGTAAGTAAGCGCCTATTAAAATCAGCGAAAAACCTATGACCATCAGTATTTTTAGCAGTCTGATCACTTTTTTATCGGTCATTTTTGCTCCTCAATAAGCCAGTGCCATAACAGTTTAATCAGCATAAGGTGCCTAATATCTTGAAGCTATAAAGATATGCATGTTAAATGCATTAATTAAACTTACGATTGGCAGCCCCCTAAGATAAGCATGCCTGACACTGCAATAAAGACGATGCGTTGTTTACGACTCAACGCCAAGCGCTATGGCCATTCTCACGTAAGCGACATCGCTTTTATAAAAACGATCGCCTTCTGCCTGCATGCCAAAGCGCCGATAAAAACCGATGGCCGACTCTCGGGCATCACACCAAAAATACCCAACTTCTTCCTGCTTTAGATCAGTAAAAATGGCCTGCAATACCGCCGTACCCACGCCTTGACCCTGATATTCGGCTAAGGTCGCGTACTTTCTTAATCGTGCTTGCTCGCCATCAAAAAATACTGAGGCTACGCACACCAGCTTATCCTCAATAAAAGCACCAAAATGTCGGCCTTGTGGGTCATTATCTACTTGAGAAAAAGCTGGCGGTCTTTCGGGCCAAAGCACCGAATGGCGCACCGGTATGGTTTCTGGCCAAGTTATTTGCCGAATAACCATGGTGTACATAATGGGCGTTGAGGTGTTTGTCGTCATAGATTAAGCCTTAAAAATGCCCTCTTCTCGAAAGCGAGCCATGATCCGCTCTTGGATTTTGGGCGCTATTCCTACGCCAAACTGCTGTCCCGCTTGTAGGGATTCTTCTGAGATAACCGGCAGCACTTTAAGCATTTTTCTGCCGAGCTCGGTATTATTAAGATTAATCATTTGCTGCAGCTCACCCTCGGTAAAGTTCTTGTGGTAGATGGGATACATCATCTTGTTGTAGCCGCCTTTTACAACCAACTCTTCCGTAATGAGTGCTTTGCTTTCTTCTTCTATAATGACAAAGGCTTTGGGGTTAATATCTGGCTGATGTTGTTGCAGCATGTGGTTCATTTGCAGTGCAAAAGAGTTTGAAAACTTGTCGCCCATCTTAACCGCGGTTTGACCCGTTTGCTCTAGCAAGGTGTCGATGAGTTTTATTTTTTCATTTGAAACAGTATCGGCGGCATAAACACTGACTGATATGACGTAAGTTAATAATGTGGTAACTATTATTTTTCTCATGAGTGCTCCTGAATGTCTAAGTTTTCAATTTAATGGCTGTGGTGAGTGTTAATGAGGCGAGTTAAATTCATTATAATGAAAATGATTAGAGATAGGTGTTGGCTGAGCGTTTTTTGCCACTTGTCTCACTGTGTTAATCAAAATAATAAAAAATAAATTAAAGCGATAAAAAACTCGTGGCCTAGGGCTCACGAGTTTACTTACTAACACAATATTAAATTGACGACTTAGATGGGATAGCGGGTAAGCGCGGCTAAGTCATGGCCACCTGGAATATCAGCCTTGCGAACGGCCATTACCTTAGCGCCGGTGCGCAGTGCCCGACAGCTAATCTCATCCACTATGCCATAACAGATGGCATCGCTTTCTCCGACAAAACTGACCGCACCTGTTTCTTCATCCACGACCCCCGTCACAACACCCTCTATATCCACCAGTAAACGCTCTATGCCACCGAAGGTTGCAAGCCGAGCCGCATCAGAAATATCTGTGGTGGTACGCTTTTGACCGGTTCGCTGAATAAATAACTGATGAAAGTCGTCAATTATGCTCTGGTAGTGCGCATCTAGCACCGGCCGTGCCGCTATGGCTAAGTCGGCGGCACTTAAACGATCTGGGTTACCTACAATGCTGGTGGGCAGTAAGTTTAAGCGGGTAAGTGAGCGAAATATGCCATCTAAGGGTTGGGTAGCCGCCAATATAATAGGGCTCTGAGCATGCAAGTGCAGCGGTCTTAAGGCGGCATTGATCTTGCGTACATAGTTGGCCAAGTAGGCATTATAGGCGTGAGCGGCCGGCCTTTGGTCTTTGCCACTGGAGTCTTTTAAGATCACCTTATTGGTAGCATCAGCCGCATCGTCAGGCAGGTTAGGCACAGTGATTTCTTTGGCAGGTAAGTCAGGAGAAACTTGGATCAGGCGCACCGCATTTTCTGACAAGGCTAAAATGTAAGCCGAATGGGAAAAAGTGACCGCACGCAGTAGCGGTTTAAGATGAAAGCGGTCAGAAACCTCGACCGTATTTTGCAATCGATTTGCCAATCGATAGGTGCGCAGTGATTCGGGCGTGGCGAGAATAGCCAGACTGTTTGCTTGGTAATCCCAAAATTCTTTATCGGCTAATAAGTCGTCAAATCGTTGCTGCAACAGCAGGATGCGTGACTTCTCAACGCCTTGAGCCTCCAGTTTCTTGATGGCTTTCTTGATCAAGTTAGCAAGCGTGACCCGTGTTTGATCGGTTTCACGGCTAATGGGGGTAGTGGCTAAGTAGATAGAAATACTCGCATCTGAGCGAACGAGATTAAGGTTGCCGACTTCTTCGACACTGGGCAAGTCTAAGTAATACATCAAAAACTCTCCAACGGATGGTGGAGATTTAACCATAGCATAGGAAATTTAGAACAAAAACCGTGGGCAAAAAACAATAAATGCGCGCGAACAACCTAATCGTCGACGCTTGATAATACGCGGTTGAGCATTCTTCAACCAGGTCTGCCATTCGTTTTTCTGTTGCCCAAATCCTAAGCGAGAGGAGGTGAAGTCTAGGCTAAGAAGGCGTCTGATTTTCGTCTTCTGCAGTCACCACATTAACGGTGTACGTTGTGCATTGTGCATTAGTGCCGAAGGCGGCAGCACTTGGGCTGCTAACGCCCTGTGTGTATGAGTGAGCGCATAAACTGGCTAAAAAGAGGTTCCACAATATGCATGGAGGAATTCAGCCTGTGGTCGCCGGGAATTAAATGCAGGCTGCAATTCTGGTCTTGGGCAAAACGGATAGCCTGTGCGGCAGGAATAATCTCATCTGCCCAGCCATGCACCACGGCTATGGGGGTATTGTGAATGGTATATTCCTGCACTTGGTAGCCAGGCATGTATAAGGCGGGCGCGAGTATAAATATTCCCGCTATCTCCAGAGGTTCACTCGTTGCTTTTGCTTGCGCAATCTTTTGTTCCGCAAGCAGCTGGCCTGCAACAAGTGCCGCATAGCCGCCCATGCTGGAGCCGACTAATAGCACCTTGCCGTGCTCATTTTTTAAGATGTCTATTAATAGTGCCGCCCGTTGATCGGGATCGTCTATGCCGCGATAATCAATACTTTCCACAGCACAGCCTTGTGCCTTGGCAAGTGCGGCTAGCCGGGTTATTTTGCTGCCCCAAGGGCCACTCTCTTTGCCGTGCGAAAAATAGACTTTCATCTTGCCTGCCTTTTATTTATCGAGTCTAGGGTTCAAACCGCACCGCTTCTTTATGCAAATTGCGTACTACTACCGTGCCTGCCAGTTTATCGTGCCAACCTTGTTTGCGCTTATCTATGCCCACCCAAATAAAGCCAAGGCCTAATGGGATGGCGGAGAGGATGTACGCAAAATATCGGCCTATGGCTTGTCCTTTACTCATATTATTACCGGTTAGGGCGTCGACAATTTCGAGTTTGGTGGCCATTTTTCCGGGCGTGCCACGGTATTTTATCCAAAGCCAAATAGTACCGCCGATAGGCAAGATATAGCCTAACAGCAGATCCCAAAATCCATGAATGTATTTATCTTCGATAAATAATGCCTCGCCATAGATAAAGCTCAATGGCACCACACTAATAATAAGCAGTATCAGCGTATCAATGAGGGTAGCGCCAAAGCGTATCCAAAATCCGGCGTATTCTTTATGTTCCATTTTCAATTTATTCCTTGTTTATGCGACAGCTTTCTATGGTAGGCGCTAGGGCAAGCTCTAGGTTAGCATAATTGATCTGCAGGCAAAGCCGGCCTCAATGTGAAAGGGCAGTTACATCCAGTTTTTCGCTCAACCTTGTTTGCTCAATCGGGCGTTTCGCTTGGCTGAATATTCTGTCCCTGTGCGTTAAGGAGTAGATAGTTTGATCTAGATCAAGGTTGCCTCTTAAACATTGTTTTGTGAGTATTTTGCTTTGGCTATTAAATATACAATGGTAATTACGTTAATAAATTATTAAAGATTTTTAATAATGGTAGGCGTTCGCTTCACTCGGTACTTTTCTACAAGGTAAGCCGGTATGTCACAAACTTCCGTTAATCTTTCAAGGCGACAACTCTTTACACGTCGAGAAATCCCAGACTGGCCGGCGCTGCCTTGGCTAAAAGAAGCGCAATTTACCGATTTATGTACCCAGTGCGGTGAATGCGTCAAGCATTGCCCGACCCAGATTATTCGCCCAGCAGATGGCGGCTTTCCTAGGGTGGATTTTCAACAGGGCGAATGCACCTTTTGTTACCAGTGTGCCGAGGTTTGCCCTGAGCCGCTATTCCTGCCTAAAACCGAACCCGCTTGGCAAGCGAAGGCTGTGATTGATGCGACGTGCTTGGCCGAGCAAAACGTGGATTGTCGCAGTTGCGGAGACAGTTGTGAGCCGTTCGCCATTCGTTTTAAGTTGGCGGTAGGCCGAGTGGCCGAGCCGCAAATAGACATTAGTAGTTGCACTGGCTGCGGCGCTTGCGTGTCTATTTGCCCCACCTCTGCCATCACCATTAACAAGCGTCATTTAGGGAGCGAGCATGTCACTGCATGAAGTTCATATCTCAAGTTTAATTGTGCACGCCGAGCCCGAACATTTGGCGGTTATTAAACGCCAGATTGAGTCTTTTCCGGGGGCAGAAATTTACGGTGAAAGTGCCGCCGGCAAGTTAATCGTGGTAATAGAAACCCAAAATCAGGGCTATATCACAGACACTATCGATGCCATTAATCAGCTCGAATACGTATTAAATACCGCGTTAGTGTTTCATCAAATTGAGACAGATCTCGATGAACTGGATACTGAAATTACGCTGCACGATACAGCCGCAGCGAGTAAGTAAGCCGGCTAAGTAACCCAAGAATAACTCTGAATTTGAAGCTTGAAGGGTGATGCATATGAAAATGACAAGACGCGAGTTTGTAAAAGCAAACGCCGCCGCTTCTGCTGCGGCTGTGGCCGGGATCAGTTTGCCAATATCAGCGACTAATTTAATCGTTAGTTCAGATGAAACCGCCATTAAGTGGGACAAGGCTCCTTGTCGCTTTTGTGGCACCGGCTGCTCGGTATTAGTGGGTACTCAAAAAGGCCGCGTGGTCGCCACGCAAGGCGATCCAGAGGCGCCGGTAAACAAAGGCTTAAACTGCATTAAAGGCTATTTTCTTTCGAAAATAATGTATGGCAAAGACCGCTTAACCACGCCTTTGCTGCGCATGAAAAATGGCCAGTACCATAAAGACGGCGACTTTGCCCCCGTGTCTTGGGATCAGGCCTTTGATGTGATGGCCGAGAAATTTAAAAAAGCCCTCAAAGAAAAAGGCCCCACCAGTGTGGGTATGTTTGGCTCTGGCCAGTGGACTGTGATGGAAGGCTACGCCGCCTCTAAATTAATGAAGGCGGGCTTTCGCTCCAATAATATTGATCCCAACGCACGCCACTGCATGGCCTCCGCCGTGGTGGGCTTTATGCGCACCTTCGGCATAGATGAGCCCATGGGTTGCTATGACGATTTTGAACACGCCGACGCCTTCGTGCTGTGGGGCTCGAATATGGCCGAAATGCACCCAGTTCTCTGGACGCGCATTACCGACCGCCGCTTGAGTTTCGATCATGTAAAAGTGAACGTGCTTTCTACCTATTACCATCGCAGCTTTGAGCTGGCCGATCGGGGTATGATTTTTCACCCGCAGTCAGATTTAGCGATTGCCAACTTTATTGCCAATTACATCATCGAAAACGAGGCAGTGAATTGGGACTTCGTCACTAAGCACACGCATTTTAAGCAAGCTACCACTGACATTGGCTACGGCCTGCGTGATGACGATCCGCTGCAAGTGAGCGCTAAAAATCCTAACTCTGGCGATATGTCAGACATCACCTTTGAAGAATATAAAGCCTCAGTCGCGCCTTACACGCTAGAAAAAGCGGCTGAGATGTCCGGCGTACTGCCTGAAGATTTGATCGCCTTGGCCAAGCAATATGCGGATCCCAACACTAAGGTGATGTCGCTGTGGACCATGGGCATGAACCAACATACCCGAGGCGTGTGGATGCAAAGCTTGGTGTATAACCTGCATCTACTAACCGGCAAAATCTCTGAGCCCGGTAACAGCCCGTTTTCACTGACCGGCCAGCCTTCTGCCTGCGGCACGGCCCGAGAAGTGGGTACTTTTTCCCACCGTTTGCCCGCCGATTTGCTGGTGGCCAATCCTGAGCACCGCAAGATTGCCGAGCGTATTTGGCAACTGCCGGCCGGTACCATTCCCGCCAAGCCGGGCTTTCATGCGGTTGAGCAAGACCGCATGCTTAACGACGGCAAGCTGAATGCCTACTGGGTGATGTGTAATAACAACATGCAAGCGGGCCCCAATATTAATAACGAGCGCCTGCCCGGTTATCGTAATCCAGACAACTTTATCGTTTGCTCCGACCCGTATCCCACCGTGACCGCACAAGCATCAGATCTGATTTTACCCACCGCCATGTGGGTCGAAAAAGAGGGCGCGTACGGCAATGCCGAGCGCCGCACCCAAGTTTGGTATCAGCAGGTGTCGCCGGTAGAAGGGGCTAAGTCTGATTTGTGGCAGATCATGGAATTTGCCAAGCGCTTTAACATTGAAGAAGTGTGGGATGAAGAGTTGCTTGCTCAAGTACCCGAGCTGCGTGGCAAAACCATGTATGAGGTGTTATTTGCCAACGGCAAAGTGGATAAATTCCCGTTGTCTGAAGCACAGGAGCTCAATGATGATGCCCAAGCGTTTGGCAACTATGTACAAAAAGGCTTGTTTGAAGAATACGCCGAATTTGGCCGCGGTCATGGTCACGATTTAGCGCCTTATGATGTGTATCACCAAGTGCGCGGTTTACGTTGGCCTGTGGTGGATGGCAAAGAAACCTTATGGCGCTTTAATCCCGAATATGACCCTTACGCCAAGCGTGAAGGCAGAGATTTTTATGGCCATGCGGATGGCAAGGCGCTGATTATTTCGGCCCCCTATGAAGCACCACCCGAAGTGCCGGGTGAGGAATACGATCTTTGGCTGTGCACCGGGCGCGTACTCGAGCACTGGCACACCGGCACCATGACCCGCCGTGTGCCTGAGCTGTATAAAGCGGTGCCCGATGCGCACTGCTTTATTCACCCAGATGATGCCGAATCCCGTGATTTGCGCCGTGGTGATGAAGTGTTAATTCAGTCGCCGCGTGGTGAAGTGCGCGCTCGGGTAGAAACCCGCGGCCGTAACCGACCGCCAAAAGGTTTGGTGTTTGTGCCTTTCTTTGATGCGCGCATCTTAGTCAATAAGCTGATTTTGGATGCCACAGATCCGCTTTCTAAGCAGACCGACTACAAAAAATGCCCGGTCAAGATCACCAAAGTGGCCAGTATATAAGGGCCCAGTGAACTTACTCGGCTCAGTGGATTTAATGGATAGTGAGCGTAACGGTCAGCCAGCCTTAATAAGTGACAGGCTGGCCGACACAGAACGGGAGCAGATGATGAAAAAAAGATTCATGGCATGGGCAGTCGCCAGTTTACTGCTGTTTGGCACGCTACCACTGGGTGTAATCCCAACAGTGCAAGCAGAAGAAACCCCTAATATGCCAAGCTACAGTAATCCAGGTGGCGTGGGTGGGGTGGCCTCATTACGGGGGGTAACCGAGATAGAAACCACGCGTGCGTCCGACGCCTTTAAGCGCTATCCCAAAGATCACTACGTAGAGGCGAGCTATGTGTATCAACCGCCCTTGGTGCCACACACCATTCGCAACTATGAAGTGTCGTTAAACGTTAACAAGTGTTTGTCGTGCCACAGCTGGAAAAACGCCAAAGACATGGGCGCCACCAAAATCAGCGTCACCCATTACGTGAATCGCCAAGAGCAGGTGTTGTCGGACGTATCGCCGCGCCGTTACTTTTGTTTGCAGTGCCACGTGCCGCAAGCGGACGCCAAACCTTTAGTTGAAAACACCTTTTTGAGTGTGGATTCATTACAAAAATAAATGCACGACAGGGTGAGCATAATGAAACTATTAAGAAACTTTTGGCGGCGTTTATCCACGCCCAGCAAGGCCGCCGCCGGCACTGTATTGCTGATGGGTTTTATTGGCGGCTTACTGTTTTGGGGTGCCTTTAACACCGGCATGGAAGCCACCAATACCGAAGCCTTTTGCTCTAGCTGCCACGAGCCCATCGTTAAAGAGATACGGGAAACTATTCACTACGCTAACCGCTCCGGCGTGCGAGCTATTTGCTCGGACTGCCACGTGCCCCATGACTGGACCGATAAAATTGTGCGCAAGGTACAGGCCTCCAAAGAGTTAGCCTTTCACTTTTTGGGCACCATAGACACGGATGAAAAGTTTAAGGCTCGCCGCGGTCACTTGGCCCATCGTGAGTGGCAACGGATGAAAGAAAACAATTCACAAGAATGCCGTAACTGTCACCAGTTCGACTACATGGACTTTTCCGAGCAAGGCCCGCGCGCGGTACGCCAGCATTCCACCGCACTGGCCGCAGGCGATAAAACCTGTGTCGATTGCCACAAAGGCATAGCCCACAAACTGCCAGACATGAGAGACGTAGTTGGTTGGCAATAGGCACCTGAACGGGATTAAGAGGAGAAACAAATGAGCACATTAGAATATGTGATCTGGCATATCTTGGGTTACGCCACCATACCTGTCATTATCTTAGGCGGCTTTATCGCCGTGGCTGCGGTGTGCATTAGCGTCTTAGCCATCACCAAAGACAAGCAGCTTAAGTAATATTCTACATCTGCATTTCCACTAGGCGGCGGCTTTAAGCCAATAAACCACAAAAAATGGGCAGGGTGACCTTACTGTCTTTTGTGGTTTTTGCAGGCATGGTTAAGCGCCGTGGTCATCATTAACAACAGGCAAGCCCCCACTAATAGCAAAATGAGTTTTCTTTTTTATCCTCACACCACAATCAACTACCCTTGCTGCCTTATTAGCGCTGTATAGTGGAACGTGCTGGGTGCCCAAATGAGGCGCAGCAAACCGTGCAACTTGAGCCGTATGGCATGTTTTGCAGGTAGACCTTTAATGAAGATGGATAACACATAAATGAGCTTTGTTGTAACGCTGCACTTTTTGTTGGTGCTGACCTTTACCGGGCGCATCTTACTGCGTGATGATCTATCGCCTCCTGGCCGTTTGGCCTGGTTTATCGTGCTCAACGTGTTGCCTTATTTTGGTATTGCCGTTTATTTTTTGTTCGGTGAGATTGATATTGGTAAACGCGCCGTTAAACGCCACGATCAAATTTTTGATGAAATACGCAATAACGCCGCAGACTTTATGGGCGACAAGGCCAATGTTGACCACTTGATTGATGCGATTTATCGCCCGGCATTTCGTTATGCGGCCTCCATCAACGGCTTTCATACCGTAGACGGCAATAGCGCCGAATTGCTGGCCGATGGCGATGCCACGCGTGCGCGATTAGTGGCAGACATAGACGCAGCCACCTGCCACGTGCATGTGCTGTATTACATCTGGCTGGAAGACGACACAGGCGAAGACCTAGCCCGCGCCTTGATCCGTGCCGCTCAACGAGGCGTTACCTGCCGTGCCATGGCCGACGGGCTGGGTTCACGGTCTTTAATTAAATCTGCACTCTGGCAAGAGATGCAAGCGGCCGGTGTTGAACTGGCGGTGGCGCTGTCGTTTAAAAATCTACTGAAGACTATTTTGCTCAGCCGTTTTGACCTGCGTAACCACCGTAAAATCACCGTTATCGATGCTCGCATCACCTATTGTGGTAGCCAAAACTCGGCGGATGCCGAGTTTTTACCGAAAGCGAAATACGCACCTTGGGTGGATATTATGCTGCGCTTTGCAGGGCCTGTGGTGGCACAAAACCAACTGCTGTTTGCCAGCGACTGGATGCAAGCCACCGGCCAGTCGTTGGACAGATTTAAGCTCACACTTGAGCCGCAAACCGAGCTTATCGACAAAGGGTTTCCGGCGCAGGTGATGGGCGTTGGTCCCACCGAGCGGCGCGGCGCCACGCCGCAATTATTCGCCAATCTTATTGCCAGTGCCGAAACCGAGCTGATTATTTCTACGCCTTATTTTGTGCCCAACACCGCCTTGTTAGAAGCCTTGTGTGCCGCCGCCCATCGTGGCGTGGCGGTCACCCTTATTTACCCTAAGGTGAACGACAGCTGGATTGTGTCTGCGGCCAGTCGCAGCTATTACCATCAATTGCTGGATGCCGGCTGCGTTATCCATGAATTTAAAGGTGGCCTGTTGCACGCCAAAACCCTGACCATGGATGGCCGCGTAAGCTTAATTGGCTCGTCAAATTTGGACTTACGAAGCTTTGACTTGAACTATGAAAACAACATTTTGCTGCAAGACGTGGCCACCACTCAGGCGATCCGCGAGCGTCAGCTTAGCTACCTTGCCAGCTCCGAAATCGTTGAACTGGCGAGCGTGTTAGCTTGGCCCTATCACACCCGCATTTGGAACAATGTGATCGCCACCATAGGGCCTGTGCTTTAAAACGGGCCCTGCGGGCTGCTATACGCCTTACGCGGTAAGTGAAAGTCCAACGTGGTCTTTTTACGTACCGCGTGCGGCTTAAAGCGTACCGCTGCCTCAGGATTAGTGATCTCGGCGCACTTAATCTGGCTTTAAGCTTGCTAAGCTTGTTGCAGCTAAATGTTTCCCTAGTGCGAGGATGCAATTATGACCACTCATGTTGATATTAAACACCATGGTGCCGTGCTCGGTGTCACCGGCTCTTGCCATGAAGTACGAGTAGGGGACTCGGGCATACTGATCGATTGCGGCTTGTTTCAAGGCACGGATTTTCGCGAAGACTTAGACATAGACTTTGAAATTGAGCACATTCGCGCACTGGTGGTCACTCACGTGCACGCGGATCACATAGGGCGTATTCCTTATTTACTGATGGCCGGTTTTAAAGGCCCGATTTTTTGTACCGAACCCTCGGCCGTGCTGCTGCCCGCCATGTTAGAAGACGCACTCAAGTTTGGCTCACAGCACACCAAGCAGGCGAGCAAGCAAGTATTAAAGCAAATTGAGCGCCAACTTCGGCCGCTGCCTGTTGATAAGTGGCAATCGCTGCTTGGCACCGACATTAAATTTAGATTTCAGTTGGCGGGGCATATTTTAGGGGCCGCCTATGTGGAATGTGAGGCGGCAGGGCAGAAGATTATTTTTAGCGGTGACCTAGGCGCGCCAAACTCGCCATTAATAGTTGAAGTCACGCCGCCCACACAGTGCGATCTGTTGGTGCTAGAAAGCACCTATGGCGACAGGAATCATGAAAGTCGTATCGATCGGCGTTTGCGGTTAAAGTCCGCCGTTGAGCAGTCTTTTGTCGACGGTGGTCTGGTCTTAATACCCGCCTTTAGTTTGGGCCGTACTCAAGACTTACTGTATGAGCTAGAAAGTATTATTCATGACTTTGGCCAAGACTTGGCGGCGCCTAACGTGCCGTGGAATAAGTTGGAAGTGATCGTCGACTCGCCGTTGGCGGAGAAAATTACCGAGCTGTACCGCAATTTAAAACCCTACTGGAATCAAGAAGCCCGCGACTTGCTCAAACAAGGTCGACATCCCTTATCCTTTGATCAGTTAACCATGATCGACAGCCACGAAGATCACTTGATCTGCCTCGACAGCCTGCTTACCTCAGGCAAGCCCGCGGTCGTTATCGCCGGCTCCGGCATGTGCGCCGGTGGGCGCGTAGTCAATTACTTAAAAGAATTATTACCCGATCCCCATTCCCACATTATCTTCGTCGGTTTTCAGGCCGAAGATACGCCCGGGCGGGTGATCGTGGAAAGTGGGCCACGTTTTGGTGAAGACGAGCAAGATGAACAGGATGAGTACGCTTGGGTCGAATTAGACGGCGAGCGTTATGAAATTAACGCCCAAATCCACAAGTTAACCGGCTACTCAGCCCATGGCGACCAAACTGACTTGATCAACTTTGCCATGGCGCTCGACTCACGACTTAAAGAGATCCGCCTAGTGCACGGCGAAACCGACGCCAAGCTGGCCTTGCAAGCCAAGCTGCAAGCGCTGCTGCCCGGTGTAGAGGTAGTAATACCGTTAACGGAAGACGCTGGATAAAGTCGCGGCACAAGTTAATAAAATAGCGATTAAAAAACCCCTTTCGCGCAGGCGCAGGAGGGGTTTTTCGTGTTAGCGCTATCTTAATGCCGGGCCCATAATCTACAGCTTTGAGTTGCGACTGCTCTAAGTGCTTGGGTGCTCGCTACTCACCATCTTATAAAATGCAAGGCGCAGCCTTGTCCGTTTTCTGCTCTGGCATAGCCCCATTGGCAGCTACTTCTGCGGGTGAAAATGACGGTGAGCTATGATTATCGAGACGATCCAACAGGGCTGCATTGGCACAATTGCCCATTACATTGAGTGCGGTACGCAAACCATCGGTGAAGCGATCCACACCCGCAACCACGGCCACGCCTTCAAGCGGCAAGCCGGCGGCACCCAGTACTGTGGTCATGGCCACCAGTCCGGCTCCCGGCACGCCTGCGGTAGAAAAGCTGACTAATAAACCTGTGGTAAATACGGTGATCACCAGCGAGGTGCTAATGTCGACGTTGAACAATTGAGCGACAAACAGCGCATTAAAGCCTTGCAGTACGGCGGCACCATCACGCTTGAGGGCAGTACCAAACGGCAGGGCAAAATTGGCTAGCGATTCATTCATGCCGTAGCTGCGCGCATTGCCCAGCGCCAGTGGCAGAGTGGCGCCTGAGCTGGCGGTGCCTAAGGCAAAGCCTAAGCTCTGGCCAAAGTTTTTAACAAAACTTAACGGGCGAGCACCGGTAACCGCCAGCAACGCGAGATAAAATAACGCCATTAAGCCGAGCGCCAGTGTGAGGCCGATAACATACATGCCAAGACGCAGCAGTAAATCTAGCCCTTGAGTCGCAATCACTGAAGTGATTAAGGCAAACACGCCAAGCGGTGCTAATTTGAGCACTAACTCCAGCACCTTGAGTGTGACCTTATAGCCACTTTCAATAATGCGGCGCAGCGGATCACTCTCATCTGGCAAGGCGCGCATGGCAGTGCCAATCAAGGCTGCAGCAAGAATAACCTGCAACAGGCTGCCACCGCCCAGTGCGCTAAAGGGGTTGTCGGGCACCAGCCCTACCAGCCATTGGCTTAGGCTATCTGCATTACGGCCGGTCGTAGTTTGGCTAACCAAACCTGCGGCACCGCTACCCGGACTTAACCAATGAGCCACCAGCATGCCCAGCGCCAGTGCGATAGCACTGGTCAATACATAACCAACCAGCAAGCGACCGGCACGGCGGCCTACCTCGGGCCCGCCTTCACGGCTGGTCAGGCTCAAAATCAAGGCACTGAACACCATAGGCACCACCACAAACTGCAGCAGTCGCAGAAAAATGCTACCCAGCGGGGTAAGTACATTGGCATCCAGCCAAGCAATAGAGCCTGCAGGCAGCGAGCCCGTGCCAGTATTTAGGGCGAGACCGATAACTATGCCTAGCACAAGGGCAAGTAGGATCTGACGAGTGGCGGACATTTAGACTCCAGATAAGGGTGAGGGCAGTAGCCGAACCAAGAAAAAGGCGGTGTAAGCCAACGATTATTCTTTTATAAAATAGCTATAGCAATGATTTTTCTAATAACTTTATAGAATAAGGTAAGCCATCTGGAACATACGAAATGTTTGGTGAGGGGCAGTTTGAGGAAAGGTATTTAGTGACGCATATTTAGCCCGCCATGCTAAAGCGCGATAACTGGCAGCAAGATAAGCTGGCTGTCTTGTGAGTGTTGGTTTTACTCACAGCCCAGCCAGTGGCAACTTGTACTTTTATTTATATTGGGAGTGGCGTTGCGTGGCGATTTATCAGCCTTACCCAAGGCGTGTACAGCTTGAAACCTCTGCTCTATTGATTCGCTACTGAGTGGGCATAAGCGTAATTTCGCGTATATCGCACCTTGGATTGGCAGAAATGGCATACATAACCGCATCAGCGACATCGTTTGGGTCTAACTTATCCGGTTTGGCTTCATCAAAAAACGGGGTGTTGACCATGCCCGGGCAGATAGTCGTGCAACGGCCATTCCACTGTGCCATTTCCGCCGCTAGATTTTGGCCAAATCCATAAGCAAACCATTTTGAGGCCCCATATACGGAGCCTTTCAGGGTTTTCTTGCCGGCAATAGAGCTGGTAATAATAAAGTGGCCTTGTGTGGCTTTTAACGAGGGCAAACTGGCTTTAGCAGTAAACAATAACGCATTGATATTTACATCCAGCATGGTTTTCCATTCATCTGGCTCACCCAGTTCTATGCCCGGCGTGTTAACACCCGTGCCCGCATTAGCGAACACCACATCGATTCTGCCAAATTTTTCTTTCGCCTTTTCAACCACATGCTGAATTTGATCCAATTTTGATATGTCTGCCGTTACCGCCAACACCTTATCTTCACCCCAACGCTTAACGATTGCCTTGAGCTTATCGGTACTTCTCGCCGTAATAACGGCCTTGTGCCCAGCTGCTATCACCTTATCTACGGTAGCCGCCCCTATGCCGCTAGAGGCACCGGTGATCAGTATAATTTTTTCATTGTTCATGGTGTTTATCCTTTAGTTAAGGTTTTTTTGCTCGTGAACGTGAACGTGAGCGCGATAAGCCTCTCATTCTTCTCTCACTACAAGGTAGTAGAGTGACCTAATATAAACAGGTGGGCTTTTCCTGCTTCATGATCCAATGCTCAAACCACAAACCACAAACCACAAACCACAAACCACAAACCACAAACCGGAGTAATGATGAAAACTCAAATTATGTTAGCGCTGACCACTGCCGCTTTTACACTCACGGCTTATGCCGCTCAAGATCCCGTACCTGAGATTATTTTTGTACCCGATAACGCCCAAGTGGTGGAAGCCGAAAACAAATGGTTTGGCGGCTTTGAACTTGACGCCAACCTATCTGGCAGCACGCTGCTTGGTATCAGCGAACAGGCGAAAGCCTTTTACACTGACCAAGGCTTTGCACTGAGTCAAGAGCAAGCCGATGACGACGACATCGAGCTGCTGTTCGTTAAGGGGACAGAGAGTGTTGAAGTCGATATCGAGTTAGAAGATAACGGCGTTATCGAATACAGCGTCGATTACGAAACCAAGTAACATTTCATCACTAATGTAGATTTTGTGGCCAGTCTGCCACTTAGAGACGCAAGGCTTCTTGGCCACGGAATCCACGGAAGAACACGGAAAAATAGTGATAACAGCGAAAAGGGCCTAGCGGTTAACACCTTATAAATAGAATGGTTTTGTCATTTTGGCCTTTGCTCTCTCCGAGTGTTCCGCGTTTATCGCAGCATAAACATCAGGTTAGCGTATTCCGCTGAACCTACTGCGTTGTTGTGTTGTCCAACAAGTCTGCGAAGCTGGCCATCAGGTTGGCTGTTATTGAGAAGACTCCTGTTTATTAAACATAAGAAGGAACAGATCATGAGCATAAAAAAAACGGCATCAGCCCACTGGCAAGGCGACTTAAAAACAGGCAAGGGCACCATCTCAACCCAGAGCGGCGCGCTCAAAGAAAATCCTTACGGTTTCAATACCCGCTTTGAAGACAAGCCCGGTACCAATCCAGAAGAATTGATTGGAGCCGCCCACGCCGGTTGCTTTTCAATGGCATTTTCTATGCTGTTGGGCCAAGAAAAATTCACCCCAGACAGCATAGACACCCAAGCCAGGGTAACGCTAGAAGAACAAAGCGACGGTTTTGCGGTTACCGCCGTGCATCTAGCAATGACGGCGCGCATTCCCAATATCAGCCAAGCCAAGTTCGACGAAATAGCCGGCAAAGCCAAACTCGGCTGCCCGATATCCAAATTACTTAATGCCAAGATCACGCTAGACGCCAAGCTGCAAGACTAAAGCGGAAAGGGTGCCCGAGAGGGGCACCCTTTTTTGTTTTAATATGAGTGGCTTGTTCACTTTCTTGTGCTACTGCAATTCGTTGGCAAAGCGCCCTACAGCGTCGACCACCTGTTTGGCCCCATCCTGAATCTCTACAATCACTATGCCCGACTGGCTTGCCAGTTCTAAGCCTTGCTCGGCTTTTTCTCGGGAGCTGAGCATCTGACGCATGACGTCATCCGAGAGTACCTGGTTTTTTCCGACTACGTTCACAATCTCCTCGGTGGCTGAACTGGTGCGGGCCGCCAACTTTCGCACCTCGTCGGCTACCACAGCAAATCCGCGGCCCTGTTCACCGGCCCTAGCGGCCTCAATAGCGGCGTTGAGCGCCAGTAGGTTGGTTTGCGCTGCGATGCCGCCTATGGTTTGTACTATGGTGTTGATTTGCAAAGACTGTTTGCCTAGCGCTTCAATACTTTCGGTCGCCGCCTGCATTTGCTCGGCTATCTGCTGCATGGTTTCGACCGTCTGTTGGACCACAATAGCTCCCTTTTTGGCGCTGACGTCCGTTTGTTGTGAAACGTCGTAGGCAATGCCTGCGCCTTCACGCACTTGTGCTTCGCGTGCCACTTGGTCAGTGACCACGTTGGCGAACTTAACGATCCTATGGAGGTTATTCTCGGCGTCGTAGACCGGGTTATACGTGGCTTCCAGCCACACAGCTGAGCCATTGCTATCGATCCGTTTGAAGCGGTCCGCCACGTACTCGCCGCTGTTTAGCTTTTTCCATAAGGCTGTGTATTCAGGCGAGGCCGCCTCCTCTTGAGTACAGAAGGTACTGTGGTGCTTACCGACGAGTTGTTCTAATCGGTAGCCCATCGCCTGCTGAAATTGCTTGTTGGCGGTGATAACAGTGCCATCAAGATTGAACTGAATAACGGCGGTGGAGCGGATCAACGCATCAATGAAAGACTCACTTTCTTTTGCGTCCTCTACTTTTTTGGTTATGTCGCGGCCATAACCCTGTACATACAAGAGTTTGCCGTCAGCACCTCGTACCGGAAGCCATTGCACATTCAGCCAAGCTAGGGAGCCATCGGCCCGCAAGTAGCGGTAGTTGTCGCTGACCGGGGCGAACTCGGCCATGGCTTTATTGAAGTTTCGAAAACAGGGCAGTTTCGACACGTAAGACGGTACCATTTCCGACAATGGCCGCCCCAGCAGTTGCTCTCGCCGAAAATTGAGGGTATCGGCAAAGCCTTGGTTGACGGCAGAAATACAGAAATCGGCATTTAGCCTAATGGACAGCATGCCCAAATCCAGCTGGGCCGCCAGCTGGCGGAGCATCGTTAATTCTTCAAGCTGATCTGCAAGTTCTTTTTTGAGGCGGCGATTAAACATCATGAAATTCCAATCAACTAGAGTATGTGGTTATCGGCAGGCCAGACTGGGTCATGAGCTCTCATTAAAAGGAAGGGCCGGTTATTTAGTCCTTAGCAGAAGAAATGGCCAGCTCTTGAGTTCTTAGTAGAAAGGATGACAGGGCAGGTCTCACATTACCCATGCAGGCCTTGTTTGCCACTTTATATTTAGCGCTTTAAGCAACTGCTAATATGTGGGGGCTGCTAGTGCTACCGATAACGCGCTGGACGCAAGCTAAAAATTTAACGCAATAAGAGCTCCGAATGGGTTCTTTTTTGTTTTTTAGCATGAGTGGCTTTTTAGATTTCTGACTTTTTATCATCCTTCCCTTCGTAGTTTTTATTAAAAATGCATGAATTTTGGTGTTAGCATGATGCAATAAAATTTAGTCAGTAAGCTCTCTTTTATTTAACTGTAGCACTCTAAAACTTGAAAACTAACTCGTTAATAAATGTCCAGTCTTCCACTCTCTACCAGCATCAGATGAGGATATTTTAAAGGCTAAATCTTTACTTAGTGTAAGTTTCCATAGCCTTATAAATAATCTATTGTGATCGCTAATAGGGGTTATTATAGTTGTGCCTTCACCAATAAAAATATCTCACATCACACAGGTATTAAGCCTGATTAATATAAATAAGTAACACTTCTCTAAAAACCCCCGACTCATTTCTGAATTGAGGGTTAATGTGGCGATCTACCCTGGCAACACCTTAGAAGTATTTTATAAGGCCAATGCGAATGTTATTAGATTCAAACTCAGATCCATGAGAAAATACATCAGTATTGGTGCTGCTGCCAGATGCGTTCGTAAGCAAGCTATTACTGTCGACAATATTTGAATAGTGAGAGTAAATATAATCGAGCTGTATGATTAAATCATTGTCAAACCTATGTTTAATACCTATGTCGGCAGATACTCCGATAGTTGTTTTATCCATATCTGTGCTTGTGCTTATATCACTGAAGTCAGAAAAATTGAACTTGTAATCAAATTGACTAATGACAGGTCCAGCCCCAAATTGCACCATTGTGTCACCAAAGCTATAGCCTATAGTCGGTCTAATTGCCAAAGAGAAATTACTTTTTATCGAAGTCTCAGTGTTATTTTCTCCGGCACCATTTGCATAGCCAGTTGTCGTGCTTGTTTTTTCATTAAAACCCATAACCGTTAAATCGGCTTCAATACCATAGAGGAAGTTATTATTTTGCTTTAAATAACCTACCAGGGCCGACGCTGTAGCAGTAGAGCCAGATACATCTTTTTGAAAGGTGTTATTTAGTTTATTGATGTTTTGTGTTCTGAAGTAGGATCCGTCTGTTGTGGTGGTATCTGGATCCGCTTCACCATTAAGTGCACCAATGGTTATGCCACCATATAATCCGCCCCAGCTTGCATCTAAGTCCGCCGCTAAAGCTACAGAACTGGTCGCTGCAGTAAATGATAGAATAGCGCAGTTTGATAAAAAATTTTTATAGTTAAGGCGCATGGTTCTTTATCCTTTTTAAGTGTTTGGTTATTTTTAATTAATGACATTTCAGGGTGAAATGAGGTCTGAATTTTATCACAGCATCGTCACTTTCGACATAACTCCTTTTGCCATTTAACGCCGCCAATACAGGCGATCGTCAGCGAGTTCAGCCAGCTTGCTGGCGTTTGTGATTGGCCTTGTTAGGCTTATTTGTCTAGTGAATTTACTACAAAACATTCCAAATACTTTCCAAGTGAAAGTCCAGTGGGTCTAACTTGATACTCAAGGGATACTAATTTGCCACCTCGATCTGCCGCTACTTTTAACAGGGCGAGATCTCACACCTTTTGCAAGGTTTAACTGGTTGGTATTCATACAAAAATAATTAACATGGGTGGCTTGTTAAGTATTTTCACTGCAGAGCTCACGAAAAAGGGTGCCTCGATTGGGCACCCTTTTGTTTGTTCCGGCTATTTTCTGTGCGTATTAAGATCTAGTGCGAGCAATTTTTTGGTCGGTTTTATATTGGCTTAACGCGTATACAGACCACAGAGCAGCAGGGATCCAGCCAATGAGCGTGATCTGCAAGATAAGACAAATAATGCCCGCAATCGGGCGACCTATGGTGAAAAATTGCAGCCAAGGTAAAAATATCGCTAGCAGTAATCTCATAAAATTTCCTTTTTTGTTAACAGATCCAATAGAAACTTCCGCACTGTACAGTTTTAGTACTAAATTGTCTCGGTTATGAAGAGCCTAGAGCGCTTCATTCTTTCAACGCTTAGGTGCGCGATAGCTTTATCTCAATGGCGGATGAAGGTCTACTCCGCCGACACGCTTCAAGTACCTCCATGTAACGCTCAGCACATAACATCCATGTTATGTGCCGGTCGGCGGAGCAGCTCTCTTCATCCCCCCTATGCTGCGGAGCTGCCTATAGGTGATTAACTTGCAATTTAGTGACCAAAAATCAGGGCAATATTCGGAAATGAGCCGGATGATTTATCTATTATCACAGCAGAAGTAATTAACATGGGTGTATTGTTAGCGTTTCTTTTTTGTTTGTTTCTAGCAGGAGTGGTTTGTTAGCTTCCTATCAATGGCGAATGAAGGTCTACTCCGCCGACACGCTTCAAGTACCTCCATGTAACGCTCAAACACATAACATCCCTGTTATGTGATGGTCGGCGGAGCAGATCCCTTCATCCGCCTCATGCTACGGAGTTACCTGTAGGTGACTAACCTGCAATTTAGTGACCAAAAAGCAGGGCAAGATTCGGAAATTAGCCGGATGATTTATCTATCATCACAGCAGAAGTAATTAACATGGGCGTCTAATTAGAGCCTGATTAAGAATAGATACATGCTCAATACATTTAACGTCGCACTAAGAATACTAGAATAGAGGGTTATAATGTGCAGCGAAGCGTAACTCACTGTTTATTTTAATTTTAAGAGCCTTGTTATTTTCCGGTTTTAATGTTGATTACATTCCCAACATAATAGGGGCCAACACCATATTCCTCATTATTTAAATCATCTAATGCCATTGAAGTGCAGAATATTATTTGAAAGTCTTTTTTATCTTTAAACATTTCAATTATGGAACGTTGAAAGTTATGGCTTCTAAAAGGTTTCATGCCACCATTCTCTATGGCATCCAGCATTAAAAATCTTGGTAATCTATAAAGCGGGTCTGACAATGACTCGAGCAAAGCAGCAAGATAAAAAGCGTTCTTTTTTATATAATTAGAGCTTCCTGAAAATTTAACTCTTCCATCTATTAGTGTTCTATCTTTTGAAAAATCAATTTCAATATCGCTACTCTTCGCAGCCGCAAAAACTTCTTCATAAGGTTTTCCATTATCACGTAAATCGGAGTGTAGAATAGGTAACATATTTTCACAGATTCCAAGGTTAACTTTCTCTCTTCTTTTTTTGCTAGATACGGCAGCGGCAGTAATCTTTTCACGGAGCTCTGTAATTGTATTATTTAGAACGGATTTTCTAGATTTATAATTATCTAAGTCGGTTATTATTTTAACCTGCTTTTCAATATTTTTAATTTCCGACTCTAAATACCCTATCTTCTTCGATCTTTTAATCAAATCCTGAGTTTCTACATCTACAGTTTTTGAAATCGACTGTAGCTCGCTTTGAGAAGTTTTTAGCTGTGCCTCTGAAATTACTTGCGCAAACTTAAGACCTTCTAAATGGCCTTTATAATCATCTAAAACTTTTGCATTGCTTTTAATCTGAAAGTCAAGCTCTGTCAAAATTTGCATATAATTATTTGAATGATGAAACTCTTTATTTTTAGTATTACATAAGTGGCAAGTGTCTTCGTTATAATGATTAATCTCTTCCAAGCAACAAGGGCAATGTGTATATTTAATCGCACCAATACAATCAAAAGCCGACTTGGATTCTAGTAATGATTTTTTTCTAAAATCAAGTGAGGAACCAAATAGTTCACAATCAACTATTTCACCATTCGTTTCTTGTATTTCAATATTTAAAGACTGAAGTTGCCGACTAAATACTTCTACTTTCTTTTCTAATTCCTTGTAAATATATGCAGACTCGACTTCAAACTCAGTAGTTGTTTTTAACTCAACGTCTTTATTCTGTAAAGATACAATCTCATCAGAAATATTTATCACTTGAGTATTTAAAACGTCAAGAGTTAAACCAGAATCACTTCCCAACACTTTATACATGGCATTTAAATCAGCAGCCACTTTATCAAATTCTCTTTCTGCCAAAATAAGTTGTTGTCTCAATCTGTGCGTATCAAGATTATCTAAGCCCAATAAAAAATCGGCAATTGCTGTTCGTATAACTTCACTATCACCACGAGGATTATCTTCTGCGCGAAAAATTTTTGTTGACCCAGTTTCTTGATCTACATATAAAAATCTAAGCACTTGGTGCATTGTCAAATTCGCATAATCATCAGACTTATGATTATCCCAGCCTAATAAATCAAAAAATTGTTGCGAAAACGAAACTCTTTCACCAGATTCACTTCTTCTAGGACCAAATTTTTTCCAGCCTAGATTATCTAAGCTTGTATCATCATAAGAACCACCTTGTATTCGTATTGGGGGAATCTTACCCTTTTCAATATCTCTTTTTATTGTAAATGAAGCTCCATTAATATTAACCTGACAATATATTTCATCACAATGATCTGCAGGATATAGCCATTGATTATCTTTGATTTCTCCGCCTAAAACATAAAATAAAATCTCTAATATTGTTGTTTTTCCAACGGAATGATCGCCCCTAATTACATTTATTCCTTTGTGAAATTTTTCATCATAAACGCTACGTCCTGATTTTATAATTACTAGGCGCTCTACAAAAAATCTTGAGCTAATCATATTTGTACTCCATTAATCCACTTTTAGCTTTGAGGCCATTATCTCCATCTAATTTAAC
Source organism: Oceanisphaera sp. W20_SRM_FM3 (assembly GCF_052119705.1). NCBI lineage: Bacteria > Pseudomonadati > Pseudomonadota > Gammaproteobacteria > Aeromonadales > Aeromonadaceae > Oceanisphaera > Oceanisphaera sp. W20_SRM_FM3. The sequence goes on along the minus strand of NZ_JBGQOP010000004.1, from coordinate 64,219 downwards.
GTTCGGCAAACACTCAACAAGGATTTTAAAAAGTGCACTTTTTGTCAGTTTATCTGCTTTAAATTCTTGAATTAGTTTATTTGGGAGGTTTTGTTTTTCTAGACTGACAATATTTTGATTAATGTTTATTAGTGATCTCTGATGCAAAGACAAAATAGCGGCTTCGTGTGTGTGGTTCATTTCAAAAAACAGGCTTCTTGGGTTTGGTGTTAATTCAAATGAATCACTTATGTTCTTAATTTTTTTTGCTTGATAGTTTAACGGTCTTGGAAAGCTTTTCATTCTCTTTAATAAGTGAGGGTATACATAATAAAAACTAATAATTTTTATCATGTCACAATTTATTTTGTTGTTATTGACTGAGTGTAATATATTTAATATGCGATAAGAACAATGATTTACATCATTAGCTGGATGGTAAATAATCATTATACCCACTCCACATGGCATTTTTCTGTAAGAAAATACAACATCCCTTCAATCAAATCACTAGTGATATAGCCCCCAGCTAAGCTTACTTCCTGATTTAAGGGCTCAACAATAACTGTATTAATAACTGTTTTAATAGCTAAGTCGTCTACACCCTTTTTAATTAAAGGAACTACATGTGCTCGAAACCTTGTTACAATAAGACTTAAAACATGATTGAAAATAATTTGATATGACTTTATGTTCTGAAATCTTAATATCATTTTTGAGGCTTTCTGACTAGATATAAGGGCTTCATCAAGAAAAATTTCTTTATTTGCTTTTATTAATTTTTTTTCTAACCCAATCACCTTCCTAGACTTGCTATCTGTAATTTTACTTTGAAGCTCTTCAATAACATAAAGATAAATGGGGTTTTCTTCTTTTAATTTTTCATGTTCATGTATTAATGCTTTAAGAGATTCAGCCCCTACTGAAATATTATATGATGGCAATTTGATCACCGTACTTCCAATGTTTAAGTCTCCACCAATATCATTGTCTTTTATTTCATTTCCAGAGATATATTTAGAAGAATTTGGAATTAATGATCTATCTTGTTCTTGAGTATTCATTATTTACTACCAATATTTAAAGAGCCTTTTACTTTGTTTTTTGAAATTTTATTATCGACAATACTCGTATCCATACTACCAACTGATAAGTCAACACCTACTTCATTTTCAAAAATATCATTCTTTTCAACTTTATTATCAGTTGGTTCTGTCTTGTTATTTTCATTGCTACTACGAGTCCATAACCACCCCATAATTAAACAAAAAGAGAATATGAAAATAAGGAGTGTGAGGTTTAAATAAAAGCTGGTTTTAAAAATTTCAGAGTTAGATAAATAATATCCAATCAGTTCCAAAAAAACCCAGGAGGCAATCGCTGATGGTCCAGCTATTTTTAGTGCAATCTTCCAATCCATAATTTAATAACCTTAATTAAATTTTATTTATAAATTTATTAGATAGCATGTGGAACATAACGCCGTACTTTGCGGCAGGTTTGGAGCGTAGCGGAAAACCAGTCCGACAACGACATTTTGTTAGCCTGTTACAACTTCTCTGCTAAGTATTCCGTGACTTCATTTGCGTACAAAACATATCCCATGATCGAGGACAGGTAGAAAATACGCTTTCTAACCAGAAAAACCTTACAAATTTCAAAAAAACGGTCTAAGCCAGTTAGACTATTTGCTTTTTCGTCCCAATAAGGATCTGCCGGATACATTGCTGAATCCAGAGGAATAACCACATGTACAGCCACGTACATAAATGAAATTGTCGACAGCCAAAGAAAGACGATAAAAACTACGACACCTTGAAAATATTCACCGGACTTTAAAGCCGCCATTGACATGGTAAAGACTGCGCTACATAGAGTTGTCCAAGCTACGGACTTCATTACATCCTCGATAAAATCCTTACGCATAAAATGATTTGCAATAAAGTCTCTTCTTTTCACTGATACTCCTTGTTTGGATTTTTTAACATTATAATACTTCTCATGCGTATCTACATTCATACACAAATTTGTTTGAAAGTAGATAATTTCGATTTTTATAAATTAGCTAAGTATCTTGTAAGATAGTCCTGCAGTAGCAAAATGCGTCTGCTTATATATATTCCGTGGTATACATCGTGAAAATTATAACAACATTAATGACAAGCTGATTTTTCAGTAGAGCAGTGGTAATACGCATCGCTAGTGTTGATATTGCGCACGCTTACAGCTGGCTCTTAATAGACTGTATAAAAAAGGACGTCTGGAGGGCTTTTTATAATCCCTTGGTGGGAGTCATCTAGGCTACCGCCGAGCAGCTCGAGTCGCTCAATTTGAACTAAAGTTTCCAAACGCGTCTATTCTGACGGCTAAAATGGGTGAAGGCAATTGCAAAAACGTAAAGGTAAGGTGCCAAACGCTTTGGTGTTTGTTTTATAGGCAATTTCTCGGATTGAGAGTTATTTCTACAGACGACGCCGAAATTGACTAGGGGGCAAAGGGAGCTGCTCAGCCGACCATCTGCGCCAAGGATGGCGCGGTTGAGCCTACATGGAAGTATTCACGGCGAGTCGGAGGAGTAGGCCCTTTGTCTTACCTTTTTGCCAGCCATTCAGTAACTCTTATTTGATAACTGTCAAAAGTTTGCAGTGAGTTGGTGCAGGTTACCCAGCGACCTCTATTCTCCACAGCTACATGTATGATTTTCTTTCCCATTTTCATCCATCAATGAACTTCGTTTTCCGCTATAATGCCGCTTCATTTTTTTAGCCTAGCCAAAAGCAGCTTCGTCGTTTTCGACCAAACAGCGGCCTGAGCTATTGGCTTGCTCAGTATTTTTTGAGCTTCAGCATTAGATTTTAAGTGAGATTTCAACATGATCGGATTTGACTACGGTACTTCAAACTGCGCGGTGGGCGTGATGGAAAACGGCGCACCGCAGCTGTTGGCGTTGGGCGAGCATGGCCGTTACATCTCGTCCACCTTGTATGCACCGAGTCGAGACGTGATTGTTAACTGGCTGCACAAAAACCTCAGTGCGGCAGAACAGCCGGTGTTTCAAAGCCAACGTGCGCGCCAGCTGCAAAAAGGGCAAGGCGCATTGCGCGAGCTGGTATTAGATGGCTACCCCACAGAATTGTCGTTTGGCCAACAAGCGCTAAAGGATTACCTGCAAGAGCCAGACGAAGGCTATTACATCAAATCCCCTAAATCGTTTTTGGGTGCCACCGGTTTGCTGCCACAACAAGCAGAACTGTTTGAAGACATAGTAGCGGCCATGATGATCAATATTAAAACGCTCACCGAGGCGCGTTTGGGTAGAAGTGTTAGCCAAACCGTGATTGGTCGGCCAATTAACTTTCAAGGTTTGCGCGGCGAAGAAAGTAATCGCCAAGCTATCGAAATATTAACCAAGGCTGCCAAGCGCGTGGGCTTTAAAGACGTAGAGTTTCAATTTGAGCCAGTCGCTGCCGGCTTTGAGTATGAAGCCAGCCTGACTCAAGAGACCAAAGTGTTAGTGGTCGATATTGGCGGCGGCACCACCGACTGCTCCATGTTGTTAATGGGCCCCAAACAGGCGGCTGCCAGCGATAGAACGGCGGACTTGTTAAGCCACAGCGGTGAGCGAGTGGGCGGTAATGACTTTGATATCGCCTTTGCCCTAAAAGGCATAATGCCGAGCTTCGGCCTAGACAGCATGCTGAAAATCGGCAAGCCGGTGCCTGCCAACAGCTTTTGGCAGGCGGTGTCGATTAACAACATTCATAACCAAACCGAATTTTACACCGCCGCCAACGCGCGCTTTTTAGAGCAGCTGATCCGCGATGCCGAACAGCCTGAGTTACTCAGTCGTTTATTAAAAGTACAGAAGAACAAACTTAGCTATCGGGTGGTGAATGCCGCCGAGCAAAGCAAAATCGGCTTAACAGATTTTACCGAGCAGCTTGTTAACTTATCCGATATCGATTCGGGCTTAAGCGTGACCTTAGATAGAGACGGCTTTGCCAAGGCTTGTAACCGCGAACTCAGCGCCATTACCGCATTGATGACAGATGCCATTGCCCAAGCAGGCTGCGAGCCAGACGTAGTGTTTGTCACCGGCGGCACCGCTAAATCGCCGGTATTGAATGCGTTTTTACAACAGCAATTTCAAAATACGCCCATCGTGATCGGTGACCACTTCGGCAGTGTAACCGCGGGTTTAACGCGCTGGGCAAATAAAATTTATTCGTAAGCACGGCTTAGCCATGCAGAAATGAACGAAAGTAAAAAGGCCTGCGATGCAGGCCTTTTCTTATTCTTGGCCGCCACACGGAGCCATGAAAGAGGCAACTGGGATAACCGTAGCCGACCATCATATTACAGGCTCAGCAAAGGCTCCTGCAATGCTGACACCTCCGCCATACATCGGCGGTAGGACGTAATATGCTGAGCGTAGAGGGGGCGAGTTTACCTCGCCGTGACGAACCGTTTTAGCCTGACCGAACATCCAGTGAATGTTCGCAGCAGGCTAAAGCTGTGAGTGGCAAGTCCCCGAGCGTGTCGGCGTAGGTTGCCCAGTTGTCGCTTACTCTCCAACTAATCCATGTTTAACGCCAAGGCTTCTGGATAGCCGCGTTCACAGGCCAGCTTGATGGCCAGTGCTTCTACTTGTTCGGCGCTGTGTTGAGCGGTAATCGCTAACTGCGGCGATAGGCGTGGATTTTGTAACTTATCATTCATCACTAAACCTTCAACACTTTGCTCTAGGCAGTCCCACTTTAACCAGCTCTGCTCTAACCAACCTAAGCCGGCTAATTGCGCCACTATGCGATCGGCGGCAGTCAGCGCCGATGAGGCTTTGACTATCTCGACGCGCGCATAATGGCTACCTTCAAAAGACACATCGGCGGCGCGTAAAGAGGGATCTGAGCCGGGAATTTGCTGGGCACCGAATAACGGCTTGCCGCCGACGGTGGCGCTAGCAAATGTCGGTAAGATGCGTGCCATATGGTCGATAGCACCTTGGGTGCGCGCGGTCACATCCTTGCTCTGCCAACCTTGATCAATTTGGTTTTGATACGACAGCGGCAATTGCGGCTGGGCACTCAAAGCGCTGCTGGCTACTAAGCCGTTTTTAAACAGCGTGATGCTATCAGTCATGCCGTGCAGCTGAAACACGCCATTGGGGTAGGGTGTTAATTGCGCCATGCCTTTGGGCGTGCCGCGTGGCCCATGAAAGATCACCTCTGGCCAAATGCCCTCGGTTTGCCAATGGGCAACATAGGCGGCCTTGTATTCCACCAAGCGTTGGCGACGATAGCCCGCCATGTCATCTACCAAACCGGTGCGAAAACCGCAGGCGTTGACTAAGAAATCTACCTTGTGGCTTTCTACCAAGCCGGCGGTGCTGGTTTCAATTAGCCAGCCATCGGGCAATTGCTCAAGATGGGTGGCGCGGGTATTAAGCAATAACTGGCAATGGGGCGAGTTTTGCAGCGCCAAGGTGGCGGTGGCCGCCATGCGAAACAGGCTCCAGCCGTATTCTTGCACCAAGATCAGCGGGAACTTTAAGGCGTCAGGATCAAGACTGTGGGCCAATGGGATCAACCAGTCGTCGTGGCTTTTTGCTTTTTTCGGTAATGGCAGGGCTGCCAGCGCCACAAACTGCTCGCGGGTGTAGCAGCGGTAATAATCATCTGGCTCACCCAATACCTTGTTGGCCGAGTCCAAGGCCACTAAGCGCTGATATTCTTTGGCCACTTGCTTGAGTCTGGGCAGCAATGCATTGGCGTCGCCATTATCTGAAGTCGGAATGGCAATCACGGTGGGGCGGCGATTAATGCTGTGCGGATAGGCACGCACCGAATCAATGGATTGGCGCAGCAGGGTGAGGCACTGGCTATCGCTGATCTCGCGATACAGGTTGCCGCCCGCATGCAGGTGACAAATCGGTGGGCCATTGAGTAGGCCATTGCTGGCTTCAAACAGCCGCGTGTTAATGCCGAGATCGGCCAAGCGCAGCGCGACCGTAGCACCGGCCACGCCGCCCCCTAAAATACCGACGGTAAGGGGGCGTTGTATGGCGGCATGACAAGGGTGTGTATTCATTTATTCTCTAAACGGTGTGAAGGGTGAAGTGTAATGGGTGAGGGGGTAAATCTAATCCAGAACAAGATCCTAAAGACTCTCTTGCCACGGAATACACGGAAGAACACGGAAAGTAAGACCCAGGCAAACACATTTTATTAGAAAAATCTTAACAAGATAAATGCTCTGATCACTTTATTTTTATTGTTATTCGTCCGTGTATTCCGTGGCAAATATTTTTTATGTCGTCGTTTTCTTTACTCTTTCCCCTTCACTCTTCACGAGACTTGGTGTTTGCCGAGCTCGGTTAACAAGTCATTGATCAGCGCTAAACGCGCTTGCGCGTCGTGGCTGGGGATAGCGAAGCTGAGCTTGGTTGGCCCTTCCATTTTGTAGATGCGCGGTTGGCTTTGCAAGAGGCCGACCAAGAACATGGGATCGATGGGCGCGTCTTGAGCGAAGGTGATATTACCGCCCTTGGCGCTGGCATCGATTTTATCTATGCCGAGTGGATTAGCTTTTAGCTTAAGGCTCGCCAGTGCCACCAAGTTTTTGGTGGGCTCAGGCAACAGGCCAAAGCGGTCAATCAGCTCTACTTGCAGCTCGCGCAACTGTGGATCATCTTCGGCGGTGGCGATGCGTTTATACATAGACAAGCGCATGTTCACATCTGGAATATAATCGTCTGGCAACAGAGCTGGTACTCGTAGTTCAATCTCGGTTTGAGTGCGCAGCAGTTGATCCAGTGCCGGCTCTTTGCCGGACTGCAGGGCTTTCACCGCCTGCTCGAGCATTTCCATATACAGGCTAAAGCCGATGGTGGTGATCTGGCCACTTTGCTCGGCACCCAGCAGCTCGCCGGCACCACGAATTTCAAGGTCATGAGTGGCCAATGCAAAACCGGCGCCTAAGTCTTCTAACGCCGAAATCGCCTCTAGCCGTTTCTTGGCATCCGTGGTCATGCGCTTGGGGTTTGGCGTCAGTAAATAGGCATAAGCCTGATGGTGCGAACGACCCACACGGCCGCGCAATTGGTGCAATTGCGCCAAGCCCAGCTTATCGGCGCGATCCATGATGATGGTGTTGGCGGTGGGCACGTCGATACCGGTTTCAATAATGGTTGAGCATAGCAATACGTTATAGCGCTGATGATAAAAGTCGGTCATCACCCGCTCAAGCTCGCGCTCACGCATTTGGCCGTGGGCCACGGCAATGCGTGCCTCTGGCACAAGAGTGGCCAGTGTTTCGGCGGTGTTCTCTATGGTTTGCACGTCGTTGTGCAGGTAATACACCTGACCGCCACGCTTAAGCTCACGCAAGATGGCCTCGCGTATGGTGGCCGGATCTGACTCTTTAACGAAGGTTTTTACCGCTAAGCGCTTGGCCGGTGGCGTGGCGATAATCGAAAGATCGCGCATGCCGCCCATGGCCATATTTAGGGTACGCGGAATGGGCGTGGCGGTGAGCGTGAGAATATCAACATCGGCGCGCAGCGCTTTTATCTGATCTTTTTGGCGCACACCAAATCTGTGCTCTTCATCCACCACCAATAAACCTAAGTCTTTAAAGCGAATGTCTTTGCTTAATAACTTATGAGTCCCGATCACAATATCCAGGGTGCCGTCCTCCATACCGGCCAGCACTTTGTCTTGCTCTTTGCCGGTTTTAAAGCGGCTGATCATCTCGATGCGCACCGGCCAGTTGGCGAAACGGTCGCGAAAGTTGTCGTAATGCTGTTGTGCAAGCAAGGTGGTGGGCACCAATACCGCCACTTGCTTGCCATGATGTACTGCCACGAAGGCGGCACGCATCGCCACTTCGGTTTTGCCAAAACCCACGTCGCCACACACTAAACGGTCCATGGCCTTGGGTTGGGTCATGTCGGTGAGCACGGCACTGATGGCGGTGAGCTGATCGTCGGTTTCTTCAAACGGGAAGGAGTCGGCAAATTGGCGATAAGCGGCTTTGTCGTGCACCATGGCTTGGCCCGGTTGGGCGGCGCGGCGCGCGTACACATCCAGCAATTCTACCGCCACGTCGCGCACTTTTTCCGCGGCTTTGCGTTTGGCTTTGGCCCAAGTTTCGTTACCCAGCTTATTTAAGGTGGGGTCGTCGGCACCGCTGTAGCGGCCGACTAAGTGCAGCGCAGTCACCGGCACATAGAGCTTGTCGCCACCGGCATATTCTAGCGTTAAGTATTCAGACTTTAAGCCGCCTGCATCTAAGGTTTGCAGGCCGGTGTAGCGTCCTACGCCGTGATCGAGATGCACCACCGGCTGACCGATGGACAGCTCGGCCAGATTACGAATTAAGGTGTCTGGGCTTAGGCTCTTGGACTTTTCACGGCGGCGGCGCTGAATTACGCGCCCACCCAGCAAGTCGCCTTCACAAATCAGCGCTATGCTATTTTTGGCATTTTTGTCATTCAGGATAAAACCCTGAGACAGCGGGCCGACCAATAGGCCAATGGCGTCTTTGCCAGCAACGAATTCGCTAAGGCTGTTATAAGGCCAAGGGCGAATGGCGGAGCCGGCAAACAGCTCGATTAAGGCTTCACGCCGACCGGCAGTTTCGACCGAAAATAACACGCGGCCTTTAAAATCTTGGCAAAACGACAGTAACCGACTGAGCGGTTCGCTTTTTTGATGCTCAACTTCTAGCTCGGGCAAGGGGCTAATGGGCGCATTCAGCCGATCGCCTTTTTCTAATACCGGCGTTTGGTTAAGTTGTAATTGCGGCCAGTGATTAAGCTCGGCCAGCACCGCATTCGGTTGCAGATATAACTCATCTGGCACCAACAACGGGCGCATAGTGTCGTAGCGGCGGTCTTCATAGCGAGTTTGCACATCGTGCCAAAAGGTGTCGGCGGCCGTAGATAACTCGCCGACCGTGAGCACTAATAACGACTCCGGCAACGAGTCAAACAGGGTTTCGGTGTGGTCAAAAAACAGTGGGAAATAATGCTCAATACCGGCCGGAAACTGACTTTGGCTAACTCTGTGATACAAAGACTCGGGCTCGTTACGTAAGCTAAAGCGCTCGCGATAGTTGCCACGAAAGCGCTCTATGGCCAGTGGGTCGGTCGGAAACTCCCGCGCCGGTAATAAGCGCACCGCGGCCACCGTATCGCGAGAGCGCTGAGTGTCGGGGTCGAAGGGGCGCAGGGTGTCGATTTCATCATCGAAAAAATCGATGCGAAACGGCTCAGCGGAGCCCATGGGATACAAGTCGAGCAAGGCGCCACGGGCCGCGTATTCGCCGTGGGTCAGCACTTGATCCACAGAGCGATAACCCGCCAGCTCTAAGCGTGATCGCAGGCCATGCATATCCAGCTTGTCGCCGGTTTTTAACAGCAGGCTGTTTTGTTCTAACCAAGCGCGCGGTGGGGTGCGCAGCATCAAGGTCGTTATCGGCACTATCAGCACGCCGCGCGTTAATGCGGGCACGCCATAGAGGGTTTCTAGGCGCTGGGAGATAATATCTTGGTGAGGCGAAAACTGATCGTAGGGCAGGGTTTCCCAATCGGGGAACAGCTGCACCGGCAGTTTTTGCTTATTGTCTGCCGCTTGCTCATTTTTCAATAAGTGCCGCACTTCTTGCTCTAAACGCAGCGCCGTGGGCGTGTCTGGTACCACCAACAGCACCAGTTTTTGCTCGCGGATGGCCTGTTGGGCGATGGCGAGGCTTAAGCTGCTGCCAAGCAGTTGCCCAAGGCTGGCTTTGGGTCTGGGCGTGGGGCTGGCTATCTGGATCATGATGCTGTGGGGCCGTCTTGTTGGGCGCGGCGTTCGGCGCGGGCTTTAAGTTGCTTGGCCTGCAATTGCAGACTGGCGCGAATAAGTGCGTCGCGGTCTTGCTCGCGCAGTGCGCTAAAGTGACAACGATAATGGTGCGGTTCGGTCTCATTTGTGACCACGCCATAACCAAACACGGCCACCGACAGCTCGGGTAAAAACAGCTTAAAGCGTAGGGCGCTGTCGTTGGCCCAAGGGGTGGGCGACATAAAAGTAAAACCGCCGCCGCCCAAGGTTAAGGTATGATGGCGCTCAGCAGGCTCATCTTCGCCAGCTAATACATAGCTGAGCACTAAATCGATTTTGCGCGATTGTAAATTAATGATCTCGACAAGATCCGCCGCATGTTCGTCTAAATTACGCAACATACGGGCATTATTGGTATCGATGCGGGTAACTTCGCTGATAAGCTTGAATGGCGCCGGAATTTGGGCCTCCAAGGTGTCGACGTCGGGCACGGTTTCGCCATCCGCCAGAGGGCACAAATTGACTTGTGCTCGATAGTCGATGCTGAAATAAGGGTCTGCCATCATTCGCTGCTCTTGTTGCGCCATTCACATAGCTTTATTATTCCGCAACTTGCGGGCTTAAGTAAAACTCTTTAAAAAACGGATGATTAGATAATGTTTCAACCCCTGACGTTAATGTTGGGCTTACGCTATGCGGGTGCTCGGGGCCAACGCAGCTTTGCCTCTTTTGTATCTGGCTTCTCGACTATCGGTATTTTGCTCGGTGTGGCTGCCCTTATCGTGGTGTCGGCTGTGATGAACGGCTTTGAGCAACAGCTAAAAGACCGGCTGCTCAGCGTGATCCCCCATGCCTTAGTCACAGATGCCCAAGGCAAATTGGCAGATCCTGAGCAATATCAAACATTGTTCGCCAATAATAAAACCGTGCTCAGCCAAGCGCCTTTTATTCGCGCCGAAGCCATGGTGCAGGGGCCGCGCCATTTAACGGGCGTGGAGATGTATGGCATAGACCCGACTAATGGGCAAGATCGCATCTTGCAAACGCTGGACTCGCGTACCCGTGAATACTTCGAATATTTACCCTATGGCTTAGTGATGGGTGCCGGTGTGGCGCAAAATCTTGGCATAGAAGCCGGCGACCAAGTGCGGGTAACCGTGACCGAGGGCAGCCGCTTCACGCCACTGGGGCGCGTGCCCAGCCAGCGTTTGTTTACTGTAGTCGGCATTTTTAGTACCGGCACAGATGTAGACAATCAGCTGATTATCTCCCGTTTAGAAGATGCCAATCGTTTATTGCGCTACGCCCCCGAACAAGCCTCGGGCTTGCGCCTGTGGTTAGACGATCCCTTTGCGCTGTCAGCCTTACCTAAATTGCCCGACGGGCTGGTTTATGAAACTTGGCAGCACAGCCGCGGCGAGTTGTTTCAAGCCGTGGCCATGGAAAAGCGCTTAATGAGCCTGATGCTGGCGCTGATCGTCTTAGTGGCGGCCTTTAATATTTTGTCGGCCATGGTGATGGTGGTCACCGACAAAGAGGCCGAGATTGCCATGTTGCAAACCTTAGGTCTTAGTCGTGGCCGCATTATGACGGTATTTATGATCCAAGGCGGCTTTAGCGGCGTGTTGGGCAGCCTACTGGGCTTTGGCTTAGGTGTATTGACCTGCCTTAATTTAGACGCCGTGCTCAATGTGCTGGGCCTTAACTTTTATGGCGCCGCCGGTGGCAGCCAGTTACCTGTGCTGTTATTACCGAGCCAGCTTGTCACTGTGTTAGTTTCTACTCTTCTTCTTTGCGTGTTGGCCAGCCTGTATCCGGCGTGGCGAGCATCGCGCGTTCATCCTGCCGAGGCATTGCGCTATGAATAACCCCCTGTTAGTGGTTGAAAACTTAACCAAAACTCATTTAGACGGCGCCGCGCCCATCACTATTTTAGATGGCGTGAGCTTGCAATTAGCCGCCGGCGAAAGCTTGGCCGTGGTCGGCAGCTCGGGCTCGGGCAAGAGTACCTTGTTGCATTTGTTAGGTAGCCTAGATGCGCCGACCAGTGGTCGAGTATTGATTGAAGGCCAAGACTTGCATCAGATGCGTGCTCGTGCACAGGCGAAGTTTCGTAATCAGCACATGGGCTTTATTTATCAGTTTCATCATCTATTAGGTGAATTTAGCGCGCTGGAAAACGCCGCCATGCCGTTGTTGATTGCTGGGCGCCCCGTAAGTGAGGCCAAAGATGAAGCAGAAAAGCTGCTTAAGCGCGTGGGCTTAGGCCACCGTTTGGATCACAGACCCTCTGCCTTATCTGGCGGTGAGCGCCAACGGGTGGCAATAGCGCGTGCCTTGGTCAATAAGCCGCGCTTGGTGTTGGCCGACGAGCCCACCGGTAACTTGGACGCCCACAGTGCCAGTGAGGTGTTTGCCTTATTGGCCGAGCTGCAGAGTGAGCTGGGCACAGGCTTAGTGGTAGTGACTCATGACTTGGGCTTGGCGGCGCGTTTGGACAGGCAGTGTCAGTTGGTGGACGGGCGTTTGGTGGATGGCCAGTTAGTGGACGGGCGCTGGGTAAATGAAGGGCAGTTGAAATATAAAGAGCAGCTGGTGGTAGCCAAACTGCTTGCAGCTAAGGAGCAAGCTTAATGTTTCGTCCGTTAAGTGTGTTTTGGGGCTGGCGCTTTAGCCGTGCCAAACGCCGCAATCGCTTTATCTCTTTTATTTCGGTGGCCTCCATTTTGGGTATCGCCATCGGGGTTAGCGCGCTGATATTAGGTTTATCGGCCATGAATGGCTTTGAGCGCGAGCTGGAAAACCGCATCTTGTCGGTGATCCCCCACGGCCAGCTAGTGAGCGCCAAGCAGCCGGTTACTAACTGGCAGCCTATCGCCCAGCGGCTCGAGTCTGAGTCTGGCATAGTGGCGGTGGCACCTTTTGTGCCGCTAGAGGGCTTACTCAGCCGCGGCGATAAGTTAAAAGCGGTGCGCATTCAAGGGGTGGATCCGGCTCTTGAAGCACAAGTGTCGAACTTAGCGCCATATTTAGGAGGCGCCAGTTTAAGTGTGCTTAAGCCCGGCGAGCGTGGGCTTATCTTGGGCAAAACCATTGCCGATCAGCTGGGCTTAACAGTGGGCGATAAGGTGTCGTTACTCTTGCCGGCCCCAGGTGGTGACGGCTTTGCCTCGCCCAAGCGCCACAGCTTTACCCTGCAAGCGGTACTGAACTTAGGCGGCCAGCTCGACAGCGTGCTCGGCTATACCGACATTCAAGATGCGCAGCAGTTACTGGGCTTGGACGATGCGGTCACCGGCTTTCATGTGCGGGTGGACGACGTGTTGGCGGCAGATAAAATCACCATGTACGCCGCCATGGGCATGCCGGTGGCGTTTTACGTAAGCAGCTGGATGGAAAGCCAAGGCAATATTTATCACGATATTCAACTGGTGCGCACTCTGATGATAGTGGTGCTGCTCTTGGTGATGGCGGTGGCCAGCTTTAATATTGTGTCTACCTTGGTGATGGCGGTAAACGAGAAGAAGGGCGACATTGCGATTTTGAAAACCATGGGTGCCGGCCCGTGGCAAATTCGCGGCGCCTTCGTGGTGCAAGGCATGCTAAACGGTATTACAGGCGTCTTGCTTGGTGGGCTAGTGGGCTTATTACTGGCCACGCGGTTATCGGAATTGGTGGCCAGTGTTGAGAAAATAACCGGGCACAGATTCTTAAACCCAGATATCTATTTTATCGATTTTATTCCTACCGAGTTTCACTGGGCTGATTTATGGTTGGTCACGGGCTCGGCCCTGACGCTGATTTTTATCGCCACTATTTATCCCGCTTGGCGCGCCGGTAAGTTGCTACCAAGGCAGTTGCTGGGAGAAGCTTGATCCAAGCTTGAAGCTGAGAGCTAGAAGCCGAGAGCTGGAAGTTAACGACTAAAAATAAAAAAAGCCCCGATTCTTAAAGAATTGGGGCTTTTTGTTTAGCTTGGTCCTAGGGGCCGTGTTTTTCTTACTGCTTCTAGCTTCTAGCTTCTAGCTTCTAGCTTCTAGCTTCTAGCTTCTAGCTTCTAGCTTCTAGCTTCTAGCTTCTAGCTTTTATCGTCGTCTGGTTTGCCAAGAACGAATGATCCTGCAGCGCCAGTAAATGCGGGTGAGCAGCCAACCGAGCAGCGCCGAGAGTAGGGCGAGCGTTAAGGCGCCGGTGAGCAGTGGTGGGGCTATGCCCCAAAAATCATGCTCTAACAAATTTTTAAAATCGCGCATCGGCAAGCCTAGTATGTGGGTGCCCAGTTGATAGGCGCCAACCATCATGGGCGCTATGGTCAGCGGGTTACTGACCCAGACCACGGCGATGGCCAGCGGCAGATAGCCCCGTAGCGCTAATGCTAAACCGATGGCGATAAAGGAATGTAAAGGCAGCGGAAACCAAGCGGCAAACAAGCCGGCCCCGATGGCGATGGCAGAAGAATGGCGGTTGTAATGCCAATAGTCGGGGGCCAGCAAGCGCTCGCCAAACACGCCTAACAGCTTATTGTTACGTAAGGTCGCTTGGCTGGGCATTTTGGTGCTTAACCAAGTGCGCAATTTATTTAGCATTGCGATCTTGCCTTCTTTGCTGCCAGCGCCTCGCTACCGTCCAGCGCCACAGGCCGTGGATCACCATGTAGCCGGTGGCGGCACTCACCACCGCCATCACCACACAACCCAGTAGAAACGGCGGGGCGGCCGAGCTCATGGCGCTGCTTAACCAAGAAAGGCTGAGTTCAAAATGCTTATAGTGATGGGGGCGATTGAGTAAGAAAGAACCTAAGCGGTAGGCAAAGTAAAATAGCGGGCCCATGGTCAAGGGGTTGGTTAGCCATACCAAGGCTGCCGACAGCGGCAGGTTGACGCGAAAGTACATGGCGAGCATGACAGCTGCAAACATTTGAAAGGGGATCGGCATCCAAGCACAAAACAGCCCCACGGCAAAGGCGCCGGCGGCGGAGTGACGATTAAGATTCCACAAATTATTGTCGTGTAATCGACTGCCTAATAACTTTAAATACTGGTTATTTTTAATGGTGCCCGGATCTGGCATCAGGCGTGTTAACAGCTTTTTTGGCATTTGGTTTAAGTCCGCAATACTTACCTGATGGACAAGCGACTTTTTTCATTTAGCGCAGGCGTATCAAGCCTCATTATTTGGCCTTGGCTACCGAGCTGGGATAGCTGGATACCGCTGCTCTGCTTGGCAGCCGTGGGCTGGCAACGCAGGCCTATGCTGGCGTGTTTATTGCTCGGTCTTGTCTGGGCTATTTGTTACAGCCATTGGCAATTAAATTGGCTGCAATATCCCACTTTGTTTACGCGCGCGCAAATAATAACGGCTCAAGTGAAAACCGTACAATTCACTAATAATCAAAATACGAAGTTGATTGTCAGGCTCAGCCACCTCAATGGTCAAGCTCTTTCCCCAAAGCCGCGGCTCTTGCTTAGTTGGAATAGTGAGCAAACGCCACCTCAAGTGGGGGATGACATGCAAACGATTACTCAGCTGCGCTTGCCTCATGGTTTACATAATCCGGGCACCTTTAGCCGTAGCCGCTGGCTGTTAGGTCAGGGCGTAACGGCACAGGGTAGTGTGAGCGGAGCGCTGGAGTCAATGCCTACCGCGAACCTTATTGATAGTCGGACGTCTTGGGTAAATGCCTTGCAGCACAGCACTCAAGCGCTAGTCGCGCAACCTTGGATTTTGGCACTCAGTATTGGCGATAAAAGCGGCTTAACGGCGGATGATTGGGCCATGCTCAGGGGCTTGGGCATCAGTCATCTGTTTGCTATCTCCGGTTTGCACATTGGTTTGGTGGCGGGCTTAGGCTTATTGCTAGGGCGCCTTACGGGGAAGCGCGGTGTCGGGGTGGGGGTAGCCGTCGGGTTGGCGTTGGCTTATGCCTGGTTGGCGGGCTTTTCGGTGCCCACGCAACGGGCGCTAATGATGCTGATGTTGTGGTTGAGCATTATGGGTTGGGGACGTTTGTGGAGTGGTCGGCGTATCTTATTACTGACAGTGGCGTTGTTATTGGCGGTGAATCCGTGGTGGGCACTCAATCAAGGCTTTTGGCTATCTGTGCTGGCGGTGGCGGCTTTGCTGTTGTTAGCCGGTTGGCAAAAGCGTACTAGCCTGTGGCGTTTACAGCTGGGCTTAACGGTGTTGCTCTTGCCCTTGGTGATGCTGTTTTTTGGTGGCTTAAGTTGGTTATCCTTGCCGGTAAACTTGGTGCTCATACCGCTGTTTACCTTAGTGCTTATTCCTCTATTACTGCTGGCCTGCTTATTGTTATGGCCAGCCCCCAGTGTGGCCGCTGGCGTGTTTCGACTATTAGATATGTTGTTTAGTCATTTAATGAATGGGCTGCATAACTTAAACGAGCTGGCTTCGCCTTGGATTTGGTTATCTGCCCAGCAACTGGGGCTGGGTTTTGCTCTGTTGCTGTTATCGCTGTTGTTGCTGCCTAAGGCGCGCATGTTAATGCTGCTGCCGCTGAGCTTAATAGCCTTAATGCTGCTACCTGCTCCTAAGTGGGAGGTGCGGGTGTTGGATGTGGGGCAGGGCTTATCGGTGTTGGTGACTCAAGGCAAGCGGGCGCTGCTTTATGATACGGGAAATCGCTTTAGCTCGGGCTTTAATATGGCGGATGCGGTGATTTTGCCGCTGCTACGCCATTTAGGCATAACACAGCTCGATTATTTAGTGGTCAGTCACGACGACCAAGATCACAGCGGTAATCGTGATTATCTAGCACGCACCTTAGCGATTAACCAGCAATGGGGCGCTTGGTCCTCTGGTCAGCGCTGTCGGGCGGGGCAAGAGGCCAGCTGGGGCGCACTCGAATTGAAGGTGTTATGGCCGTTACAAATAACGAACCACAGCAACAATGACTCCTGCGTGTTGCACATTAGTGATGGCCGAGTATCGGTATTATTAACCGGCGATATTGAAGCCAAGGCCGAGCAGGGGTTGTTGGCCACGGCGCAAGATTTAAGCGCAGGCTTGTTGCTCAGTCCGCATCACGGCAGTAACAGCTCTTCCACCTTGGCCTTTAATCAAGCAGTAAACCCTGACTGGGTGGTGCATACCGCAGGTTTTGCCAATCGTTGGGGCTTTCCGTCACCACAGGTGGTGGCGCGCTTTGAGACCCAAGGTGTCGTTCAGTTAATGACCGCAGAATTGGGCATGGTGCACCTAGTGGCAGAGGGTGAAAACTGGCGTTTAATGCAGGCTCAACGGCCCGGCGCTTGGTATCAGCAGCTCAATACTTGGTTGCAGGAGCGTAAACCGTTAGAATAGCGCCTTGTTTTTCAAGGTAGAGACCTTATGTCCCAAGATGCACACACTTCTTCCTGGCCGGTGCTTAAGCGGTTATTGGGTTATGTGAAGGAACGCAAATTCGGTTTGCTGCTAGCCATTATTGGCATGGTGGGATACGCGGCCGTGAATACTGCCTTTATTTCTGCCGTAAAACCGCTGATTGACGATGGCCTGACCGGCCAAGATCCGGCCTTCTTAAAGATGATGCCGTTCTTTATCTTAGGGATGTTTTTTCTACAGGGCCTGTTTTCTTTTATGTCCAGCTTTTGCATGGCGTGGGTGGGCAATCATGTGGTGTTGTCGTTACAACAACAGGTGTTTAGCAAACTCATGACCATGCCGGTGGCCTTTTTTGACAGGCACAACAGCGGCAACTTATTATCTAAAGTCACCTACGATGCCTCTCAAGTGTCCTCTGCCGCCAGCTCCACCTTAGTGACCTTAGTACGCGAAGGCGCCACCGTAATCGGCCTGCTCATCATGATGTTTTATTATTCTTGGCAGCTATCGTTGGTGTTTTTTATTGTCGGGCCCATAGTTGGCGTGATGATCGCCATTATCAGCCGTCGCTTTCGCCGCTTAAGCCGTGGCATGCAAGATGCCATGGGTAATATCACCAGCAATACTGAGCAAATGCTCAAAGGCCATAAAGAAGTGCTGATGTTTAATGGTCAGCAAGTGGAAGCGGAGCGCTTTCATGGCGTTAGTAATGCGGTGCGTCAGCAAAACATGAAGATGGTGGCCACCGATGCCACCGGCACGTCCTTGGTGCAGCTGATTGCTTCTACCGCGCTGGCGGCCTTGGTATTTATGGCCAACGTCGATGGCATGCAAGATAAAATCTCGCCCGGTACTTTTATTGCGGTACTCGGCGCCATGCTGATGCTGATGCGCCCCCTTAAGAGCCTGACTCAGCTGAACTCTTCGTATCAGCGCGGCATCGCCGCAAGCCAAAGTTTGTTTGGTTTGCTTGATGCCGACGGTGAAACCGACACCGGCACCCGTAGTTTAACGCGCGCCACCGGCAATCTTGAATTTGATAGCGTCAGCTTTACCTATCCCACCAAAGAAAATGCCGCCTTAAAAAATGTCAGTTTTAACCTAATACCGGGTAAAACCATAGCGCTCGTGGGCCGCTCCGGCTCCGGTAAAAGCACCATCGCCAGCTTACTCACGCGTTTTTACGATATCGACCAAGGTGAAATTCGCCTCGATGGCGTGGACTTGCGTGAATATAAGTTGAGTGACTTGCGCCGCCAATTTGCCTTGGTCTCGCAACAGGTGCATTTATTTAACGACACCATAGCCAACAATATTGCCTACGCGGCACAAGGTGAATATAGCCGCGAGCAAATTATTGCGGCGGCCAAGGTGGCCTATGCGGATGAATTTATTACCAAGCTGCCTGACGGTTACGATACCGTGATTGGTGAAAATGGTGCCAGCTTGTCTGGCGGCCAGCGCCAGCGTATCGCCATTGCTCGCGCCCTGTTGCGTAACAGCCCGTTACTTATCTTGGACGAAGCGACCTCGGCACTGGATACCGAATCGGAACGCCATATTCAGGCGGCCTTAGATGCGTTGCGCAAAGACAGAACGGCCATCGTCATCGCGCACCGTTTATCGACCATAGAAAGCGCCGATGAAATATTGGTGATTGACGAAGGCCGCGTGGTGGAGCGGGGCTCTCACACCGAGTTAATGGCGCAACAGGGCGTGTATGCCCAGCTAAGAAGCATTCAATATGGCGAGCAGTAATGTCAGCTAGGGTTGAAACTGCCTGGTATAAGGGAGCTTGGTGGCTATGGCTGCTGGCGCCATTAAGCCTGTTGTTCGGCTTAATAAGTGGCTTGCGTCGCGGCTTATTTAAACTGGGGTTAACGCCCGTTTATCGTGCTCCTGTGCCTGTGATAGTGGTTGGCAACTTAAGTGTCGGCGGCAACGGTAAAACACCTGTGGTGGTGTGGCTGGTACACTGGCTGCGCACTCAAGGCTATAACCCGGGCGTGATCAGCCGTGGCTATGGCGGCAAGAGCGCGCATTATCCGCTGTTGGTGACGGCTGACACTCCCGCAAGCGTCGCCGGGGACGAGCCGGTACTCATAGTGACGCGCACCGACTGCCCGCTGGCCGTTAGCCCCAAACGGGGCGAGGCGGCGGCCTTATTAGTCAGCCATGGCGTGGATATTATTATCAGTGACGACGGTCTGCAGCATTATGCGCTGGCCCGTGATATTGAGCTGGTGGTGGTGGATGGCCAGCGCCGCTTTGGCAATGGCCATTTATTGCCCATGGGGCCGCTGCGTGAGCGTAAATGGCGCCTTAATCAGGTGGACGCCATCATCAATAATGGCGGGCCGGCTGAGCATAACGAATTTTTAATGACGCTGGCACCCGGTGCCTTAGTGGCTGTGAGTAACTTAGTGGCCATGAGTAACCTAGTTAATAGTGAGTCGGATAAGGTCACCCCCACGCCGCCTGCGCGGGTGCATGCCTTAGCCGGCATTGGCCATCCGCCTCGATTTTTTAGCATGTTACGCCACTTGGGCTTTACACTGGGGCATTGCGTAGCACTGGGTGACCACCAAGCGGTGGCGATTAGCCAGCTGCATTTATTACAATCTGCCCCCTTGCTGATTACCGAAAAAGACGCGGTGAAGTGGCCCGGCGGGCACGACAACACTTGGTATGTGCCAGTAGATGCGCAGTTGCCGCTGGCCTTTGAACACCTGCTTTTAACGCGACTTAAGGAGCTACACCATGGCGATTGATGCAAAACTGGTGGAAATTATTGCCTGCCCTATCTGCAAGGGAAAACTGCAGCTGGACCGCGCGCACAACGAATTAGTGTGTCGTTTTGACCGTTTGGCCTATCCCATTACCGAAGATATTCCGGTGTTGCTGGAAAATAAAGCCCGCAAACTGAGCCTAGATGAGCTGCCCGCATGAGTTTTGTGGTGGTGATTCCGGCCCGTTTTAGCTCGACCCGTTTACCGGGCAAACCGTTGGCGGATATTCACGGTAAACCCATGATCCAATGGGTGGTCGAGCAGGCACAAAAAAGCAGTGCATTAAGAGTGGTGGTGGCCACCGATGATGCACGTATTGAAGCGGCACTGGCTGATTGCGAGGTTGAGGTGTGCTTAACCAGCCCGCACCACGACTCAGGCACCGAGCGCTTAGCGGAAGTGGTGGAGTTATTGGGCTTGGCCGAAAATGACATTGTGGTGAACGTGCAGGGCGATGAGCCCTTGCTGCCGCCCGCACTGGTGGATCAGGTGGCTCATTTATTGGCGGCCAGTCCTGCCCCCATGGCCACCTTGTGTACGCAAATAGACACCCTTGACGAGCTGCAAGACCCAAACGTGGTTAAGGTGGTGCAAAGTGCCCAAGGCTTGGCCTTGTACTTTAGCCGCTCCATGCTGCCCTTTGATCGCGACGGCATGGCCACAGGCCAACCTGATCTTAGCCAGTGCCGCCGCCATATCGGTATTTACGCCTATCGCGCCGGCTTTATTCGTCGCTATTTAGCCTTGCCCGTGAGCCCGCTGGAGCAATTAGAAAAGCTCGAGCAGCTGCGCGTGCTCTGGCATGGCGAGTCCATCGCCATTGCCAACGCCTGTGAGCGGCCACAGCCGGGTGTCGATACCCCCGCCGATTTAGACGCCGTGCGTCGCCAGTTAGCCAGTGCATAAAAATTTAAATTAAGTCTGTAATTAAGCCATGAAAGGGGTACCTTACCCCGCAATTATGACGATTAAACGTCACATTAAAATTTCTGAGGAATATTATGATCACTCTTGGTGAATACATCATTAAGAATCAAGCTGACTACCCCAACGCCAGCGGCGAGTTATCGTCGCTGTTATCGTCTATTCGCCGTGCGGCCAAAATAGTGAACCGCGAAATCAACCGCGCCGGTCTGGTGACCGACATTATCGGTGGCAGCAATAATAGCGAGAACGTACAGGGTGAAGTGCAGCAAAAGCTGGATGTGTTCGCCAACGACATGTTTAAAGCCGCATTAGAAGCCCGTGGCGAAGTGTGTGGCATTGCCTCAGAAGAAGAAGATCACTATGTGATCTTCGACGATGAGCGTCAATGTAACGCCAAATACATAGTACTAATGGACCCACTCGATGGATCTTCAAATATCGATGTCAACGTGTCTGTGGGGACTATCTTCTCGATTTACCGTCGCGTGAGTGAAGCCGGCCAGCCGGTAACCATGGAAGACTTCTTGCAGCCAGGTGTGAACCAAGTGGCCGCCGGTTATGTTGTTTACGGCTCTTCTACCATGCTGGTGTATACCACGGGTAACGGCGTGCACGGCTTCACCTACGACCCGACTTTGGGCTCGTTCTGCCTGTCTCACGAGAATATTCGTATTCCAGAGCAGGGCTATATCTATTCCATTAACGAAGGTAACTACATTCGCTTCCCAGAAGGCGTGAAAAAGTACCTGAAATTTTGCCAAGAGAAAGATGAGTCTAGCAAGCGCCCGTATAGCTCACGCTACATCGGCTCTTTGGTGTCGGATTTTCACCGCAACATGCTTAAAGGCGGCATCTATATTTATCCGTCTGGCACCAATTCGCCAAACGGTAAGCTGCGTTTATTGTATGAGTGCAACCCGCTGGCCTTTATGGCCGAGCAGGCCGGTGGTAAAGCCACCGACGGTTTCCGTCGTATCATGGAAATTAAGCCCACCGAATTGCACCAGCGCACGCCGTATTTTGTCGGCTCTATCAAGATGGTCGACAAGGCCGGCGAGCTGATGACTGAGTTTTCGAGCGCAGAGTAAGCCTAACACATAGCTAGAAGCTGAAAGCGGGAAGTGAAAAGCTAATCTAGCACTCAGCTAACAATAAAACACCGAGCCCGTCATAGGCTCGGTGTTTTTGTTTGTGTCACCGTTAGCTCAAAGATTTATTAGCAACGAAATCCACAAAAACCACGAAAAAATAGTGATTAAATCTGAAAGATTTTTAATGGTTAAGGGCTAAAACGCTCTTTTTCTCTGGCGTCTTACCGGTACTGGGTCGTGACCCTGCATGACGAAGCCTCGGTATCTCGCTCTGGGTTTTAAAGCCAAACCGTTATCCTGATTTTTATCAGGATAACGGTATAAGGGTGAGATCCTGATGTGCGTCAGGAAGACGGCTTAAAAGACCGCGATACCCTTTACGCCGTAAGCGGTACGTTAAAGATAAACAGCAAGCCCGCTCTTATACTAATCTAAGTAAAGATATGGCCTATACCGTAAGAATGTAGGTGGCAACTTGTTCGCCACGGTTTTATATTTTAAAACAGCCAGCAAAGCTGGCCTGCCGAACAAGTTGGCAGCTACAAGGTCAAAACCAACAAAGCTTGATCAGTACAATGATCAGTTAGATTTCCAGAATGGTATTACCAATAAGATCCCTTTAGATCTTATCCTTATTTTTCTGTGGGTTTCGCGTTCTTTCGTTGCAAAAAATAGGTCTGTTTTTTTGCTCTTGTTGTATGTGAACTGCGCTTCACGCTTCACGCTTCACGCTTCACGAGCAATAAAAAAGCCGACATAAATGTCGGCTTTTTCTGCGCTAGACCTTTGGCCTAGTGAGGATTACTTCTCGACGTGCGAATGAAACTCACGCTCTGCAGCACCGGTATAAAGCTGACGAGGACGACCGATTTTTTGTTTCGGATCCGACATCATTTCATTCCAGTGAGACATCCAACCAACGGTGCGCGCCAAAGCAAAAATCACCGTAAACATGCTGGTGGGAATGCCGACCGCTTTCAGCACTATGCCAGAATAGAAGTCCACGTTCGGGTACAGCTTACGCTCCACGAAGTAGGGGTCAGACAGCGCAATACGCTCCAACTCCATGGCCACGTCTAACAGCGGATCTTCAATCTTAAGCTCATCAAGCACTTCATGACAGGTTTCACGCATCACAGTGGCACGGGGGTCGAAGTTCTTATACACCCGGTGACCAAAGCCCATTAAGCGGAACGGATCATCTTTGTCTTTAGCACGCTGAATAAACTCAGGAATGCGATCCACTGAGCCTATCTCTTCCAGCATCACCAAGCAGGCCTCGTTAGCACCGCCGTGGGCCGGTCCCCACAAAGAAGCAATACCAGCAGCAATACAGGCGAACGGATTGGCACCACTGGAGCCCGCTAAGCGCACAGTCGAGGTGGAGGCATTTTGCTCATGATCCGCATGCAAGGTAAAGATGCGGTCCATGGCGCGCTCAACTATCGGGTTCACTTTGTAGTCTTCGCACGGGATGGCAAACATCATTTGCAAGAAGTTACCGGCATAGCTTAAGTCATTACGCGGATAAACAAACGGCTGTCCAACCGAGTATTTATAGGCCATAGCCGCGATAGTCGGCAGCTTAGCTATCATGCGATGTGCGGCCGTTTCGCGGTGTGACTGGTCGGTAATGTCCATGGGGTCGTGATAAAACGCGGACAAGCCCGCAATCACGCCGCAGACAATCGCCATCGGGTGAGCATCACGACGATAGCCTTTGAAGAAGGATGACAGCTGCTCGTGCACCATAGTGTGGCGCATGATGAGACGCTTAAATTCTTCGAACTGTTTGGCCGTTGGCGCTTCTCCGTACAGCAGCAAGTAGCAAACTTCGAGATAGTTTGCTTGTTTTGCCAACTGGTCAATGGGGTAGCCACGGTACAGTAATATGCCCAAATCACCGTCGATATAAGTAATGTCGGACTGGCAGGATGCCGTTGCCATAAAACCAGGATCGTAGGTAAAGTAGCCATGTGAGCCTAGTGTGCTGATATCTATCACATCATAACCAGCAGTGCCTGAGGCTATAGGAAGCTCGATGGGCTCCTGGCCGGGCAGATGCAGAGTGGCCTTTTGGTCAGCCATAGCACGTCTCCTTCGCTTTTTTATAATAGGTCCGCAAGTAAGCATTTTTACATAATTTGCATCGATGTTTAACTACTAATGCATCCTGCGGTGCGGGCATATTGAAAACAGAAGTATGGATCAAAGTCAATTTCCCTCCACATTCGTTTTCTAGCACTTAAGTCGTAGTGCGACGAGCTTTACAGATTTAGCAATTGGATCAAGGCCTTCGTTGTAATTACAAATAGTGCTTCATATACTGGCTCTCGAGGATAGACGAGGCTGTAGTGAGAATTTAGCGGACCTTAAAGCGAAATAATGAATGCTAAGGCGTTCGTCGCTTTTAGTGAAAACATGCTGAAAATGCTCATTTCGTGTATCTGGGCCATGTCTATTACAACAATAACTAACGAGCTCAATGGAGCCAAGTGGGCAATACCGTGACTAAAAAACAGAGACCTGTAAACCTCGATCTACGGACTATTCGCCAACCTGTCGCTGCAATCGCATCAATTCTGCACCGGGTTTCCGGCGTTATCACTTTATTTTCACTCGCTATCCTATTATGGCTGCTCAGCAATTCGCTCTCGTCCGAGGCTGGATTTCTGAACGTCGTGGATATATTAGACGGCTTTTTTGTCTGGTTTATCCTGTGGGGTATGTTAACGGCACTGGCTTATCACATAGTGGGGGGCTTGCGCCATCTTGCAACTGACCTCGGATATTGGGAGGAGTTGGAGTCGGGTGCACTCAGTGCCAAGGTGGCATTGGGCGTGACAGCAGTATTGTCAGTGCTAGCGGGGATAATGGTATGGTAACGACTACAGCAAGCGTTGGCCGCAATGGCACGCACGACTTTATGTTGTTGCGTGTTACGGCCGTCATTATGACCTTATACACCCTGTATTTGGTGGGCTTTATCGCCTTTAACGACATTACTTATGATGTGTGGGTAGGCTTTTTTGCCAAGACCTCAAATAAGGTGTTTACGCTACTGGCCCTATTAAGCGTGCTCGTTCATGCCTGGATAGGTGCCTGGCAGGTGCTCTCTGACTATGTTAAATGCGCGCTCTTGCGTGGTGTTTTACTGGGTGGAGTAGTGGTGTTACTGCTGGTTTATGTACTGACCGGTGTTGTCGTACTGTGGGGTGTATAAGTTGACTATTACCATTCGCGAATTTGATGCCGTGGTTATCGGCGCAGGTGGTGCCGGCATGCGTGCCGCCTTGCAAATAGCCGAGTCGGGCAAAAGTTGTGCACTGCTCTCAAAAGTGTTTCCAACTCGCTCTCATACCGTCTCCGCCCAAGGTGGCATTACCGTCGCTTTGGGTAACACCCATGAAGATAACTGGGAATGGCACATGTACGACACCGTCAAGGGCTCCGATTATATCGGTGACCAAGACGCGATTGAGTTTATGTGTCAAAGCGGCCCTGAGGCCGTGCTTGAGCTGGAAAAAATGGGCTTACCCTTTTCAAGGCTCGACAACGGTAAAATCTATCAGCGCCCCTTTGGCGGCCAGTCACTGAACTTTGGTGGTGAGCAAGCCTCGCGCACTGCGGCGGCCTCAGACCGTACCGGTCACGCGCTGTTGCACACGCTTTATCAGCAAAACGTTAAGCACAAGACCACGGTTTTTTCTGAGTGGTATGCGCTGGATCTGGTGAAAAATGCCGACGGTGAAATCGTGGGTTGTACTGCCATCGACATTGAAACTGGCGAGCTGGTGTACTTTAAAGCCAAGGCCACTATTTTAGCCACAGGTGGTGCGGGTCGTATTTATCAGTCCACCACCAATGCGCACATTAATACCGGTGACGGCATCGGCATGGCCATACGTGCCGGTGTGCCTTTGCAAGACATGGAAATGTGGCAGTTTCACCCCACCGGCATCGCGGGTGCCGGCACCCTCGTCACCGAGGGTTGTCGTGGTGAGGGCGGTTACTTGCTAAATAAAGACGGCGAGCGTTTCATGGAGCGCTATGCGCCCAACGCCAAAGACTTGGCCAGCCGTGACGTAGTGGCGCGCTCTATGATGATTGAAATCCGCGAAGGCCGCGGCTGCGATGGCCCTTGGGGCCCGCACTTAAAGCTTAAGCTCGATCACTTAGGTAAAGACGTATTAGAGTCGCGCTTACCGGGTATTTGTGAGTTATCGCGTACCTTTGCCCACGTGGATCCTGTGTTTGAGCCGATCCCCGTCATTCCTACCTGTCATTACATGATGGGTGGCGTGCCGACCAACGTAAATGGTCAGGCTTTAACTACGGACGAAAACGGCAAAGACACGCCGGTTAAAGGTTTGTTTGCCGTTGGCGAAGTGGCGTGTGTATCGGTACACGGCGCCAATCGCTTAGGCGGTAACTCCTTGCTCGACTTAGTGGTCTTTGGTCGGGAAGTGGGCCGCCATTTGGTAGAAGCATTGCAAGCGCTGGGTGATGTGAAAGACGCCACCGACACCGAAATTGATGCAGCACTGGTGCGTTATAACCGTTGGCAGAATAATCGTGACGGCGAAGACCCAGTACAAATTAAGAAAGACTTGCAAGAATGCATGCAGCATAACTTCTCGGTATTCCGCGAAGGTGCAGCCATGGCCGAAGGTTTGGCTGAGTTGAAGAAAATCCGCGAGCGCCTTAATAATGCCCGCTTGGATGACACCAGCGCTGATTTTAACACTCAACGCATTGAGTGCTTAGAGTTAGATAACCTAATGGAAACCGCCTATGCCACGGCGGTGGCGGCAAATTTTCGTACTGAAAGCCGCGGCGCGCACTCGCGCTTTGACTATCCAGATCGCGATGATGCCAACTGGTTGTGCCATTCCTTATACAGCCCTATGACTGACTCCATGAGCACGCGCCCGGTGAACTTATCACCCAATCACCGTGAGGCTTTTGAGCCGAAAGCGCGGACTTATTAAGGAAGGGGAGCAAGATGCAAGTCACTATTTCGGTTTATCGTTATAACCCTGAAACAGATGCCAAGCCGTTTATGAAAGACTATCAGCTGGACGTGGCTGAAGGCTCCGACATGATGGTACTGGACGCGCTGTTGGCGTTGAAAGAACAAGATCCTAGCTTGTCGTTTCGCCGCTCTTGCCGCGAAGGCGTGTGTGGCTCAGATGGCATGAACATGAATGGCAAAAACGGCCTGGCCTGTATTACGCCTTTGTCTACTCTGCTTAAGCAAGGTAACAAGGTCGCGGCCAACAAGGTCGTTATACGCCCACTGCCTGGCCTGCCTGTGGTACGCGACTTGGTTATCGACTTAACCCAGTTTTACACCCAGTGGGAAAAAATTAAGCCGTTTTTGATCGCCGATGAAAAACTGCCTCCCGCGCGCGAGCATTTACAGTCGCCGGCCGAACGCGCCAAGTTAGATGGTCTCTATGAGTGCATCTTGTGCGCCTGCTGTTCGACCGCTTGCCCGTCGTTTTGGTGGAATCCTGATAAGTTTATTGGCCCTGCGGGCTTGTTGGCCGCTTATCGCTGGTTGTCTGACAGCCGCGATACGGGTACTGAAGAGCGGTTATCGGGCATGGATGATGCGTTTAGCGTGTTCCGTTGCCACACCATAATGAACTGTACCGATGTGTGCCCCAAGGGCTTAAACCCCAGTAAGGCCATAGGTAATATCAAGTCCATGTTGTTAAAGCGGGCAGTCTAGTGTTACCGCGAAAGGGCAATAGAACCTAGCCAATAAAAATTTAAGCAATGAGCAAGATAATGGCCGCTCAATAGGGCGGCTTAACTCGACGACACCCAGACAGTAACCCTGTCGAGACGTTATAAAGGGATAAAAATGCACAATGGCGTTATGCAAGCCTGGCTGGAGTCCTCTTACCTGGCCGGTGCCAATGCGACCTATGTCGAAGACCTTTACGAAGATTATTTGGCCGATCCTGAGTCTGTGCCTGAGCAATGGCAAGTCGTGTTTCGCGAGTTGCCGCCGCAAGAGAACGACGTAGAGGATCTGCCTCATTCACAGGTAAGAGATTATTTTCGCCGTCTGGCGAAAGACACTTCTCGTTATGCCACGCCGGTCAGCGATCCGCATACCGATGCCAAGCAAGTTAAAGTGTTGCAATTGATCAACGCCTATCGTTTTCGTGGTCATCAAAATGCCAACCTAGATCCGCTTAATCTTTGGGATCGTAAGCTGGTCAGCGAATTGGATCCGGCGTTTCATAACCTAACGGGCTCAGACTTGGATGCCACCTTTAACGTGGGCTCCTACGCCATCGGTCAAGAGACCATGGTGTTAAAAGACTTAGTGTCGGCTCTGAAAAAAACCTATTGCGGCTCGGTTGGTGCAGAATACATGCACATCACCAGCACTCGCGAAAAACGTTGGATCCAAAGCCAGCTTGAGACTGTGGTCGGCGAGCCAAAGTTTAGCAAAGCAGACAAACTGCGCTTCTTAGAGAGCTTAAACGCCGCCGAAGGCCTAGAAAAATACTTAGGGGCTAAGTTTCCCGGTGCTAAGCGCTTCTCGTTAGAAGGTGGCGATGCCTTGGTGCCCATGACCAAGGAGCTGATCCGCCGTTTTGGCGAGCTTGGCGGTAAAGAAGTGGTGATCGGCATGGCCCACCGTGGCCGTTTAAATATGCTGGTTAACGTCTTGGGCAAACGCCCACAAGATTTGTTTGATGCCTTTGCCGGCAAGTACGAGGTGCAAAGCTCAGGCGATGTTAAATACCACATGGGCTTTAGCTCCGACTTTGAAACCCCGGGTGGCAACGTACACTTGGCACTGGCCTTTAACCCCTCGCATTTAGAAATCGTTAACCCTGTGGTGATAGGCTCGGTGCGCGCGCGCATGGACCGCTTATCTAACCCAGACGGGCGCCAAGTGTTACCCATTACCATACACGGTGACTCGGCCTTTACCGGTCAGGGTGTGGTAGCGGAAACCTTTAATATGTCGCTGACTCGCGGTTATGGCGTGGGCGGCACCGTACGTATCGTTATCAATAACCAAGTGGGCTTTACTACTTCTAATCCAAGAGATACGCGCTCTACCGAATATTGCACCGATATTGCGAAAATGGTGCAGGCGCCGATTTTCCACGTTAATGCGGATGACCCAGAAGCGGTTGTGCAAGTCACCCAACTGGCGCTGGATTACCGTAGCGAGTTTGGTCGCGATGTGGTGATAGACTTGGTTTGTTATCGCCGCCACGGCCATAACGAAGCCGATGAGCCGAGTGCCACTCAGCCCTTGATGTATAAGAAAATTAAACAGCACCCCACGCCGCGTAAAATCTACGCGGATAAGCTGATTGCCAACGGCACTATTAGTGCCGAAGACACCACTGTGATGATCAACGAGTATCGTGATGCGCTCGATGGCGGTGAGTGTGTGGTGAAAGAATGGCGAGACACCGACAATGTTACCGTCGACTGGGCGCCGTATCTGCACCACGAGTGGGATATGCCCTATAACGACCGCTTGGAGCTGGACGATCTTAAAGATATTGCCGAGCGTGTGACCGATTATCCAGAAAGTCACCCGCTGCAGCGTCAAGTGGGCAAGATTTACGAAGACCGTAAGCTGATGGCCAAAGGTGAGAAGCTGGCTGACTGGGGCTTTGCTGAAGTGTTGGCTTACGCCACCTTGTGCGATAAAGGCTATGAAGTGCGCTTAACCGGTCAAGACTCGGGCCGTGGCACTTTCTTCCATCGCCATGCGGTGCTGCATAACCAAGAAGACGCCAGTACTTACACGCCGTTATGCCATTTGTCAGAAAACCAAGGCCAGTTTCAGGTATTTGATTCGGTATTGAGTGAAATGGCGGTGATGGCCTTTGAATACGGTTATGCCACCGCAGAGCCCGATGGTTTAACCATCTGGGAAGCGCAATTTGGTGACTTCGCCAACGGCGCGCAAGTGGTGATTGACCAATTTGTCAGCTCCGGCGAGCAAAAATGGGGCCGCATGTGTGGCTTGACGCTCTTGTTGCCGCACGGCTACGAAGGCCAAGGCCCAGAGCACTCCAGTGCGCGTCTCGAGCGTTTCTTGCAACTGTGCGCCGAGCACAACATGCAGGTGGTCACGCCCACCACGCCGGCACAGGTGTTCCATATGTTGCGCCGTCAGGTGTTGCGCCCCATGCGCCGCCCGTTGGTGGTGATGTCACCTAAGTCATTGTTGCGTCATCCTTTGGCGGTTTCAGACTTAGAAACCCTGGCCCACGGCACATTCTTGAATGCAATTGGCGAAATAGATGATCTGGATCCCAAAGGCGTGAAGCGTGTAGTGCTGTGCTCGGGCAAGGTGTATTACGATTTGCTGGAAACACGGCGCAAGAACGAACAAACCGACGTGGCCATTATTCGTATAGAGCAGCTTTATCCTTTCCCACAACAAGAAGTGGATGCAATTTTAGAAGATTACCAACACGTAACCGATTTTGTATGGTGCCAAGAAGAGCCACAAAATCAGGGCGCTTGGTATTGCAGTCAGCACCATTTCCGAGCGGCTATTCCGGCACAGGCTCGCTTAAGTTATAGCGGGCGGGAAGCGTCGGCCTCACCGGCAGTGGGTTACACCTCTGTTCACTTACAACAACAAAAAGCGCTAGTGGATCATGCACTGACGCTGACAGCTTAACGCACTAAGGACATATCGATGACTATCGAAATCAAGGTTCCCGTTTTACCTGAATCTGTCGCCGACGCCACTATCGCCACTTGGCACAAGCAACCCGGTGACAAGGTAGAGCGCGACGAAGTAATCGTCGACATTGAAACCGATAAGGTAGTGCTCGAGGTACCGGCGCCTGAAGCCGGTATTTTAGAAGCCATTATCGAAGAAGAAGGCGCCACCGTCTTGGGTGAGCAAGTGATTGCGCGCTTACGCGTAGTTGCCGTCGCCGGTGAAGCGACGAAAGAAACCACAGCTGCTACAGACGCTAAAGCAGGTGCTAAAACAGACGCTAAAGTAGACAGTAAGGCAGACAGTAAGGCCAATGCGGATGACGATACCTTAAGCCCTGCGGTACGTCGCTTAGTCGCTGAGCACAATATTGATGCCGCTCAAATTTCTGGCTCTGGCAAAGGCGGGCGCGTCACCAAAGAAGACGTTGAAGCCTTTATTAAAGACGGCCGCAAAAAAGCGGCCAGCGCATCAAACTCAGCCCCTGCAGTTGTTGGCGCGGCCTTGGCTAACGTCGACGTTGGCGAGCGTACTGAAAAACGCGTGCCCATGAGTCGCTTGCGCAAGCGTGTGGCCGAGCGTTTATTAGAAGCCAAAAACACCACCGCCATGTTGACCACCTTTAACGAGGTGAACATGGGGCCGATTATGGCACTGCGCAAACAGTACCAAGAGCAGTTTGAAAAGCGCCACGATGTGCGTTTAGGCTTTATGTCGTTTTATGTGAAGGCGGTGGTGGAGTCTCTCAAGCGCTTCCCTGAAGTGAATGCCTCACTGGACGGTGACGATATCGTGTATCACAACTTTTTCGACGTCAGCATTGCCGTGTCTACGCCGCGTGGCTTGGTGACACCGGTACTGCGTGATTGCGATCGCTTAAGTCTGGCTGACATAGAAAAGAGCATTAAAGAGCTGGCCATCAAAGGTCGCGATGGCAAGCTAACCGTCGATGATATGACGGGCGGTAACTTTACTATCACTAACGGTGGTGTATTTGGCTCACTCATGTCTACGCCGATAATCAACCCGCCACAAAGTGCCATTTTAGGCATGCACAAGATAGAAGACAGACCCATGGCGGTGGATGGCCAAGTGGTTATTCAGCCTATGATGTATCTGGCGCTGTCTTACGACCATCGTATGATAGATGGCCGAGAGTCAGTTAGCTTCTTGGTCTCGATTAAAGAGCTACTCGAAGATCCAACGCGTCTGCTGTTAGACGTGTAACAATAATAATAATAAGGTCGGCCTTAAGTGCCGACCTTCTTTTTACTCTAAAACCCTCAAACAAACGGAAACACAACATGAATTTGCATGAATATCAGGCAAAAAAATTGTTTGCTGACTACGGGTTACCCGTGTCAAAAGGCTATGCATGTGACACTCCACAGGAAGCAGTGGATGCCACCGATAAACTCGGCGGTAGTATGTGGGTGGTTAAATGTCAGGTTCATGCCGGCGGCCGAGGTAAGGCGGGCGGCGTTAAATTGGCTAAGACGAAAGGAGAAGTCAGTGCCTTCGCCGAACAGTGGCTGGGCAAACAGTTGGTGACTTACCAAACCGATGCCAAAGGCCAACCGGTGAGCAAAATTTTAGTGGAAGCTTGCAGCAGCATTGCCAAAGAATTGTATTTGGGTGCCGTGGTTGACCGCAGCTCGCGCCGTGTGGTGTTTATGGCCTCCACCGAAGGTGGGGTAGAAATAGAAAAAGTGGCTAAAGAAACGCCAGAATTAATTCATAAGGCGGCCATAGATCCGCTAGTGGGTCCGCAAGCTTATCAAGGCCGAGAACTGGCTTTTAAGTTGGGACTAGAAGGCAAACAGGTAAACCAATTTACCAAGATATTTTTAGGGCTAGGTCAGATGTTTACCGACCTAGACTTTGCGCTATTAGAAGTGAATCCGTTAGTGATCACAGAAGCGGGCGACTTGTTGTGCCTAGATGGCAAGATCAATATTGACTCTAACGCCATGTATCGCCAGCCAAAATTACAAGAAATGCACGATCCCAGCCAAGATGACGCTCGTGAAGCTCACGCCGCCTCCTTTGAGCTGAACTATGTGGCGCTCGATGGCAACATTGGCTGCATGGTGAATGGCGCAGGCCTTGCCATGGGCACCATGGATATCGTCAATCTGCATGGTGGCTCACCGGCCAACTTCTTGGATGTGGGCGGTGGTGCCACCAAAGAGCGGGTGACCGAAGCCTTTAAAATTATTCTCTCGGATCCGAACGTGAAGGCGGTGTTGGTGAATATCTTTGGCGGCATAGTGCGCTGCGACATGATAGCCGACGGCATTATTGGTGCGGTGAAAGAGGTGGGCGTAAAAGTACCTGTCGTGGTGCGGCTTGAGGGCAATAACGCTCCCGCCGGCACGGCCAAACTGGCCGAGTCTGGACTTAACATCATAGCCGCCACCAGCCTAAGCGACGCCGCCGAGCGCGTGGTTCACGCCGCACAAGGGAAATAAACAGATGAGTATTTTAATTAATAAAGACACTAAGGTGATCTGCCAAGGTTTTACCGGCGGCCAAGGTACTTTTCATTCTGAGCAAGCCATCGAATACGGCACGCAAATGGTGGGCGGCGTATCGCCAGGCAAAGGCGGCACCACTCACTTAGGCCTGCCAGTATTTAATACGGTACGCGAAGCGGTTGCAGCCACAGGTGCCACCGCCACCGTTATTTATGTGCCAGCGGCTTTTTGCAAAGATGCCATCTTAGAAGCGATAGATGCGGGCATTGAGCTGATTGTGACCATTACCGAAGGCATTCCTACCTTGGATATGCTGGACGTTAAGGTGAAGCTTGAGCAAACAGGCGTGCGCATGATAGGCCCTAACTGCCCCGGCGTTATTACGCCCGGTGAGTGTAAAATCGGCATCATGCCGGGCAATATTCATCGCAAAGGTCGCGTCGGTATTATCTCGCGCTCTGGCACCCTGACCTATGAAGCGGTAAAGCAAACCACAGACGAAGGTTTTGGCCAGTCGAGCTGTGTGGGCATTGGTGGTGACCCTATTCCGGGTTCGAACTTTATCGATATTTTGGAATTATTCCAAAACGATCCAGAAACTGAAGCCATCGTCATGATAGGTGAAATTGGCGGCACGGCTGAAGAAGAAGCGGCCGCCTACATTAAAGCTCATGTAACTAAGCCTGTAGTGTCTTACATCGCCGGTGTTACCGCACCTGCGGGTAAGCGCATGGGCCATGCGGGCGCTATTATCTCAGGCGGTACGGGTACGGCAGATGAAAAGTTTGCCGCCCTCGAAGACGCCGGCGTAAAAACCGT
The DNA here is from genome assembly GCF_052119705.1 of Oceanisphaera sp. W20_SRM_FM3. Taxonomy (NCBI): domain Bacteria; kingdom Pseudomonadati; phylum Pseudomonadota; class Gammaproteobacteria; order Aeromonadales; family Aeromonadaceae; genus Oceanisphaera; species Oceanisphaera sp. W20_SRM_FM3. The sequence goes on along the minus strand of NZ_JBGQOP010000004.1, from coordinate 30,241 downwards.
GCGTTCATTGGCCGACATAGGTAGTGCACTGCGCGAAGTGACCGGCTGGGAATAAATAGCCCGTTAAACTGGCGTAGGCCGGACGTTTTATGCCGCATATGTTAATGCAGCTAGTCTTGATATAGATAGATGCAAAGGAGCCTAAGGGCTCCTTTTTTATGGCTGCTTAATTGCCAATTTGCTGGCCATACAACCTTAATATATCTTGACATTAAAATAGAACCTTTTGGGTATGATCTGGATCAATGAATTCAGTGTTCGATATTTATTAATTGCATCATTCATCTAGAATACTTTACCTGAGTGTCATATGAGATCTTTTTAGATGCGTAATCTGTCTTTAAACTGGAAAATACTGTTACCACTATTGGTGACATTTGCCTTGGTCTTTATGTTGTGCTTTTTTGTTTCGACTAAATTACAGCGCACTTTAGCCTTGCAATTGGCGGAAGAAAAAATAGAAACCACCGCCAATCTTTATATGGATCAGCTGAACGTGTTGATGGAAAACGGCGTGATCCATAAGCGAGCCTTGGTCCAGACCAAAGTTAAAGAAGAGCTGGGTATTCAGCAGGCTCGCGTGATCCGCGCACCGGCAGTCAGTGACTTATTTGGACCTGGCGCGCCCGACCAAGGCATAGAAGATGATCTGGACAGACGCGCTATTGAGCAGGGCGAAACCGTGCTCGACTTACATTTAGACGATGCCACGCCTTACCTAACGTTAGTTAAGCCTTATAAAGCCTTTCAAGAGTATCGCGGCACTGCCTGCTTACAATGTCATCAAGTGGCGGAAGGCACTGTGATGGGCGCGGTGCGTATTAGCTATGACTTAAGCGATACCTTTGGCCAAATTCGCGCCAATAATTTTCGTCTTGGGGGTATTTTATTAATTGTGATGCTGGTCGCCGGTTTAATCTTATGGCTCATTCAAAATTATTACTTAAAAAGTCCCATTCTTAATATCAGCCAACGCCTACAACAAGTGGCAAAAAACCGCGACCTAACCACACGTTTAGTGCCGCTGGGCAAAGACGAGTTAGGCGGGCTAGTGGGTGCCATTAATGGCTTATTAAGCAGTTTTCAGGCGAGCTTGCGCGAAGTGCAGCAGGTAACCGGGCGCATTTATACGGCGGCAGACAATATTCAGCAAGGTGCCGAGCAAACCGATGGCTCGGTGCGGGCCCAAGACCAAGAAACCGCCATGATTGCCACGGCAGTCAATGAGATGGAAGCCTCGGCTCGCGAAGTAAGGGAAAATGCCCGTTTAACTTCTGAGACCTCTCAGCAGAGTCACGCCTTCGCACTGAATGCCAGTGATCAGGCTCAGGTCGCTGTGGCGGGTATTACCGAGCTTAATGGCGAGATTGGCCGCATCGATCAGGTGATCCGCACCCTGGATGGTCGTTGTAACCAAGTGGATAAGGTGCTCGACATGATCAAAGGCATAGCGGAGCAAACCAACTTGCTGGCATTGAACGCCGCGATTGAAGCGGCGCGGGCCGGTGAATCAGGTCGTGGCTTTGCGGTGGTGGCGGATGAGGTACGCACCCTGTCTTTACGCACCCAGCAGTCGGCCCAAGAAATCACCGGCATGATCAATCTTTTGCAAGGCGAAGCCAAAGAAGCTGTGTTGGCCATTACTAAGGCCGATGCCCAAGCGATAAGCAGCGTAGCCAGCACTCAAGCCGCCATGGACTCACTGCAGGCGATTATCGAGCAAGTAGCGCGCATTAACGAGCTGAATGCCTTGGTCTCTGCCTCGGCGGACGAACAAAGCACAGTGTGTGCTGAAGTGAGTTACAACATCACCCGTGTGCGTGACTCATCTGGCGAAACCTTGATACAGTCTACCGCTGCGGCTCAGTCTAGCCTGCAGCTAGTGAACGAGTGCCAAGTGCTAGAGGACATGATCAGCCACTATCAATTGCAAAGCTAAGCACAGCATTTAGTACTAGCCGCGAATGAGTAAATAAAAACCGAGCCTAAACGCTCGGTTTTTTGTTTTTATCCACTCAAGGATTGCGGTTAGATTTTTCTAGCTTCTAGCTTCTAGCTTCTAGCTTCTAGCTTCTAGCTTCTAGCTTCTAGCTTCTAGCTTATTCCTTGCCCAGATAACTCGCCTGTATGTCGCTCCAGCTGCTATCTTCTGTGACGCGCAATACTTCTTGGGAAACCTGTGCGCGCAGTGGGCTGCCGTTGGGCATCGCCAGTGCATACAGTTGTTGAGCAAATACGCCGGGTAACAGGCTGAGGTTTTGGCCCAACTGCAAGTTACGATATTGCAAAAGCGCGCGGTCGTAGACGATGGCATCAGTGTCGCCGTTAATGACCGACTGCATGGCGGTAGTTAAATCGGGATAGGTTTGATAGCGAATATGACCCTCTTCTAGATAACGCTGGCTGGCGGTGTCGGGAATGGTGGCCACTAGCTTACCGGGTAAGTCACTAATGCTTTGAATACCGGTGCGCAGATTATTCACGGTAAGCGAGGTGGTAATGGCGGCGGTAAAGCTTGCGACCATGATCAAGCCGGCAAACATCCACACCACACCAATTAAGCGCCCAACAAAAGAAGTGGGTGCCTTGTCGCCGTAACCGACCGTGGTCATGGTGACCGCAGCCCACCAAAAACTGGCGCCTATGCCTTGTGCCGCGCTGCCACCAAAGTGCTCGGCGTTTTTACGCCGCTCCGCCAACCACAACAAAAAACCTGCCGCTAACAACAGGGCTGCTAAGGCCAATATCACGCTTAAAAACTGCCAGCTGATAAAGGCCTTAAAGCTGGCTAATAAACTGTGCGCGGGCACTTCTGGCACCGCAATCGATAAGCCGGTTTGATAAAAAGGATGGCTAAAATCGAACTGCGTATCGCGCTCGGCGGTCATGGTGAGTGCGCCTACGGCTACATCGACCTTACCCGCTTCTACTGCCTCTAGCAGTTCACTAAAACTCATGGGCAGCCATTCATATTCGCGATTCATGCCTTTGGCGATGTCTTGCCAGAGATCGATACTGATGCCTTCCCAGTCACCGTTCTCTTTTTGCATCACAAACGGCGGCACAGCCGTGATGCCCACTTTTAAAGGCGCTTGTGCCGGCACTTGTTCTTGAATTAGAGGCTGCTCCTGTTCTTGAGCATGAGTTTGGGCCGACAGGCCTAGGGTAGTAAACAACAGATAAAAAATTATTTTTCTACATTGGGTATTGATAGACATGGCGTTATGGGCCGAAAGAGGCCTTTCCGATAGTAGGTGTGGTGGGTAAAAAATGACGACTCTAAACAGCCGAAAATGAGGTAATGAGCGGAGCAGCAAAATAAGATCCAAGTGCAGAATACCGACTCGGGCCGTAAATTTGAACCGCAGCAGGGCTAAAACATAGCGTTAAGCCGTTAGCGGTACCTGATTACCCACAAAGCTCAGCCATGTTTCAGTGAACTCAGCACCAATGAATTCAATATGTTACAGGTAGGTTCCGCCTCTTCGGTAAAGAATATGAGGCTCAGTTTGGTATTTTGACCTTGTAGGGGCCAATTTATTCGGCCCGGTTTGGTGTTTTGGTTTAAATCTAAACCTCAGTAACAGCCAGCAGAGCTGGCCTGCCGAATAAATTGGGCCGCTACAAAGAACAAACCGAAACAGGGTGCATTATGGCTGAGGTTCATACGTAATCAGGTAGCGGTAAGTCAAAGAGACACACGGCTCTTCTGTAGTCCGCGCTTACGCTGCGGGTTCTGCGAAGCAGCAGCATTTAAACATTCCCGCTAAGACGGGACTAGCAGCTAAAGCGCTAGACTACAAAATACAGTTACAGATTCAGTACTGGCAAGGAAACTAAGAACTGGCTCTTATTTTTAATGTTCGGCGCAAACGCTATTTCGCGACTACCTGCTCAACGCGACTGACCACTTCACCTTGGGCTAAACGGGTGCGCAATGTATCGCCTACTTGCACTTGGCTGGCTGCCGTGATCACTTGGGCGTTATGCTGGGTAATACTGTAACCGCGTGCCAAGGTAGCCAGCGGGCTAATGGCATTTAACCTTGAGCCCGCCAATGCCAGTTGATGCTGGTTTCGTTGCAAACGAGTGTGCATCTGGGTGTGCAAGCGTGTTTGCAGGGCCTGCAGTGCTAGCCTACTGCCTTGTAACTGCTGCGCCGGATGCTGATGGTTTAACCGCAGTTGGCTTTGCGCCAAGCGTTGCTGAGCTTGAGTGAGACATTGGCGAAAGGCCCTGTGCAATCTGACCTGCAGCTGATCCAGCTGTTGGGCCTGTTGCTGCAACTGCTGGCGCGGATGTTGGCGCCGTAAGCGGGCGTGCAAGCGCTCCAGCAATTGTCGGCTTTGGAGCAGATAACGGCGCTGGGCTTGCTGCAAACGCTGCTGCCACTGCTGGTATTGCGCTTGCTGCGCATCACCATCGCGGCTAATCAGCTCGGCGGCGGCAGAGGGCGTGGGCGCGCGCAGGTCCGCCACAAAATCACTCAAGGTGAAGTCCACCTCGTGACCCACGGCACTGACTACTGGCAAGTGCGAGGCGGCGATGGCGCGCACTAGGCGCTCATCGTTAAAGCACCATAAGTCTTCTAATGATCCGCCACCGCGGGCCAAGATCAGCACGTCGGTTTCGGCTCTTTGGTTGGCGGCTGCTAATGCCGCTATTAACTGCGCCGCCGCCGGCTCACCTTGCACTTGGGCAGGGTAAATAATTACCTGCAAATGCGGTGCGCGCCTGGCCAGTACGCTTAAAATATCCTGCAGCGCGGCACCGGTCGGCGAGCTAATAATACCGATACGCGTGGGGTGGGGCGGCAGTGCTTGTTTCAGTGAGTCCGCAAACAAGCCTTCCTCAAACAGGCGCTGCTTGAGCGCTTCATATTGCTGTTTAAGCAAGCCTTCACCGGCGGGGGCCATGGTTTGCGCTACCAGCTGATAATCACCTCTGGGCTCATACAAGGTCACTTTGCCGAAGATCAGTACCTGATCGCCGTTTTTCGGCCGAAAGGCCACGCTGCGGTTATTGCCTTTAAACATGGCGCACCGTAGCTGCGATTGGCTGTCTTTTAGCGAAAAGTACCAATGACCCGAAGTGGGAATGCTGAGGTTAGAAATTTCACCGCTAATGGCCACAGTGCCTAGCTCGCCTTCGAGCAACAAACGGGCATGGCGATTGAGGTGGGTAACCGTGTAAACCTTATTTGATGTATCTGGCTGCAAAATGGCCTCGTAAGAGAATCTTCAGGTGAAAGTAAGCCCTGTTAACGGCTATTTTGCGCTTTATTGGCAAAAATAACAAAAATAGCTTTACCGACAAGGCCGACATGCCTAAAATTCTACTGCAATATTTTTACCCCCCAAATATGGTGAATATTGCGATGCTAAGAATAATTCAAGACGCCTTAACCTTCGATGATGTGCTGTTAGTTCCTGCCCATTCTACCGTACTGCCCAACACTGCTGACCTCAAAACTCGCCTTACAAAAGACATTACGCTCAACATTCCTATTGTTTCTGCTGCCATGGACACCATAACCGAAGCCGATCTCGCGATTGCTTTGGCGCAAGAAGGCGGTATCGGTTTTATTCACAAGAATATGTCCATCGAAGCCCAAGCGGGCCAAGTGCGCAAGGTGAAAAAATTCGAAAGCGGCGTGGTGTCAGACCCCATTACCGTGCGCCCAGAAATGACCATAGGTGATGTGCGCGAGCAAACCCTGATCAATGGCTTTGCCGGTTACCCAGTCGTGACATCCCAAGGTGATTTAGTAGGTATTATCACTGGCCGTGACATACGCTTCGTGCAAGACATGAGCAAGCGCGTCGATGAAGTGATGACCGAAAAGTCCCGCTTAGTGACCGTAAAAGCCGGCGCCTCTCGTGACCAAGTTGAATCTTTGATGCAACAACACCGCATCGAAAAAGTGCTGGTGATTGGCGAAAACGGTCAACTGACTGGCATGATCAGCGCCAAAGACTTCCAAAAAGCCGAAAGCAAACCTAACGCCTGTAAAGATGCTCAAGGTCGCTTGCGCGTAGGTGCCGCCGTGGGTGCCGCTCCGGGTAACGAAGAGCGCATTAAGGCGCTGGTTGAAGCCGGTTTAGACGTACTGTTAATCGACTCCTCTCACGGTCATTCCGAAGGCGTACTCGAGCGCATTCGTGAAACGCGCCGTGCTTTCCCCGATTTGGCCATTGTCGGCGGTAACGTGGCAACGGGAGCCGGAGCCTTGGCATTAGCCGAAGCGGGCGCCAGTGCCGTTAAAGTGGGTATCGGCCCTGGCTCCATTTGTACCACCCGTATTGTGACCGGTTGTGGGGTGCCACAGATTAGTGCGGTAGCCAATGCGGTAGAAGCGCTTAAGCACTTGGATGTTCCTGTGATTGCCGATGGCGGCATTCGTTTTTCTGGTGATATCGCCAAGGCTTTGGCGGCAGGCGCGCACTGCGTGATGATGGGCTCCATGTTTGCGGGCACCGAAGAGTCACCTGGCGAAATTGAATTATTCCAAGGTCGCTCTTTTAAGTCTTACCGAGGTATGGGATCCTTAGGCGCCATGAGCAAAGGCTCCAGCGACCGCTATTTTCAGACCGACAATGCCGCCGACAAATTAGTACCGGAAGGCATCGAAGGCCGAGTGCCTTACAAAGGCAAGCTGAAGGAAGTTATTCATCAGCAAATGGGCGGCCTGCGCAGTGCCATGGGATTAACCGGCAGTGCCACCATAGATTGTCTGCGCACCAAAGCAGAATTTGTTAAGATATCCGGCGCCGGCATTCAAGAATCGCACGTGCATGATGTGACCATCACCAAAGAAGCCCCTAACTACCGTTTGGGTTGATCTTAAAAGCAGTAGACGGGGGCCGATAACCCCCGTTTTTCTCTGGCCGTTTGCCCCCCCACAGGCGGTCTCTGTAATGACTATGAAGTAATGAGTAGGAAGACGATGATCAAAAATATTCATGATAACCGGATCCTGATCTTGGATTTCGGCTCGCAATATACGCAACTGATTGCCCGTCGCGTTCGGGAGTTGGGCGTGTATTGTGAGTTGTGGCCATGGGACGTAACCGACGCCAAAATCCGCGACTTTAAACCAAACGGCATTATCTTGTCTGGGGGGCCTGAGTCCGTTACCGAAGCTAACAGCCCACGCGCACCGCAATATGTGTTTGAAGCCGGCGTGCCGGTATTCGGCATTTGTTACGGCATGCAAACCATGGCCGAGCAGTTAGGCGGCTCTGTAGCCGGTTCAACTGAGCGTGAGTTTGGTTACGCCCAAGTACAACGCGTAGCCGACTGTGCTTTGTTGGCCAATATTGAAGACGCCATCGACGCTAACGGTCAGCCGTTACTCGATGTGTGGATGAGCCATGGCGATAAAGTGGTGAGCTTGCCAGCAGGCTTTGAGAAAGTGGCGCAAACGAGCAGCTGCCCATTCGCCGCTATGGCCGATGAAAAGCGCAAGTTCTACGGCGTACAGTTTCACCCAGAAGTGACCCATACTCGCCAAGGCGCGCGTATGCTGGAGCAGTTCATTCACGATATCTGTGGCTGTGAAGCACTGTGGACGCCGTCCACCATTATCGACGACGCCGTGGCACGCTTGCGTGAGCAAGTAGGCAGCGACAAGGTTATCTTAGGTCTGTCGGGTGGTGTGGATTCATCTGTTACCGCTATGCTGTTACACCGCGCCATTGGTCCACAATTGACCTGTGTGTTCGTGGATAACGGCTTATTGCGCTTAAACGAAGCCACCCAAGTTATGGATATGTTTGGTGATCATTTTGGTCTCAATATTATTCATGTACCCGCAGAAGACAGGTTCTTGTCTGCTCTGGCCGGTGAAGCCGAGCCAGAAGCCAAGCGTAAGATCATTGGTCGCGTGTTTATCGAAGTGTTCGACGAATACGCCGGCAAAATTGAAGACGTGAAGTGGTTGGCGCAAGGCACCATCTACCCAGACATTATTGAGTCTGCAGGTGCCGGCGGTAAGGCGCACGTGATCAAGTCTCACCACAACGTGGGCGGGTTACCTGCCGACATGAAGATGGGCTTGGTTGAGCCGCTCAAAGAGCTGTTCAAAGATGAAGTGCGTCGCATCGGCCTAGAACTTGGCCTGCCATACGACATGCTGTATCGCCATCCGTTCCCAGGCCCAGGCCTAGGTGTGCGGGTATTGGGCGAAGTGAAGAAAGAATACTGCGACCTGTTACGCCGTGCCGATGCCATCTTCATTGAAGAGCTGCATAAGCACGACTTGTATAACAAGGTGAGCCAGGCCTTCACCGTGTTCTTGCCAGTGCGCTCGGTCGGCGTTATGGGCGATGCCCGTAAGTACGACTGGGTAGTGTCGTTGCGCGCCGTAGAAACCATCGACTTTATGACTGCCCATTGGGCGCATCTGCCTTATGACTTCTTAGGCCATGTATCTAACAGGATCATTAATGAAGTAGATGGCATTTCACGCGTGGTGTATGACATCTCTGGTAAGCCACCAGCGACCATTGAGTGGGAATAAGCCAGCTGCCTGAATAGGGCGTTTGCTGACCACAAAACAGAAGGGCGCCTAGGCGCCCTTTTTTATGCTTAAAATGTGTTGGGGGAAGAGTAAGGCGTCAGCGAACAGACGACTCCCAAATATTGAAAGAGGTAGCAGGACATTATCGTAGCCAACCGTCAAATGCCAGGGACGGCATTTGACGAGCGCCGCATGGATGCGGTTTAAGCGAGTTGGCGTAGATAATTTTGCTATCTCTTTGCACCTATTCACCAGTGGACTAACAGGCGACGCTCAAATCTTGAGAGAGGTAGTAGGAATTATCGTAGCCAACTGTCTAATGCCATGGGTCAACAAAGGCTCCTGCAATGTTGACACTTCCGCCATACATCGGCGGTCGACGGTATTTGCCGAGCGTGCATGGGTCGAGCTTGCCTCGCCGTGACGAATTTTTTAGCCTAACCGAATGTCCAGTGAATGTTCGCAGTGGGCTGAAATGGTGAGTGTCATATCTTTAAGCGCGTTAGCGTAGATAATCCTGCTACCTCTTTCTACACCACAAAAGGAGACCGATAGCACAAGTCCAGCCTTTGCCGCTTTTTACTCACAGGATTTGGTTGAAGTGTTATCTGTTTGTAACTAATCTGTAGGTCGATCAAGCCAGCCGGGAGAGAGCGCTGAAGTTACTTGCTAGTTGTGATTAGCTAGACTTAGCGCCGCCGAAGGAGCAACGACCCCGTAAACTCTCAGGCAAAAGGACCGGTGGCTGTAGACAAATCCGAAGAGTGGTCTGTGCACTGTTAGACCCGCCGAAGGAGCAAGCCCTTCTATCTGGTGATAGATGTGGTGAATCTCTCAGGCTCCAATACGGATGGGGACGTCAGGTGATTAACGCGAACGCATTACGCCTGCAAAAATAGAGTGCACTATTATGTCAGAGATGAAAAAAGTAGCCGTCTTAGGTGCCGGTATCACCGGCATTACCACAGCCGCTAAGTTAATTGAACAGGGTTTTGAAGTGACCGTGTTCGACCGCCAACGTTATGCGGCCATGGAAACCAGTTTCGCCAATGGAGGGCAGCTTTCTGCTTCTAATGCTGAGGTGTGGAATACTTGGGCCACGGTATTAAAAGGCGTGAAATGGATGCTGCAAGCGGACGCGCCCTTACTGGTTAACCCAAAACCAAGCTGGCATAAGTTGAGCTGGATGCTCGAATTTATGCGCCATATCCCCGATTACGAACGTAATACCATTGAAACCACCCGCCTTGCTATTGAGGCGCGTCGCCACTTAGTGGAATTAGGCCAAAAGTGGGGCGTGGAATTTGACCGCTCTGATTGCGGCATTATGCATTTCTATAGCAACCAAAAAGACTTTAAACACGCCTGCGAAGTAACCAAGCTGTTAAAGCAAGGCGGATTAGAGCGCCATGCCCTGAGCCCAGCCGAAATTAAACTGAAAGAGCCTCGCCTGCACGGTGACTTTGTGGGGGGCTTTTGGACGCCAAGCGACAGCACAGGTGATATTCATAACTTTACCTTTGGTTTGGCTGAAGCGATTCGTAAAGCCGGCGTGACCTTTTGCATGGAAACTGAGCTTAAAGATGTGAGCATCGAAGGCAAGGGTGTGCGTGTGACTGACGATAAAGGTAATTCAACGCACTTTGATGCTGTGGTGGTGTGTGCGGGTGTGGGCAGTCGTGAACTAGCGAAAAAGCTGGGCGACCGCGTTAATATCTACCCCGTAAAAGGCTACTCCATTACGGTTAATTTGCGTGACCAGATAAGCCAAGACAGCGCACCGCTCATTTCTTTACTGGATGATGAAACGAAAATTGTAACCAGTCGTTTAGGGCCCGATCGTTTCCGTATCGCCGGCACCGCCGAGTTCAACGGGTATAATCGTGATATTCGCCATGATCGCATTGAGCCACTGGTTAAGTGGTGTAATCGACACTTCCCCGATGTGTCTACCGAAAGTGCGGTGGCCTGGGCAGGCTTGCGACCTATGTTGCCGAATATGATGCCTAAAGTAGGCCGAGGCGCTCACCGCCAAGTGTTTTACAATACCGGTCACGGGCACTTAGGCTGGACATTAAGCGGTGCTACCGCCGATGCGGTGGCTAACGTAATGGCTGCAGCACGTGATGAAAATCGCGGTTACTCCACGGTGGCAGTGAGTTAGCACGTTTACCTAACGAAAAAGGTGCTTCTAGCCTATAAAAATGCCAGTCAGTTAAGCTGACTGGCATTTTTTTATTTACCGCGTTCGGCGTGAGTGGCAAAAGCTCGGCTATAGCCGCTTGAAATAAAAGCGCTTATCTGCATTGATTAGAGGTTTTGATAACGGTTCATATCCAACAGGCCGGCTTCTATGGGATGGGTTTCCTGTAGGTAGCTGTGCATATCGTTAAAGTAAAACCAAAAATCTGGATGGGTGCGGCGAATACCATAGCGATCCGCCACGCCGTGTATTTGTGTGGCGTCTGTCATCGAGGTGAGGGCGCTAATAAAGTCCGCTAACTCGGTTTGTTTGACGTTAAAAATAAAATTTGGGTAGCTACTCACTATGCCAGGTAATACGGTCAGGGTGTCGTTGTTGGGGCGCAGCCGTGCGTTTTCGCCCAATATAAAGGCCACGTTGCTGTGATCCCGATTGTGGATCAGGCTGTATACCTGACGCTGCAGTGGGTCTTCACCTTCAATGCGCAGCAAGGTGACTTCGGGCAGCCATTTAATAACGGGCAATAAGCGCGCCGGAAAGCCCGTTAGGCGGCGCAGTTGATCCTCGAGGCGCTCTTGAGCTGTATCCAATTGCAGCTCGGTATGCTCAGGGCCACAGTTGCCGACTCGACAGCGATTAAGGGTGTCTGCAGGGCCTGTTACGGCGGCCAGTTGATTGAATACCTGTTGGCTAAAGTCAACCAAGGGCTGTTTAGCATCGGTATGTATTTGGCTGGGCGTGGTTTCATCTACGTCGGCATAGCTGGTAAACAGCTTGATGCGGGCACTGTTGTCATACCAAGCATGCAGCAGCGAATTACGCTGCTCAGGCGGTAAGAAGCGCAATAAGTTGGCTTCGGAGCCGTTGCGGATCAGGTCAAAATAGAGCCGTGTTTTTGCCTGATGCGACACGCTGCCGTAGACGTTAAAGTTGGCCACTAAGGCGTAATAAGTGCGCTCAAGTAATGGATAGTCCATGACCCACAAGGTGCTTGGCGTGTCGCCTTGCCAGCCTGTAATGACACTGGCGCTGTCGTGATGGCGAAACACTGTGAGTAAGGCTTGGCTATTGTGGCCATCGCCGTCCCAGATGTGCTCAAGATTGGGCCCTTTGGGGTAGTGCTTAGCATAGGCCTGCTGGCGATAGGTTAAATAGCGATTTCTGCCGCTGCTGTACGAAATCCAGTCTGGTCCCAGGCTCAGTAAATCAGAATTAAGGCCGGGCAGGGTGAGCCAATCGCGCACCTCAGTTTGATGGCTCGGCTGGGTAACAAACAAGTCATGCTCGGGCGCTTGAAAACTCACCCAAAATTGGTCGCGGATCACATCGGTGGCAATTTGCCCACGACATACGGGGCCCCGAATAAAGGTGCGCACAAAGTATTCGGCGTCGTCCAACATAAACTGATAGCGGGTCTTGGCTGGAATAGCCGCATAGGTAAAAAACGGGTTGGCTGCATAGTCGACTCTATAGTCTGGCAGCGTTTTGACTACCCAGTCGGCGGTAAAAAACAGTTGCTCAAGATGCGCCATTTTGTCGCTATGTAGCGCATAAGTGATGTGAGTTTTATGTACCCGACTCTCTATATAAGGGCGCAAGCGATAATAAAATTTACCCTCGGGTGAGTCTGTAGGGCGCGTGCTGGGGATCACTTCTATGGGCTGACCGGTAGGTGTGCGCGAGCGCACGATTTCAAAGAAGGTATCTTGGTCGGGTTCAGACAAGTCACTGAAATACAGATGTGCTAAAAACCAATGCTCATATAAATAGCGGGCCACCAGCCGTTGGCGAGGTGCGTCTCGGTTGAGCCAGCTTTCCCAGCGGATTTGTGCCCATTCTAGCGTCGGTGATAGGGTCATGATTTGCTCAGGCACTTGGGCGCCTTGGCTTAGCCACTCTTGTATTAATTGATATTCAGGTGCCGTGAGGCCGCTTGCCGCAAAGGGCATACCCGCTTGCGGGTGTTGGCGGGCAAAGGCATCAAATTCATTGAGCTGGCTGCATTGATTGCTGCGGGTGGGTGAGATATCGAGCTCTTCTGGCAGCCGTTGATTGGCGGCCCAAAGGCGGCTTTGGCCTAACGCCATCATGCTTTGCATCAAGCTGGCTTGGGCATTAGGCGCGTCTAGCACACTAAAAAAGCCGCGTTCGCGCCACGCAGATTCACCGTAGGCATCAAAGTGCAAGCGGCTAGGGATGGCGTCTTTGGTACGCGCGCCGTCGTACATCGGCATCTTGCTGGCACCGCGCACTAGGCCCTCATTACTGGTCAGTTTTAGCTGGCAGGGAGCATCGTAGCAGGCATGGCAGGCCACGCATTTTTGTTCAAAAATGGGCTTTATATCTTGGGTGTAATCGATCCTATTGGGCAAGGCGTCGTTTGACTGAGCCCAAGTGGAGGGGAGCAAGCACATGCTCAGCATAAGCCAGGCAAATAACGTTAATCGTGATAAAAGAGAATTCATTATTATGCCTTATCTTATGTTTCTAATAGGGTGATAACATGGGGTTCACCGAAGATAAAGAGGAACTTGGCCATGATGAGACTGACGATAGGACTTTTACTGCTCGCCTCCACGGCGGTGGCAGCACAAACCATTAATAGCCGGCCCGCGTTAGAGCTGAATTTAAATTCAGACTTAGAGCCCGCTTGCTTTTATGCGGATCAGCGTTACTCGAAAGGCTCCATTATCGAAATGGCCAAACAGCCATTTATCTGTGAGCGAGAAAAAACCTTTGAGCAAAATGGCCGCTTAAGCTGGCAGCCATTTCCGCTGAGCTTGCAGGCCGAGCAGAAGCTGAGCGCGCCTTAAGCCAAAATGGCGGTGTATCATGGCGGATCTTAACTAATATTACTCGCATACTTGTTGTTGATAGCGGTACGGATGCTGGTGCGGATAGTGTTACGGATAGTGATACTAATAATGAGAAATCACCCTAGGAGCGCGTTATGGATATTATTCGGATTATTATTGCCATCTTACTGCCGCCGCTTGGCGTGTTTCTACAAGTGGGCTTGGGCAAGCACTTTTGGATTAATATTATTCTGACTCTGCTGGGCTACATCCCAGGCATAGTGCACGCTGTGTGGGTGATTGCTAAAAAGTGAGTCGCTAATGAAGGCTAAATCCGCAAACCCCAATACTGTAAACAAGGGACATGCAGCGATCAGTCAGCGACTGGAGCGCTTAGCATGGCTGCTCGACAGCTCTATCCGCTTGCCGGGTGGCTATAGAGTGGGATTAGACGGCGTTATCGGGTTAATCCCTGGTATTGGTGATTTAATAGGTGCGGGTTTATCGTCTTATATTGTGGTGGAGGCCGCACGGCTTAAGGTGCCGCTTCGGGTGCTGGCGCGCATGGGCTTAAATGTATTAATAGAATTTGTGGTCGGCATAGTGCCAATATTCGGCGATATATTCGACTTTGCCTTTAAAGCCAACCTGCGTAATGTGCGGTTATTAAATGCATATTTAAGAAACAATGCGTGAAGGGTGAAGAGGACGAGATAACCAAAACCTAGAAACATATTTTTGCCACGGAATACACGGACGTAGAGCAACAAGGCATATCTATTATAAGTGCTAACAACTAAAGATTAGCCGTTAGTGTTTATCTACTTTCACTTTTCTGTGTTGTTCCGTGTATTCCGTGGCGAGAGGCTATTTAATTTTTAACTCGAGAGTTAATTACGCTTGTTTTTTGATTGGTTCGGCATAGATATCGAGCACTAGCTCACCTTGGGGGCGTGCGCAGCAGGGCAAGACTTCGCCGGCGGCGATAAAAGCGAGCGGGGTGCTTTGATAGCTGACTTCGCCACTGATAAGAGTGGTACGACAAGAGCCGCAATAGCCGCCACGGCATTGATATTCTACGCCGTGGCCGGTACGTTCCAAGCCTTCAAGCAGGCTTTCGCCTGCTTGAAGTTCAAAACTCATTGCTTGGGTAGTGATTTTACTCACAGCTCAAAATCGCCTAAGTCGTCATGGTTCATTTGCGAGTCAATTTGGCCGATTAAGTAGGAGCTGATCTCCACTTCTTGCGGCGCTACCTGCACGTTATCTGACGATAACCAAGCGTTGATCCACGGAATCGGGTTTTGCTTGGCTTTATCAAAGGCCGGCGTTAAACCGACCGCTTGCATGCGCAGGTTGGTGATGTATTCCACATATTGACACAGAATATCTTTGTTCAGGCCTATCATAGAGCCGTCTTTAAACAGGTATTCTGCCCACTCTTTTTCTTGAATGGCGGCGTCGCGAAACAGCTCAAAACACTGCTGCTCACACTCTTTAGCAATTTGCGCCATTTCTGGGTCGTCTTCACCATTACGCAAAATATTGATCATATGCTGAGTGCCGGTTAAGTGCAGCGCTTCGTCACGGGCAATCAGTTTGATGATTTTGGCGTTGCCTTCCATTAGCTCGCGCTCGGCAAAGGCGAATGAACAGGCGAAGCTAACGTAAAAGCGGATCGCTTCTAAAACGTTGACGCTCATCAAGCACAAATAGAGCTTCTTCTTCAGCTCATAGAGGTTGATATCAACCTCTTGACCACGGTGCAGCTGCTTACCTTCACCAAATAAATGGTAGAGGCTGGTATAGCGGATCAGCTGGTCGTAATAACCGGCGATATCGGCGGCACGTTTAATAATTTCTTCGTTCACTACGATATCGTCAAAGACGATGCCTGGGTCGTTCACGATATTACGAATAATATGCGTGTAAGAGCGCGAGTGAATGGTCTCAGAGAAGGTCCAGGTTTCAATCCAGGTCTCAAGCTCAGGCAAAGACACGATCGGCAGCAAGGCAACGTTTGGGCTGCGGCCTTGAATGGAGTCGAGCAGGGTCTGATATTTCAGGTTGCTGATGAAAATATGCTTTTCATGATCCGGCAGTGCCTGATAGTCGATGCGGTCTTGAGACACGTCCACTTCTTCTGGGCGCCAGAAGAAAGACAGCTGCTTTTCAATCAGCTTTTCAAAGATATCGTATTTTTGTTGATCATAACGAGCCACATTCACGGAATTTCCGAGAAACATCGGCTCTAACATCGCATCGTTTTGTAATTGACTAAACGTTGTATAAGACATGTTGTTCTTCCACGCAAAAGCAAGGCAGGTTTCCCTGCCTCACTTATTAAATTTTACAAGCGCCACCGGCACAATCGTCTTCTTGCATATCATTTTGGGCGTCGGCGGCACCGTCGCGGGTATTATGATAATACAGCGTTTTTAAGCCGAACTTATAGGCGGTCAGCAAGTCTTTCAAGAGCTGCTTCATCGGCACGCGGCCACCCTCAAAGCGCGTTGGGTCGTAGCTGGTGTTGGCAGAAATCGCTTGATCCACAAACTTCTGCATCACGCCCACTAGGTGCAAGTAGCCGTCGTTAGAGGGCATTTGCCATAACAACTCATACTGGTTTTTCAGCGCTGCGTACTCAGGCACGACCTGCTTTAAGATGCCGTCTTTTGAAGCCTTCACCGACACCAAACCGCGTGGTGGCTCAATGCCGTTGGTGGCGTTAGAGATCTGACTTGAGGTTTCTGACGGCATTAAGGCGGTCAGGGTACTGTTGCGCAGGCCAGTGGTCTTGATCTGCTCGCGCAGGCTTTCCCAATCTAAATGCAGCGGCTCTTGGCACAATGCATCCAAGTCTTTCTTATACGTGTCGATCGGCAAGATGCCTTGTGAATAAGTGGTCTCATTAAATGCCGGACACGGACCAAACTCTTGCGCTAACTTAGCCGAGGCTTTCAGCAGGTAATACTGAATGGCTTCAAAGGTGCGGTGGGTTAAGCCCAGCGCGCTGCCATCGGAATACTTAACGCCATGTTTGGCCAAGTAGTAGGCGTAGTTGATCACACCTATGCCTAAAGTACGGCGATTCATGGAGCCATTTTGCGCGGCCAAGAGTGGGTAATCTTGATAATCGAGCAGCGCGTCCAGTGCGCGCACCGCCAAATCGGCCAACTCTTCCAGCTCGCTTAGGTCATTAATGGCGCCCAAGTTAAAGGCAGACAGCGTACAGAGTGCAATTTCACCCTCGGCGTCGTTTACGTCGGTTAGCGGCTTAGTCGGCAGAGCGATTTCTAAACACAAGTTGCTTTGGCGAATCGGCGCCACACTTGGGTCAAACGGGCTGTGGGTGTTGCAGTGATCCACGTTTTGAATGTAGATACGACCGGTACCGGCACGCTCTTGCATCATCAGGGAGAACAGCTCGACGGCCTTTACGGTGCGCTTGCGAATACTGGCGTCTTGCTCGTACTGGGTGTAGAGCGCTTCAAATTTAACCTGATCTTCGAAGAAGGCATCGTACAGGCCTGGGGTATCGGAAGGCGAGAACAAGGTAATGTCACCACCTTTGATCAGGCGCTGATACATAAGGCGGTTAATTTGCACGCCGTAGTCCATGTGGCGCACGCGGTTTTCTTCGACGCCGCGGTTGTTTTTCAACACCAGCAAAGACTCAACTTCTAAGTGCCACATGGGGTAGAACAAGGTGGCCGCACCGCCGCGCACGCCGCCCTGAGAGCAACACTTAACAGCGGTTTGAAAGTGTTTATAAAACGGAATACAACCTGTGTGGAAGGCTTCGCCACCACGAATCGGGCTGCCAAGTGCGCGAATGCGACCGGCGTTGATGCCAATGCCCGCACGCTGCGACACGTAGCGCACTATGGCACTAGAAGTGGCGTTAATGGAATCTAAGCTGTCACCACATTCAATCAGTACGCACGAGCTGAACTGACGCGTAGGCGTACGCACGCCGGCCATAATAGGCGTCGGCAGAGACACTTTGAATTGTGAGGTGGCGTCATAGAAACGCGTCACATAACCCAGGCGTGTTTCTTTGGGATACTTAGAAAACAGGCACGCGGCCACCAGCATATAGAGGAACTGTGGGCTTTCATAAATGTCGCCATTGATGCGGTTTTGCACCAAATATTTACCTTCTAACTGCTTTACTGCGGCATAAGAGAAGGTGAGGTCACGGTCGTGATTGATATAGTCATTGAGCGCGTCAAACTCTTCACGGCTGTAGTCGGCCAAAATATGCTGGTCGTATTTACCCGCTTCGGTGAGGCGCGTCACATGGTCGTAAAAATGCGGCGGCGTGAAGCGGCCATAGGCTTTTTTACGTAAATGGAACACGGCGAGGCGCGCCGCTAAGTACTGATAGTCGGGCGTCTCTTCCGAGATTAGGTCGGCGGCGGCCTTGATGATGGTCTCATGAATATCTTCGGTACGAATGCCGTCGTAAAACTGAATGTGGGAGCGCAGTTCTACTTGAGAAACGGAGACGTTATCCAAGCCTTCTGCTGCCCAATCGAGTACGCGATGGATCTTATCCAGATCGATCGGTTCTTTGGTACCTGAGCGTTTAGTGACCAGCAGACTTTTATTCATGAGGCAGATATTCTCCGTGGTTTTTTATGTGTAGTGCGCGGTCTTTGAGGGCGCGAGGCCAGACTGGCAGATAAAATCAAACACACTATATAGTGTGTTAAGTTTTTAATGGAAGCACTACATGTGGTTGTATGGGTCGTTAGCAAACACAATATAGAGTGTTGTGAGTTTTTTCTCAAGCCACCGAAAATGCCTAGGCCTGTGGATAGTCTGTGTTTAGTGGCGTGTGAGTTTGTAGTCACTAACGCCTATCCCTTGAGGAGTCAGGCGTTAGCGGTGGGCTGGTGTTTTTATGGGCAGCATGAAAGATTTTTAAAAATAATTGGCTTGCAAAATCGATGATTTAGGGAATTTGGTGCTTCTTTCAGCGGTTCAGTTCGACGGCATCTTTTAGCCAATTAGACAAGCCCAAAACGGTGTGGATTTGGTGGTCCGCTAGCCATTGATAGGGGTCTTCGCCAGCAGAAATATAACCCCAAACGGCCGCAATGGTGGTCATGCCGGCGGCGCGCCCAGCTTCCATGTCCCGTTTATGATCACCTATATAGACGCACCGCTCGGGCTCCACCACCAACTGCTCAGCGGCAAACAGCAAGGGCGCCGGATGGGGTTTTTTAAAGGCCAAGGTGTCTGAGCTGACGGTGACGCGGCAAGCATCAAACAGTGGCAACTCTGCCAACAAGGGCAGGGTGAGTGCCGAGGGCTTATTGGTGACAATACCCCAAGGAATATCATGCTGGTTTAACCAACCGAGCAGCTCAGGTACGCCCTCGTAGGGGCGGGTGTGATGACAGAGGTTTTGTCGGTAAAAGGCCAGCATTTGGCCGCGTAACGCTTCAATGCCGTGTTGCTCGATTAAGGCGGCATTGATGCCGGCCCTGAGCAGCGCATAAGAGCCGTCGGACGTGGTGCATTGCAATACCGCATCAGACAAGACTGGCAAGACTGGCAAGCCTAGGCTTGCTATAACATGGTTAGCGGCGGCACCCATGTCACCGGCGGTGTCGAGCAGGGTGCCATCTAAATCAAACAGTACCCCTTTAATGCTCATCTTGGTCGCCTTGGATGTTGGCGCCTTTCTTATTGGCTGCGGCGGCTTTATTCTCTAAGCGCAGCGTATTTAACACCGCATCAGCGGCGTCAGGCTTAACCGCGTACACCATATAGTTAACGTCGGCGTCCGTGCTTAACTTAAAGTCGCCGCTTAAGGGGCGATAGACCACGCCTGAGATGTCTTTTACGATTAAACCGGCGGCTTCTATATAGTGGCAAAGCTCGGCGGGGGTAATAAACTTCTTATGGTCGTGGGTACCCTTGGGCACCATCTTAAAAATATGTTCGGCGGCGGCTATCATCATCAGCCAGGCTTTGGGGTTGCGATTAATGGTGGAGAACACCAAGGTGGCACCCGGTTTGGCTAAGTCCGCACAGGCTTGCACCACAGAGGCAGGGCTTGGCACATGCTCCAGCATCTCCATGCAGGTCACCACCTCAAACTTGGCGGGCAGCTCAGCGGCCAATTGCTCGGCGGTGCTTTGACGATAGCTCACACTCACGCCAGCTTCTAGCGCATGCAAGCGCGCCACGGCTAAGGGCTCTTTGCCCATATCCACACCCGTCACCTCGGCGCCATCGCGGGCCATGCTTTCACTTAAAATGCCGCCACCACAGCCAATGTCGATAACCTTTTTGCCAAATAAACCACCGGCTTTATCGGCAATCCAGCTTAAACGCAGCGGGTTGAGTTGGTGTAACGGTTTAAAGTCGCCGTCTAAGTCCCACCAGCGCGAAGCCATGGCATCAAATTTTTCAATTTCTTGTTGATCTACATTCATGGACGGCGCCTTTATTGGGAGTTAAACGAAAAGTGAAATGAAATGTGCGAGCGGTCATTATAGCCAAGCAGCTGCTCGCTACTAGACCCTAAGGCACTTTACTATTTAGCCATATCTTACCTAATGGTCATTCCTAGTGCGCTTCTGTGCGCCTTATATGCTCCTTGCGCATATTTGTATGGTAGAATGCCCCGTTATTTTATTGCGATATCAACAATAAACTGGGGACAAGACTTGCTATGACCGATCTGGCCCGAGAAATCATGCCGATAAACATTGAGGACGAGCTAAAACGTTCCTATCTAGATTACGCCATGAGCGTGATCGTAGGGCGGGCGCTTCCCGATGTACGAGATGGTTTGAAGCCAGTGCACCGCCGCGTGCTGTTTGCCATGAATGAACTGGGCAACGACTGGAACAAAGCATACAAGAAATCGGCCCGTGTGGTGGGTGATGTAATAGGTAAGTATCACCCGCACGGAGACAGTGCTGTTTACGACACTATCGTGCGTATGGCACAAGATTTTTCTATGCGTTACACCTTGGTCGATGGCCAAGGTAACTTCGGTTCGGTAGACGGCGACTCCGCCGCTGCTATGCGTTATACCGAAATACGTATGGATAAGATTGCCCACGAATTACTGGCCGATCTGGATAAAGAAACCGTCGACTGGGTGCCGAACTACGATGGCACCGAGATGATACCGGCCGTCATGCCGACCAAAGTGCCCAACTTGTTGGTGAACGGGTCGTCAGGTATTGCGGTAGGCATGGCCACCAATATTCCACCGCACAACTTAAGTGAAGTGATCGATGGTTGTTTGGCGCTGATTGAAGACGAAAATATTACTATCGATCGCCTGATTGAGCTGATCCCGGGGCCGGATTTTCCGACCGGCGGCATTATTAACGGGCGTTCAGGCATTATTGATGCCTATCGCACCGGCCGTGGCAAAATCTACGTGCGTGCGGTGGCTGAAGTGCAAACCGATGAAAAAACCGGTCGCGAAACCATTATCGTGTCCGAGTTGCCTTATCAGGTGAACAAGGCGCGTTTGATTGAAAAGATCGCCGAGCTGGTAAAAGAAAAGCGCATCGAGGGCATCACTGCCCTGCGTGATGAGTCTGATAAAGACGGCATGCGTATTGTAATTGAAGTGCGCCGGGGTGAAGTGGGCGAGGTTATTTTGAATAATCTCTACTCACAAACCCAGATGCAGAACGTGTTCGGCATCAACATGGTGGCGCTCGATAACAATCAGCCGCGCATCTTTAACTTAAAAGACATGCTGGAATGCTTTATTCAGCACAGACGCGAAGTGGTGACCCGCCGCACCGTGTTTGAACTGCGTAAAGCCCGCGATCGAGCCCATATCTTGGAAGGTCTGGCTATCGCCTTGGCGAACATTGACCCCATTATTGAGCTGATCCGTGCGTCATCTACAGCGGCAGAAGCCAAAGCAGGCTTAATCAGCCAAGGCTGGCAGCTGGGCCACGTGGCCGCCATGCTGGAGCAAGCCGGTGATGATGCGGCGCGCCCTGAATGGTTAGAGCCGGAGTTTGGTATTCGTGATGGCATTTATCACTTAACCGAGCAACAGGCCCAAGCGATTTTGGACTTGCGTCTGCATCGTTTGACCGGTCTTGAGCACGAAAAGATCCTCGAAGAATACAAGGCGTTGCTGCTATTAATTGCCGAGCTTATTTACATTCTAAATACGCCTGAGCGTTTGATGGAAGTGATCACCGAAGAATTGGAGCTGGTCAAAGTTCAGTTTGGCGATGCCCGCCGTACTGAGATAACCAACTCCAGCTCTGAGATCAATATCGAAGATTTGATCAATCGTGAAGATGTGGTGGTAACCCTCTCTCACGAAGGTTATGTGAAGTACCAGCCGGTGACCGACTACGAAGCTCAGCGTCGTGGTGGACGGGGCAAGTCTGCGACCAAGATGAAAGAAGAAGACTTTGTCGAACGCTTGTTGGTGGCCAACACCCACGACACTATTTTGTGCTTCTCGACCGCAGGTAAGGTGTATTGGTTGAAGGTGTATCAGTTGCCTGAAGCCAGCCGCGCCGCCCGTGGTCGTCCGATCGTGAACATGTTGCCGTTAGGCGCTAACGAGCGGATCACCGCCATCTTGCCGGTGCAGGAATACTGTGACGATAAGTATGTGTTCTTTGCCACTGCCGACGGCACCGTGAAGAAGACCAGCTTGTCTGCCTTTAGCCGCCCATTAGTGTCGGGCATTCGTGCCATTAATCTGCGCGATGGTGATGAGTTAATTGGTGTGGACATCACAGATGGCAGCAACGAGATCATGTTGTTCTCGGATGCGGGCAAGGTAGTGCGCTTTGCCGAAGGCAGTGGTCAAGACGAAGTTGAAGTCATGACCGCCGAGCTGGTTGACGGCGAGATTGTGGAAAGTGATGACGCTGACTTGGCCGACGGCGAAGAGACAGACGTAGCAGACGCAGGCGACAGCAAACCCTTTAAGGGCGTGCGCCCTATGGGTCGTACCGCTGCCGGTGTGCGTGGTATTCGCTTAGGCGCCGGTGATAAAGTGGTGTCTTTGATTATTCCGCGTGGCGAAGGTCCGATCTTGACCGTAACTGCCAATGGTTACGGTAAGCGTACCGCGCTTGTTGAGTACCCAACCCGCAGCCGTGGCACCATGGGCGTGTTGTCCATTAAAGTGGGTGAGCGTAATGGTGCAGTAGTGGGCGCGATTCAGGTCGATGATACCCACGAGATCATGCTGATCACCAACGGTGGCATCTTAGTGCGTACCCGCGTACTCGAAGTGAGCCTGATTGGCCGTAACACTGCCGGTGTGCGTTTGATCCGTACCGGAGCAGACGAGCTGGTGGTGGGCTTGCAGCGCATTGAAGAATCTGAAGAAGAAGAGCTGTTGGACGAAGCCGGCATAGAAGGGGAAGAAGCGAATGCAACTGATGCAGAAGATGCAACTGCTGCAGACGCGACGGAACAGTCTGATGCTGACGACCAAGAGCAAGACGCGACGGATGAAGGCGATGCAGATGCAGAGCCTAATCAAGAGTAATGGTTGATTAACATAACAAGGGGCCTCCATGGCCCCTTTTGTTTATCTAAAGATGCGACTTTTAGGTTGCTCGCTAGGTAAGGTAAAGACCGAATAGACAAAATCTCTTTAATTTAAATGCTCGGCGGTGTAAAACGATCACCTCAACATGATGGTTCGCCATTATGGTCATCTAGCGTGTGCTCCCTTGAGTTCCAAGGCGGACCTTGGGTGTGCAACGGGCGTTTTATTGATTATTTAGCAGACAGGATAACGCAGGGAAATGGCAAACATGGTTTATAACTTCAGTGCAGGTCCGGCTATGCTGCCGGTAGAAGTCATGCAGCAGGCGCAAGCTGAGTTCTGTAATTTTAATAACTTAAACGTCTCCGTCATGGAGATGAGTCATCGCAGCAGTGATTTTATTGCGGTGGCAGCCGCCGCCGAGCAAGACCTGCGTGATTTAATGCAGATCCCAGATAACTATAAGGTGCTGTTCTTGCAAGGCGGCGGCCGTGGTCAATTTGCCGCCGTGGCCATGAACCTGTTGGGCAAAAATGCCAAGGCTGACTATATAGTGACCGGTCAGTGGTCTAAGTCTGCGGTAGAAGAAGCAGAAAAGCTCGGCACAATACGCGTACTGGACGGTTTTGGCGATGCCGAAAATGGCTTGCGCCCGCTGGCCAGTAGCTGGGATCTGGACCCAAGCGCTGCCTATGTGCATTACTGCCCGAACGAAACCGTAGACGGTATCGAATATCACTTCGTGCCTAAAACCGGTGATGTGCCTTTGGTGGCGGATATGTCTTCTACTATCTTGTCGCGCCCGATTGATGTAACCCAGTTCGCGCTGATTTATGCTGGCGCCCAAAAGAACATAGGCCCCTCTGGCTTAGCCGTGGTCATAGTGCGTGAAGACTTGTTAGCTCAAGCTTGCCCACAAACGCCGGTGATCATGGACTATGCGGCCATGGCCAAAGCGGATTCTATGGTGAATACGCCGCCGACTTACGCCTGGTATTTGGCCGGTTTAGTGTTTAAGTGGTTGAAGCGCCAAGGCGGTGTAACCGTGATGGGCGAGCGCAACAAGGCCAAGGCCGACTTGCTCTATAACTACGTGGATGCCAGCGATTTTTACAGCAATAACGTGCACCCACAAGCGCGCTCCTGGATGAATATTCCGTTCCAACTCAAAGACGAAAGCTTAAACGCCGCCTTTTTGAAAGAAGCAGAAGCCGCTGGTTTATTGGCGCTGCAAGGCCACCGTTTAGTGGGCGGCATGCGTGCCAGCGTGTACAACGCCATGCCGATTGAAGGCGTGCAGGCGTTAGTGACCTTTATGGAGAAGTTTGCCAAGCAACACGCTTAAACCCAAGCACGTGATGGGTGAGGAGTGAAGGGTGAAGAGTACGAGATACCCCTGCACTTGAAGGTTGGGTGTTAAGGGTAGTGCCTCACACCTCACTCTTTACCCCTCACCTTGTTTAATTGAAAGGATCTCTTGTGAGTATTAATTATCTGGCCTTGGCTAATGCTGGGGTTGAAAAGTTGCACCCTTATCAGCCGGGAAAACCGGTGGCAGAGCTAGAGCGCGAGCTGGGCATTAGCAATAGCATTAAACTGGCTTCCAATGAAAATCCGTTAGGCCTGGGCCCTAAAGCGCGCGCCGCCATTGAGCGGGCACTGCCGGATTTGGCGCGTTATCCCGATGCCAATGGCTTCGCCTTAAAGTCCGCTTTAGCGGCCAAGTTGGCGGTGAATACCGAGCAATTAATTTTGGGTAATGGCTCCAATGAGCTGATTGACTTGGTGTATCACACCTTCGTCTCGGCGGGCCAACAAGTCGTCTATTCCCAGTACACCTTTATTGTGTATGCGCTGGCCACCCAAGGCCACGGTGCCGAAGCGATAGTGGTACCAGCGAAAGACTTAGGCCATGACTTAGATGCCATGGCGGCCGCCATTACCGAGCGCACTAAGTTGGTGTGCATTACTAATCCCAATAACCCGACCGGTACCTTTTTGACCAAAGCCGAGTTGCGCGCGTTTTTAGCCAAGGTGCCAAGCCAAGTACTCGTTATCTTGGATGAAGCCTATACCGAGTATGTGGCACAAGATGAGCGTCATCCGTCTATCGAGTGGTTGGCGCAATATCCGAATTTAATCGTCTCGCGTACTTTTTCTAAGGCCTATGGCTTGGCGGGGTTGCGAGTGGGTTATATGGTGGCAAACGCCGAGTTAATTAGCGTGTTAAACCGAGTACGTGAACCCTTTAACTGCAACAGCTTGGCATTGGCCGCGGCAGAAGCCGCATTAGGCGATGACGCTTACCTGACTGAAGCTGTAGACTTAAATCGGCGGGAAATGGCGCGCTATGAGGCTTTTTTTGAACGCCGAGGCATCAGCTACGTGAAGTCGCGTGCCAACTTTATTACCCTAGATCTGCAGCGTGATGCGACTCCCGTGTACGAGGCCTTGTTGCGTGAAGGTGTGATAGTGCGCCCGATTGCCGGTTATGGCTTGCCGACGTGCTTGCGCATCAGCATTGGCCTTGAGCAGGAAAATCAGCGTTGCATGGACGCGCTGGCTAAGGTGTTGGGCTAATTACGTTAAATAAATCGTTTTACCTCGCTTTAACTCAAACACATCAATAAAGCGCGGCACTCACCCGCGACTGGACGCGCAGAGCCAGTAAGCTTGCCCTGCGCGCGCCCTCCTGTTAACGTCTTCACAGCTCAGTTGTGTTTATTCTTACCTCTAGGAATCATATGGAAAGCCTTAAACTATCTCCCATTGCTCGTGTGGAGGGCACTATTAATCTGCCCGGCTCTAAATCATTGTCAAACCGGGCCCTGTTGCTGGCGGCTCAAGCCCAAGGCACGACGCACCTGACTAACCTGCTCGACAGTGATGACACGCGTTATATGCTAGATGCGCTTAAGACGCTGGGGGTGCGATATGAATTATCTGCTGATAAAACCGAATGCGTGGTGCAGGGCTTAGGCCGAGCGTTAAGCTCCAAAGAGCCTGTGTCTTTGTTTTTAGGCAACGCGGGCACGGCTATGCGCCCTTTATGTGCCGCGCTGTGTTTAGGCTCAGGTGAATTTACCCTGACCGGCGAGCCACGTATGTGGGAGCGGCCCATTGGTCACTTGGTGGATGCACTGCGCGAAGCTGGCGCCGACATCAGCTATTTAAAAGACGACGGTTATCCGCCACTGTTTATTAACGGCAAAGGTTTGTGGGGCGGTGACGTACACATAGATGGATCGGTTTCTAGCCAGTTTTTAACGGCGCTGTTAATGGCCGCTCCTATGGCCTCGGGCGATACTCGGGTACACATTAAAGGTGAGCTGGTTTCTAAGCCTTATATCGACATTACCTTGCACGCCATGAGTCAGTTTGGCGTGCAGCTTGAGCACGATAACTACCAAACCTTCTATATCAAGGGCAACCAAAGGTATGTGTCGCCGGGCGAATTTTTGGTAGAAGGCGATGCGTCTTCTGCTTCGTACTTCTTAGCCGCCGGTGCCATTAAAGGTAAGGTGCGCGTGACGGGCGTGGGCCGTAACAGCATTCAAGGTGATGTGAAATTTGCCGACGTATTAGAAGCCATGGGTGCCAAAATCACCTGGGGTGACAACTTTATCGAAGCTGAGAATGTTGGCCCGCTGCAAGCCGTGGACATGGACATGAACCATATTCCCGATGCAGCCATGACCATAGCTACCACCGCCTTGTTTGCTAATGGCGTTACGCGCATTAGTAATATTCATAACTGGCGAGTGAAAGAAACCGATCGCTTGTATGCGATGGCCACTGAGTTGAGAAAGTTGGGCGTAGAGGTGGAAGAGGGCGAAGACTATCTAGTCGTGACGCCTGCCACCGAGTTACAAGAGGCAGAAATTGCCACTTATAACGATCACCGCATTGCCATGTGTTTTTCACTGGTGGCGTTAAGTGATACGGCTGTGGTGATCTTAGATCCTAAGTGCACCGCAAAAACCTTCCCCGATTACTTCGAACAGCTAGCCAGTATTAGCTGTTAACCGAATAGCGCCGAGCTCTAAGCGCCCAGTTAAAAGAAAACACGGTTCTTTGTTTTCCTTAGTGCTGGGCGCTTAATGCTATATCTAATGATGTTTCATTTTTTCTAGGGTATCGCGGGCTTTTATTTCTGCCGCATCCAGCTCGGCGAGCACTTTTCCAATATCTTCTTGTTGTTGACGTAAGCTGGCGCGCTTTTCAGCTATCATGGCCACCATGGAATGGAGTTGAGGGCGGGATCTGTGCTCGGCGTCATATAACTCAAACAGCTCTCGCATTTCTGCCAAACTGAAGCCGAGGCGTTTACCGCGTATGGTCAGGGCTAGCCTAAATTTATCTTTGTGACTATAAAGACGAGCATTGCCTTTGCGCCTTGGCGACAACAAGCCAAGTTCTTCATAGTGGCGTAAGGTGCGAGGAGTAATATCAAACTCATGAGCCAACTCAGAAATACTAAAGGTCACTTCCACATTGGGCATGACGAACTCTCCTTACTCACCAACAGATACAATGGAGGGCAGACCATACACCTATATTAAGAGGCTGTGAAGTCTGACTTAGGCTCAGCAATGATCTTACGCCAATCTGGCCGTAGCAGACAGCTATAGCAAATAAGAGGAGAACAAAGGTGTTTATATTCAAGGTGCAAGGCGCGAATGGCGGTAACGCAGAAATTCGTATACAAGCACTCGATTGGAGTGAGCAGGGTGACACTACTCTTAGCTGCGATACGGACCCGTTGGCCGTATTATTACTGACCGAATGTCGCTCTGGTAAAGGATACTTTGATTTACTGGCGGGCACTAAGCCCATGTATGTTGAGCAATGGTTGGAATATCTACAAGAGGCCAAGTTGTTGAGTCAGGTTGAAATGAGTATTCATAGCCCGTTGGAAGCAGGCTATGAAGAGCTATGCGGCTTAGACTCGGAGCAGATAAAAACGCTGCTTAATCTTGTGTATCAAGTGGGCGGTTTTAATCGGCTGCAAATTATGCGCTACCTTAAACACCGTCATAGTGCGGCGACTATGTCGACCCATTACAACGCCGAAGAATTACAGCGTTACCGCCACTTGGGGCAATTGATTAATCAGCTGATCCGCTTTAAGACTAACGCATCTTAAAACAGTCCCTGAAGACTGTGCGCCTTAAGAGAGTGCCTGAAACTGTGCAAAATCAATGGGCTTAGCGATTAAGTAGCCTTGAACACCATCAATATGCATGGATTCAAGCAATTGCTTTTGCTGCATGGTTTCTACGCCTTCCGCAATCACATTGCAGCCTAAACGCTGAGCTAAATCCACTATCATGCGCACAAACTGCTGGCTGGTGTGGTCTTGGTCTAACTGTCTAACCAGTTGGCCGTCCAGTTTAACGTAATCTGGCTTCACTTCTTTTAATAACCGAAACGAGCCATAACCGTGACCAAAGCGGCTGACGGCATAGCGAGCACCGGCACTCCTGATCACGTCGAGTAAGCGTTTGCTGGCGTCAAGTTGGTGTTGTAGTACTTGCTCATCTAACTCAAATACTAACTTTGACGTGATATCTCGATCGCGTAACAAGATGCGTTCTAACCAGATTAAAAATGAGTTTTGCTGCAGGCTGGCGGGCGTGAGGTTAATAGCCCAACGTTGGCCCGTTAACGGTGATTGCTGGACTTGTTGCAGGATCATTTCAATGATCTTTTGCTCAAACAACATCGACATATTTAGGCGTTGCAGCATGGCAAATACGGTGCTGGCCGGATAAATACCGCCACTGGTATTGGGGAAGCGAGTATAGATCTCGTTATAACCTTGCATCCCTGCTTTATAAATCTGGGCTGGCTGAACTTGTAATAACACTTGATTATCGTCCAGCATACTCTGCAAACGTTGGCGCCATTGACTCTCGCCCATGCTATCAACTTCATCTTGCTTAAGTAGCATGCTCCAGCTGTTCGGTTCTTCGCTTTGAGCTTGGGCAAGCGCTAAGTCGGCGCGCGTCAATACTTGCTCTGCTTTTTGCCCCGACAATAATTGAGTAAAGCCGATGTAGCCAGCAGATGACAGCTCGTGAATGTGTTGATAATGACACAGTTCTTGCTTAAGTCTTGCGCCCAAACGATTAGCCAAAGGTTCACACTGTCCTTTGAATAACACCGCAATGTCGGTGCCGCTGATGCGATATCCGTGAGCATCCAGCTCTGGCTGTATGACTTTGCGCACTATGGCGACAATATCGATCAAGTACTGATCACCCGCCTGAAAACCGTGCTGAATATTAATATCTTGCAGGCTATTGGCTCGCACTATCATCAAAGTGGCACTGGCCAGTTGATTATCATCGTTGAGTCGCAGCGCTAAGTCTCGGCGAAAGGCAAAGCGATTGCCGAGCATGGTGAGGCTGTCTTGAAAGCTTTGCTCTTGTGCCGCGTGTAACTGCTGCTTAATCGCGTTCAGCTGTTGATCGTGGTCTTGATGTAAATTAACAATTGCGCCGGCAGTCGGGGTTAAGTTGCTGGCTTTACGGGCAGCAGGGTCGAGAATAATGCGTTGTAATAGGCGATGTTCAGCAAGATAGGTTTTACGTAGGCGATGGTAGAGGGCCCAAAAAATCAGCAAGCTAGCAGCCGCTAAGGGGAGAGAAATGCGTAACCATTGTTGACTCGCCACTTGAGTATTAAGTCGATAAAACCGCAGTGTGTCGCCTTGAGTGTATTGCTGTGTGGATCCCAGTCGGCCAAACCACCAAGCAGATTTATGGTTAGCTGAAGATTTATCGCTCGCGATATCAACCATGCTTGTGCCAGCCCAAGTGGTCGTCTCTGGCTCGAGGTTTGAAGTTTGTGCGAGTTGGCGCTCAACAAGTGTTGCTTGTTGTTGCAGCGAAGAGTAACTGGCCCACCAAGGTATTAGGATGGCGAGTAACAGCATAAGGAAGCCGGACAGCAGTATAGTTTGACCAAAGGGATGTCGTTCCCGCATAGCCACAATCCTTGTTAAACTGGGTATAAAATGGAGGATGAGTATAACTGAGATAGAGTTTTAATTACTAAATGGAATGAGTGTTGTTCTAGAGTATTGCGGAGATATTATTTTTATAGCGACGTTACTTACAACTAAAAGTGGCTCCCCCTGCGGGACTCGAACCTGCGACATACGGATTAACAGTCCGGCGTTCTACCAACTGAACTAA
>NZ_JBGQOP010000003.1:0-166541 GCF_052119705.1 Oceanisphaera sp. W20_SRM_FM3 | reverse complement strand
TGCATGGCGACCATGGCGTGGTTGAATAAGCGTAAAGTGACCATCAGCATGTCTCGTCGGGGAAACTGCTGGGATAACGCGTGCTCAGAAAGCTTTTTTGCTTTACTGAAAAAGGAGTGGACCCGCCGTTTAGGGCTTTTAACTCGTAAAGAGATGACAGAAGAAATACACTTCTACATCACGCAGTATTACCACAAAGTAAGGCAACACACTGCGCTGGGAGGATTAACCCCCAACGCATATGCGCAGCAACTTAATGCTGCTTAAACTGGTGTCTACTTTAGTCGGGCCATTCCAAAGGTTAGGTCTTACACCTCACTCTTTACTCTTCACTCTTCACTCTTCACTCTTCACTCTTCACAGTTTTTGGCGCGCCATTTCTGGTTGCAACACGGCTTGCGGCCTGATGGTTTGACGAATGGGCGTGAGCGGATAACGGCGTTTGCGCGCCAGCATGACATACACGGCGGCGAAGGAAGGGCAATAATGTGGCACCAGCTGCTGGCGCCAAGCTCTGAGCAGAGAGCCTTCAAACAATGGCGTTAAGCCGAAGTAGTCTCGCTCTAACACTTCAAAACCAAGCAGTTTTAACCAATCTTCCAGCCGCTCTGGCGCCACCATTTGCTGCCAAGCGGGCAATTTATGACTTAAGCCCGGTAAAAAACTGGCTAAGCCCACCGTACTGTAGGGGTTAAAACCAGAGATAATCAACCAACCGTCATCGCGCAGCACAGTTTCTACTTCGCGCAAGATGGCGTGAGGATGGGCGCTAAAATCCAGCACGTGAGCCAAAAGACACGCATCTAAGCTGCCGGGCGCAAACGGCATGGCGGTGGCTTGGCCAATAATATCTACAGTATCAGCGTAACACTGTGTTTGGCTAAGGTTAACAGAGTGCAATAAGCGGCTGCCGGGCAAGGAACAAGCCGCGCTTAGGGCATCGACTGTGAGCAGGTTAAAGCCAAATAGCGAGGGTGCCCATTGTGCCAATCTAGCCTGTAACAGCTTGACCAAATAGGGGCCGCGCAGCACCTCTTGCCAGTGATTGGGGGGAGCGACTGATTTCATCACATTTATGCCTCTGCTAAGCTAGCGCTTTCCTCTGTTTAAGGATCCAGATATGGATAACCATTTAGATAAAGACCGAGATAACAACTACATGGTGCACGTTAGTGCGATTTCGGCATTCCAAGATAACTATATCTGGCTGCTTGCGAATAACAAGCAAGCTGTGGTGGTGGATCCGGGGCAGGCAGAGCCTGTGATTAAGATGTTGAAGGAGCGCGAATTGGAGCTCACCACCATTTTGATTACCCATCATCATTATGATCACACAGGTGGCGTTAAGGCCCTGCTCAGCCAATGGCCGAACGCCAAGGTGTATGCGCCGAGCACAGAACCCTTGCCTGCGGCCACCGCCATTGGCGTAACAGACGGCGATTCCCTGACCCTTCCTGAATTAGGGTTGGAGTTTGCCGTGCTCTCAGTACCAGGTCATACCCTAGGCCACATAGCTTTTTATGCGTCTAACGGCCTAGCTTCTACTGATCACATGGCTGAGCCGCTGCTGTTTTGTGGGGATACTCTGTTCTCAGGAGGCTGTGGCCGATTGTTTGAAGGCACACCGGAGCAAATGTATCAGTCGTTAACTCGCTTAAGCGCCCTGCCGGACAATACGGCGGTTTATTGTGCACATGAATATACACAATCGAACCTGGCTTTTTGTCACAAAATGGAGCCAAACAACGCCCAATTAAAAATTTATCTGCAAAAAGTAGCTAAATTACGCCAACAAGGTGTGCCCACTTTACCCTCTTCTATCGGCCTCGAAAAAGCCATCAATGTGTTCCTGCGTGCCCATCTGGCGGGGGTTGCGGCACGCGTGCAGTCTCAGGTGGGATCGGAGCTAAATGACGACACTCAGGTGTTCGCTGCACTTAGGCGCTGGAAAGACTCTTTTTAACGAACTTGATTAGGTTGTTCACAAAGCATACACTGGCCGTCGTTTTAAAGAGACGCGGACACCATGAGAAGACTCTGTATCATTACAGGTGCCTTACTCCTGGCGGGCTGCCAAGGATTAAATTCTTCTGGCCACCAGGACAGCACCGATGATAAAGCGAGCAGATCGCTTTATCAAAAGTCATCGATCCATGCATCGTTGCAAACGCACCATCGAACTACCGACTTAGGTCGAGCTTACAGCACTGTGCCCCACTCTTCGAGTCGGCAACAGCAACCGCAGGTGGAGGCTAAACAGCCAGACCTGTGGCTCGACCTAGCTGACCAAATGAAACTCGATGTGCCCCTCGATCACCCCAGGGTTATCGCTCAACGCGAGTGGTACCTCAAACACCCCAGCTATATGCGTTCTGTATCTGAACGCGCCAGACCGTTTCTCTATCTCATCAAGGAAGAGATAGAGAAACGGAACATGCCAATGGAACTGGTACTATTGCCGGTAGTTGAAAGTACCTTCGACCCGAAAGCTTACTCACATGGCCATGCGGCCGGCTTGTGGCAAATGCTGCAAGGCACAGGTAAGAACTTTGGCCTGCATTACGACAGCTTTTATGACGGCCGTTATGATGTGATGGCATCGACTCGTGCGGCGCTGGATTACCTCGAGTACCTGAATGGTTTCTTCGACGGTGATTGGGTGTTAGCGCTGGCCGCCTATAACTCGGGCGAAGGCCGAGTACAACGCGCCATGAAAGCCAACCGTCGCCAAGGCAAAAAAACAGACTACTGGTCTTTGTCTTTGCCCAAAGAAACACAAAACTACGTTCCTAAGCTATTAGCTTTGGCCGCTATCTTAAAGCATGACACGCACTACGGCATGGACATACCTGCTCTGCCTAATCGCCCGCAACTGGCAGTGGTAGAAGTAGAGGGTCAAGTGGACTTGAACATGGCGGCAGATTTAGCCGGCATGAACCGTAGCAGGCTCAAAGAGCTGAACCCTGCCTTTAAGAAAGCGTCTACTTCACCTGTGCGTAACGCAGAGATCTTAGTGCCTGTGGCTCATGCCCAAGGCTTTGAAATTGCCATGGCCGATATGCCAGAGCAAGAACGTAGCTCAGCGGGGCAATATCAAGAGCGCAGTGGCTCTGGGTACTACCAAGTGCGCCGCGGTGACAGCTTAGGTGCTATCGCCCAACGCCACGGCACGACAGTGGCGAAGCTTCGCCAAGCGAATAACCTTAGCAGTAACAATATTCGTATCGGCCAGTCGTTAGCGCTATCTAGCAGCTATGCCGCCACCACTAAGCCTGCTACTACTCAGGGCAACAGTGTTTATAAGGTAAAACGCGGCGATTCCTTGTCTGTGATTGCGAGTCGTTTTAGCGTCAGTATCAATGAGCTACTCAGCTGGAATAAGTTGTCGAGTAGGCACAGCCTGCGCGCAGGGCAAAGCTTAATTGTAGCGGCCAATGTCCGTTAACTATTAGCGACAAACTAAAAGCAATAACAATAAAAACACCGAGCCTTAGCTCGGTGTTTTTATTTGGGCGCGTGTTTAAATGTGCCCTAATGACAGACTACATACCTATGCCAGCCACAAGCCGCGCTCGATCAATAAGCCCAAAACCTATTAGCCAAGCTTGAGCGGCTATGATGTTAGCGGTTAATCACCCGCGAGTGTCCCTCTTTATCAATCGCTACATACACAAACTGCGCTTGTGCCACTTTATAACGCGCTCCCGCCTCAGGCATTAACACGGGTTTTACCCACACTTCCACTTGCACGGTAATAGAGGTGCGCCCCACCTTGACTAAGGTGCCATGGGTGCACACCACATCGCCTACTTTCACTGGGCGAGAAAAATTCATTTCACTGACCGCGACCGTACCCACAGGGCCCAGCGCTATTTCATTTGCCAGTAAACTGCCGCCCAAGTCCATTTGCGACATGATCCAGCCGCCAAAAATAGCGCCATTGGCGTTGGTATCGGCGGGCATGGCCATAGTGCGCATCAATAAAACGCCGCTCGGATCTACTTGGTCAGTCATGACGAGAGTCTCTTTATTGGATTAAATGATAGGTAAACGCTGGCATAATGATACCTCGGCAGTGAGCCTGTTATTGCTCACTATTTAGATAAATTTATGGTTTAACGTTTAGGGCTAAAACACGTAGAGCTAAAACACGCATGGCTATCAGCCCCAATAGGAATAAGAGTATGTTGCCGGACAATAAGCGTAAGTTACAGGTCAGTAATCGTCAGTTACAGGTGATAGTGGCATCATTAAATCCCGCTAAAATTGAGTCGGCACGCCTCGCCTTTGCCCAATTGTTGCCGGAGAGGAGGGTAACCGTATGCGGTGTGTCTGTGCCCTCGGGCGTGGCTGAGCAGCCCATGAGCGACACCGAAACCTATCAAGGAGCAAGACGGCGTGCCTTAGGCGCCAGAGCCTTAGTACCTAACGCTGATCTGTGGATTGGTATGGAAGGCGGTATTGAATTCACTGAGCCCCGAGAGAATGGCCTGAGTGCGCCTCGCTGCATCACCTTTGCTTGGATCCAAGTATTGGGACCTGCATTTGAGCAGGTCTCTGGCCTGGAGTGCGAACGCCCGCTCGATAATGCCAGTAGAAGCGCCAGTTTAACGCTGCCGCCTGCCGTGGCCCAGGCTTTAGCAGAGGGCGAGGCTCTGGGGCCTGTCATAGACAGTTTATTCAATAAGACCCATAGCAAACAAACCGGCGGTGCCATCGGCATCTTAACCCAGCAACACCTGACACGGCGCACTGTGTATCGAGACACCCTAGTGTTAGCGCTGGCTCCTTGGCTTAATCCTGAGTTATACGCTTAACGCTTACGGTTAGCCCTGCTTATTTCGTTGCGCTAGCCACTCAAACCAGTCGCTCACCAGATAATCCAAGCCTAGGTAACGACTGATGGCCGAGCCATCTATGGTTTTGCCCATGCCGCCGCCGCTAAATGCTGGCGGGGGCAAGTCGCGAAGCCTCGCCGCTTGGCTATAAAATTCGCGACGGCTCGGGTGATGAGGCGCGCTTACGTTTAAGGTGCTCGGCCAATCACTACGCGCCAGCAATGCCGGAATAAAACGTAGCAAGTCTTCTTGAGCCACCAAGTTAATGGGCTCTTCGCCGCCTTCAAAGCTGCGCCCCGCTAAAAAACGCCCCGGCTCACGGCTGCCACCCACTAACCCTGACAAACGCAGGCAGAGCACCTGCGCTATACCGCTGGCCTGCATGGCCATTTCTGTGGCGTGCATGCGCTCACCGCGCTCTGAGTCGGGTGCTGCGTCCGCTTCGCACTTAGTGCCTACCCCGCTGTAAATAGACGTGGCGCTGGTAAAGATTAACCGCGGCACGCCCCCTAAGGCCGCTAACTGCGCCACTTCGCCAAGGCGCCGTGCATAATTATTTAGCTTGCCCGGCGGCACACACAAAATTAAGGTGTCGGCCGCTAACGCTGGCGGCCACTGTGTGGGCAGTGGCGCATTTAAATCCCACACTAAGGTCGCGATGCCAAGCTCAGCCAAGCGCTGGGCTTTATCCACCGTAGTGGTAGAGCCCGCCACCTTATAGCCTAAGCCTTGTAAGGTGAGTGCCAGCGGCTCTCCCAGCCAGCCCAGCCCCACTATGGCCACAGAATCGGCCTTAACATTAGTAGACATAATTCAGCTCGTTAGCCGTGATAAATGTTTTCGGTTGGCCCAACATATCTTGGTAGATCACCGAATAATACAGCACACTTTGTACGTAGCCGCGGGTTTCTCGATAAGGGATATTTTCTACCCATACATCAATTGGACGAGAGCCACTGTTACGCAACCAAGCATCGATCCGCCCCGGGCCCGCATTATAAGCGGCAATGGCCGCCACTCGGTTATTGCTGTAACGGTCGAGCATTTGTTTAAAATAACTGGATCCCAACTGAATATTCACATCGGCACGATACACATCCGAAGCCTGTCTAAAATCGGTGATATTGAACTTGCGCGCCGTATCTGTGGCTGTGCCGGGCATCAATTGCATTAAGCCACCCGCCCCCACCGGTGAGCGAGCTTGTTCATAAAAGGCACTTTCTTGACGAGTAATGGCAAACAAGGTCGCTTCATTCACGCCTAATAGCTGGGCTTGACGTTGAAAAGTAGGTCGGTATACCACAGGGAAGCGCAGGTCTAAGTGATCCCAAGCCTGCAGCTGAATGCTGGCCTGAATCGACTTATCAAACCAACCAAGCTTTAATGCCAAACTGCCCAGTGCTAGGCCATCGGCTTCACTTACCTTACCCAGCATATGGTACCACTCGCTACGGGCGGCGGTTTTATCGCCTAAGGCTAACCACTCTTCCGTTCTGGCGAAGGCCGGCCAACGGCTGCGCGCCTGTGCTAACGAAGGCGCTGGCGGTAAAGATTTTTTCTGTAAGGCGAAGGGCACCTTGCTTTGTTGGGCCGCTAAAAAGCCGTAGTAATCACGGTTGTTGGCCGCCAACTTCCACGCCTTATCACCTTCACTGTGGCGATTTTGTGCCTTTAAGGCACGGCCGCGCCAATATTGCCAACGGCTGTCTTTTTGTGTTTCGGCTGATAAGCGATCGATCCAGCCGATTAAATGCCGCCAATCTTGCTCCCAAATCGCCAGCCTAGCGCGCAGCTCAAATAAGTCTTCTGTGCCCATGGCCGGCAAACGGCTGTCGAGCCAGCTGCGATAATCATGGGTGCGATTAAACATCAGCCGCTGCGCCAGCTTCTGCTCAATGCGCGCCACTTGCGCATTAGTTAAGCCCGCTTGGCGTTGGTACTTAGGATATAAGCTCATCACTTGCACATATTCGGTATCGGCTAATTTAGCCAAAGCCAAGCTGAGTGCCGTCTTTTGTGCCTCGCCAGATACGCGCATTAAGTCGCCTTTCAGCAACTGGTGAGGATTTTTGTCTAACGACTGCAGCAGCTCACTGGCCGGCTGCGCCGCTGGGCTCAGCTGGCGGCCCAAGTAGGTCACTAAACCGTGCTCATCTTTTTCATAGGCGAGCAGCATACGCTGCCAGATATCTTCGTCGGTGCGCCCACCGACGGTTTTCCACGCATCAAACAAAGGATCACAAGCCTCGGCGCGCGAACCGCCGTGCAACCACATCGACTTAGCACCGGCAATGGCGGTGTTTTTATCGCCTAACGCCCACTTAGCTCGGTAGTGAGCGCATTGCAGCACTTCACTGTTAGGCAAGTCGGGATACAGGGTTAAAAATTCGCTCCAGCGCTGCTCTCGGACTAAACGATGCAAATAGCGCCCTTCTAAGCGATCGCTCAACAAGGAATCAGGATAAGTGTGCATAAAGTTCACCACCTGAGTCGTACTCAAGTTAGTGATGCGATCGGCTAGGTATTGAAAATCTAAATAGGGGGTAAGAGGATAACTGTCTAGGCCTCGGCGCAGTTGTTGAAAGCGCGCCACATCATTTTTATTTAACGCCTGCTCTGCTTGGCGATATTGTTCACGCAGTGGCGCCGTCTGTGCGCTTACGCTCATGCCGACTAGCAGCAAACCTAATCCTAACCAAACTCTCACCAGCGCATCCCTCAGTCGTCAATAACCTGATCCGTAAATAGACTAAATCGTAAATAGCCCGAATCGTAAATAGAGAGCTATCCTATGTAATAGTCTCAACACTGCCAATGGGGAATACGAAATAATCTGTTTAAAGCTGACAATTAGAGTCGCACAGCACCAAAAGTGCACTTTGATATGCATCCAGATACCAATATGGGAGCAAGGCGAGCGACTAAACAACCGCTAGTCAGCGTAAACAACAACTGTTAGGTTAAGAGTGCCCGTAAGGTTTTATCCATTCGAGTCTGACTTAAGGCTGTAGACTCTGACAAGACTAAAATGTAGGTAGCGGCGACTGGGTCACAGATTTTTAAGTCACTCGCCATAGCGCCGCCAAAGGTTGACTTGGATCACATCATTTAAGTTCGGTCAGGGTAGTCTGAAGTTGTACACAAACATGAGCACACCCAGGGGGTATTTTATGTCCATTACTATTACCAGCACCGTCATCGACATTTCTCCCGCCATCCGTGAACGGATTGAGAGTCGCTTTGAAAAACTGTCTCGTCGCCAAGTCGACCTGATAGCACCGCATGTAATTATCAACAAAGAAGGCCTTAAATATCAGGTTGAAGCCACCGCCGGGGTGCGCCACGACACTTTGTTCGCCAAGGCAGAAGACGATAACTTATATGCAGCCATTAAAGACTTGGGCCAAAAGTTGGAGCGCCAGTTAAACCGTTATGCAGATAAGCCGTTAGCCCAGCGTGCCGTCGCCGCAGGTGCCGTAGCTGCCGTATTAGCGGGTGAGTTAGGCAATGAGTCAGACGACGAGTTTGATGAAGAGTTCGACCACGAATTTGACGAAGAGGAATAAGCTTCCTGAGTCAGGCTCGCCGCAGCATTAAGCGCCCCGCCGCTGACAATTAAGTAAATCTAAAAAGGCCGAATTGATTCGGTCTTTTTTATCGGTTATGGCTAACAAATGAAAGCCGCAATCTGGCCGTACCCACGGCTTTTTTCGGCCTTTTCCAACCAAGTGTGTTACTTTAAAGTCAATTTCTGAAAAAGGCTTGCCAGCTCGCGTGCTTTTCAGTATTTGTAGGCGTGCTTTTCATTACAAGCCCACGGGTAAAGGCGGAAATCATAATGACTGCGTGTTTAAGTTAATGTTTTTCTTTCACGGCTTTTTTGCAACTCTCTGTTTTGTCACCCAGTGCTCGCCGATCACGTTTTGGCGCACACCTTGGGGGCATCTGGTCTAGCAAGAAAGTAGCGAAAGACGAACAGATAAGCCTCCCGCTGGGAGGCTTTTTTATGAGCTGACATTTTTAGGTAATAAGGGAAGCCCAATTGATAAATCTGGATGAGATCAGAACCCATATCAGCAGCTTAGATAAAGAGCTGTTAGCCCTGCTAGCCAAACGTAAAGGTCTAAGCTTAGACGTGGCGCGCAGCAAGTTGCAAAATCCGCGGCCTATTCGTGACCAAGCACGCGAGCAGTCGCTGTTGGTGGAGCTTATCAATCAAGGCCGACCATTAGGGCTAGATGCGCATTATGTGACGCAGATTTATCACACCATTATTGAAGACTCTGTGCTCTCGCAACAGGCGCTGTTACAGGACTTGCTGAACCCTCAAGATGAGACGCCAGCCATTAGTGTGGCGTTTTTAGGCCTGCGCGGTTCTTACTCCAATATGGCGGCGCGCAAGTACTTATCGCGCTTTAAAGCCTCTCTGGTCGAGCACAACTGCGATACCTTTCAGCAAATTTTTGACACTGTCGAGTCGGGGCAGGCGCAATATGGCATATTACCGATTGAGAATACCAGTTCAGGCGCCATTAATGATGTGTTTGACTTAATTCAACATACCAGCTTGTCTATTGTGGGTGAGCTCACCCAGCCAATTGAGCATTGCATTTTAGTCGCGGTCGACACAGACGTCAGCAAGCTGACCACGCTTTATACGCATCCGCAGGTATTCCAGCAATGTTCACAATATTTAAGCACCTTGCCCAACGTTAAGGTTGAGTTTTGTGCCGCCTCTTCCAACGCCATGGAGTTAGTGGCGCAGCAGCAGCGCCCAGACATAGGTGCCATGGGCAGTGCCGATGGCGGTGAGCTACACGGCTTAACGCCACTGGTCAGCGGCTTGGCCAATCAAAAACAAAACATGACGCGCTTTATCGTAGTGGCACGTAAACCGGTGGAAGTGGCGGAGCAAATTCCGGCTAAAACCAGCTTTATTATGTCGACCGGCCAGCAAAGCGGCGCCCTGGTAGAAACCTTATTGGTGCTGCGCAATCATGATATTCCCATGACTAAGCTGCAGTCGCGCCCTATTATTGGCAATCCTTGGGAAGAGATGTTCTACGTGGATGTAGCAGCCAATGTGAATAGCCAAGCCATGCAAGCGGCCTTGAGCGAGCTAAAAGACATAGTACATTTTATTAAAATTTTGGGCTGTTACCCCAGTGCAGAAGTAGCGCCCACTCGCGTGTCATCTAAGGCGCTCAGCCAAGGCCAAGCGCCTGCGGCCTCATTGACGCCAACACGTAAGGCAAATACAGATAGCGCCAAAGCCACTGGGTTAGCACTGCAAGTAGGCCGTTTTCACATGACTCATAAAGAACCATTATTAATAAGCTTGTTAGACAAATGGCCCGAACGCCACGGCTTGCAAGAAATGGCGCGCCGTGTGAAAGAGCAAGGTGGCCAAGTGTTAGGCGTCCCTTGCTTTGGTGAAGGTGATAGTCAGTTTGAACAAGCACGCCTGCAAGAATTGCGCGAAGTGGCCCAGCAATTTGATTTAGCCACCCTCACCCCCGTACACACGCCTGAGCAATTACAGCGTGCCGCCGAGTCACTGGATATGCTGCTGTTACAACCGCTAACGGCGAAGCGCAATGACTTGTTAGCCGCCGCGGGGCGCGGCACTCGGCCTATTCTCTTGCCGCTGGCTGACAGCTTGAATGACACCTTACTTGATGCCGAACAGGTGCTAGCACAAGGCAATCAGCAGCTGGCCTTGATCGACACTCAAGCCCGCGGCTTAGCCGAACTCTTGGACTTGCAACGACACAGCCGTCTGCCTTTAGTGAGCCAATTAAACGCCAATCAAGCCGTATTAGCCGAGCTTGGCGTGGCACTAAAAAGCGCCGGTATTCAAGGCTTTTGCTTAACCCTGCAAGAGGACGACAATCTAGTACCCTTGCAGCAACTGGCTCAACGCTTGTATCGAGATTGATTCAGCGCCCAACAAAAGAATAAGCCCAGCTCCTTTAAGAGCTGGGCTTTTTTATGGGTTGAATAACACAACTTATACCAATCCAAGTAAGTATGTGATCGGTTTACATTAAGGCAAAAACTAAAGATCAAAGACTATTTTTGCCACGGAAGAACACAGAAGGCACGGACGAAGTTCACGTGCGACAAGTGACCAATACTGTATATGGTAAGAGCTCCTCTCGTTCAGGTTGTGGATGTTTGGCTCTTACCCATACCGTGGTTTTTTCAGATCTGATCACTATTTTGACCTGTTCTTCCGCGCCTCTCGTTACAAAGAAGTGTGGCAAAAAGGTTTTGATCAGTTAGTTTTACAGATTGGTATTAGTGCCGCTTGGCGTCTATAAGGTCGGAGCGCACAAAAAAACACCGAGCCTACACAATAGACTCGGTGTTTTTTAAGCCTTTAGCCTTTAGCTTCTAGCTTCTAGCTTCTAGCTTTCAGCTTTCAGCTTTCAGCTTTCAGCTTTCAGCTTTCAGCTTTCAGCTTTCAGCGCCATGATGGCGACTGTCGTTGGCTTGCGCTAACAAATTGCGGCTTTCTTTGAGGAAAGTATCCGCATAGTCACCGAAGAACTCGCTCACGGTAGCAAACTGCTCGACGAAGGCGTCCCGCTTGCCGGCTTCTAACTGACTTAACAGCTCGCCAAAGCGAGTGTGATAGCGGCGGATCATATCCAGGTTGGCCGGTGAGGATAAAATAATATCTGCGTACAACACAGGATCTTGCGCGAACAAGCGCCCTACCATGGCCAGCTCTAAGCGATAAATCGGCGAGCTTAAACGCAGCAGTTGCGCTAAATCTGCCTGCTCGGCGCATAAGTGGGCGCCGTAAGCAAAACTGGTGAAGTGGCGCAGGGCTTGCACTAAGCTCATGGCCTTATCGTGCTCGGCGGGATCGACCGATTGTAAACGAGTACCCCAAATGCGCATCTGATCCAGCAACCATTGATACTCGCTCGCGCCACGGCCCTCAGAGTAGATGATCACCTGCTTGGCGAGGCTTGATACATCGGGGCCAAACATAGGGTGCAACCCCAGCACTGGGCCCGTGTGGGCCGCCAGCATAGCGGCGAGGGGCTCGGCCTTAATGCTGGTTAAATCCACCAGCAAGCAATGCTCGGGCAAGGTAGGCAGCTGGCTAATAATAGTGACGGTTTGGTCGATAGGCACGGCCACCACCACTAAACCTGCATCCGCCACTATCGCCTCGGCGTCTGCCCAGTCGTCTTTTTCTAAGATACAAACTTGATAACCGGATAATGACAAAAGATGAGCAAACAGGCTGCCCAGTTGGCCGGCTCCCCCTACCACCACCACTTTGCCCAACTCGGGATTTATGCACTTAAAACCGGTGTCATTTTCACTGGCATAAGACTCGCGCATAAAGCGGCGTAATACGTCTTCAATTAAGTCTGGCGGCACGCCTTGTGATATCGCTTCGGCACGGCGTTTGGCCAACATGCTGGCTTCACGGTCGGGCGCATAAATCGGCACCCCTTGGCGGCTTTTTACTTCACCCACGCCCGCCACCAACTTTAGGCGACGCGCAAACAGTGCCACCAGCTCTTGGTCCACTTCATCTATTTGGTCCCGAAGGACGGCTAACTCATCTACCATTGGATTTATCCCAAATATAAAAGCACCGGCCCTTCCCGGACGCGGTGCTCTATTATGCCTGCAAACCCAACACTGAGACAAATATGGTCTGGATTTGGCGGCTATTGATGCTATTAGTCCATGTAGGAAAACGGACGCAAATTAGCCGAGTCGCGCTTTTAACGGGCCGGCCAGTTGGCTGTGGCAACGCGCTAATAGCTCGGCTGTGGTCTCCCAATCGATACAGGCATCGGTAATGGATACGCCGTATTTCATGTCGCCGCGTGGCTGCTCGCTAGACTGGTTACCTTCAAACAAATGCGACTCTAACATTATGCCTAAAATCGACTGATTGCCTTCTTGAATTTGACGCACCACGTTCTCAGTCACTAACGGCTGCAGACTGTAATCTTTATTAGAGTTACCGTGGCTGCAATCCACCACTAAGTTAGGCACTAGCCCAGCGCCAGTCATGGCTTTTTCTGCCAAGTTAATGTGCACAGAGTCGTAGTTAGGCTGCTTGCCGCCACGCAAAATAACGTGGCCGTCTGGGTTACCTTGAGTCACTAACAGCGCCACTTGGCCTTGCTGGTTAATGCCCATAAAGGCATGAGACTCTGCCGCCGCCTTTAAGGCATTAATAGCAGTGCCCAAGTTACCGTCTGTGCCATTTTTAAAGCCGACCGGCATGGAGAGACCAGACGCCATTTCGCGGTGAGTTTGCGACTCTGTGGTGCGCGCACCTATGGCAGACCAAGAGAACAATTCGGCCAAGTATTGCGGGCTAATGGGATCCAGCGCTTCGGTGGCCAAGGGCAGCTCTAACTCGGCCAACCAGCACAATAACTCGCGGGCTTGATGTAAGCCGTGTTCGATATCGAAGCTGCCATCTAGGTGGGGATCGTTGATAAAGCCTTTCCAACCCACTGTGGTACGCGGCTTTTCAAAGTAGACCCGCATCACTATATAAAGGCTGTCACTATATTCATCATGCAGTTTTTTAAGGCGAGTGGCGTACTCTTTGGCGGCGTCTATGTCATGAATGGAGCAAGGGCCGCACACCACTAAGAAACGGTGATCTTTACGCTGGATAATATTAGACAGAGTCTGTCGCGCACCGCTAATGAAGCTTAGAGCTTGTTCAGACACGGGCAACTTAGTCTTTAGTTCAGCTGGAGTGATCATTATCTTCTCGGAGCGAATATTAATATTATTCAGTGTGTCTTTCTGCATGACGACATCCTCTCTGTAAACAAAACATTATCATCCTATAAAAACAAATACTGTGTCTTGTTTGACATCGAGTGATTCATTTTCTATGCAAGCAGCTGGTTTTCGTAATGAGCTTAACGATTTACCTCAGCTCTTCACCTTGGTTTTTCACCTCAGCTTTTCACCATAACAAGGCAAGCCCAGCTTGCAAAGCATGAATAGCGCTAATTGAGGGTTATTTTGGTAAGCCTTACCGAACTGCCTACTAAAACAGCGCACTGGCCGCAGTTTAGCCCATAAGGGGGAGCGGCAAGCTGAGCCGACAGATAACGACTGATGATGCTGCTTTGTCATGGCGACGACTCGCCGGATCTGCCATCATGCGCCTCTTATTCGCGGGAGCTTATCAATGCAACGACTGGTGCGTTACTTCTTTCAAGGTTTACTGATTTTACTGCCGTTTGTGTTGACAGTGTATCTGGTGTATTTAATTTTTACCGTACTCAACGAGACCCTTTTTTCCGCCATCGGATCTTTGTTGCGCATCGCCGTGCCCGCCTTAGCGGCCGGTTGGATTGCTGACTTGGCTGGCGGTTTACTGACCTTAAGCGTGATCATTGTCACCGGCATGTTTGCCTCGTTTTACTTTGGCCAGTTCTTTTTATCTTTATTTGACCGATTACTTAACCGCATTCCACTCG
The DNA here is from genome assembly GCF_052119705.1 of Oceanisphaera sp. W20_SRM_FM3. Lineage (NCBI taxonomy): Bacteria > Pseudomonadati > Pseudomonadota > Gammaproteobacteria > Aeromonadales > Aeromonadaceae > Oceanisphaera > Oceanisphaera sp. W20_SRM_FM3. The sequence goes on along the minus strand of NZ_JBGQOP010000003.1, from coordinate 152,215 downwards.
TGAAGATGTTGTATAACGCGTTAAGTGATTTATTTAACGCACTAATTGGCGATAACAAACGCTTTAATCAACCGGTAGCGGTGAGCTTGATGAATGGCGATGTGCAGTTATTGGGTTTTATTACCCGCGACGACATGAGCGAATTTGGCCTGCCCGATAAGGTGGCCGTGTATTTGCCTCAGTCTTATAACTTTGCTGGTAACCTGTTATTGGTTGATAAAGACAAGATACAACTGCTGGATGTGCCCGCCGGCAAGGTAACGACCTTTATCGTTAGCGGCGGGATCACGGGGAAAAATTGATCCGTAAGGGGTGAGGTGAAAGGCGTGAGGAGCAAAACCTAGCAAATAGCCCTCTCCTCACCCCTCACTATTTACGCCTCACCAACAATTACTCGTCAATCTCATCCATAAACTCTGACAGATCGTCATCAGCGTCGGCTGCGGCTTCTTTGCCAATTTTGGCATCTTGATACTGCAGATAAAAATCTTTGGTTAAGCCGTAAGGGTCGAGGGCGTTATCGATAATCGGCTCACGGTCAATCAGCTCGCTGCGCTCATACAAACCATTAAGCGCCCACTTGCCGGCGCGCATGGCGACGGTCATAGCATCGTAGGGGAAGTACAAGCCGTCTACCACATCACCAGATAGTTGGCGTAACGTAGTTGGCCCGTATAGCGGCACCATTAAAAACGGCCCGTTACCCACCCCCATTTGCCCCAATACCTGACTGAAATCTTTAGGCTTAGACGCTAAGGTCATTTTTTCTGCTACATCAAAAAAGCCCAACAGACCTAGGGTGCTGTTCACGCCAAAGCGCACTAAGTTAGTGCCGGCGCCGACTGCATCACCTGTGATCACGTGGTTAACGAAACTGGCTGGCTCTTCCAGATTGAGCACGACATTTTGCACGCCTTCGCGTATCGGCACGGCCACATAATCTGCATAAGCATGGGCGACCGGGCGCACCGCATAAGGATCCAGCACATCATAGTTGATAAACCAAGCGGCACGGTTAACTGGCTCGAACGGATCGCGAGCGTCATTGGCCGTCGAACGAGCGCCGTCTTGCGGCTTATAGTCGTTAAAAGCGTCACCTTTGGCCACGGGTTTTGCAGGCTCTTGGGCCTTGGTGCTGGTTTGTTGGTGATCCTGAGCACTGATTGACTCTTGAGCAGCTACTTGGTCTTGGGGTTGAGCCGCGCAACCTGCTAGCAGCAGGCTGGTAATAACGAGTGTTTTTTGCCACATACTAGTTGCCTTATCGCAGTGTGGTTATCTTATTATCGTGCAAAACCGGCCACCAGGGCCGGTTTAATAAGAGGCTTGCCTCAAAAGTTAGGGATTAGAGTTCAGTATCTATCACTACCGATAACTGACGGTCTGCATCGGTACTCAGTACCGCACTGCGGCCTTCCCAAGCGCCGGTTTTATCGGTGACATTACCGCTCGGCGCCAGGCGTGCCTTAATGATCACCTTGTCATGACCGTTAAGGTTCACATTGGGGCGCATTGCATCCTTGTTTGACAAGGTCAGCGTCAGAGGGAATGACGGATTCTCGATGCGTTGCGCCACTAAGGGCACATCTGCACCCGCCGCATCCATGGCGTACACAAATAGCACGGCACCGGGATGATAAGGCGTATTGGCGCTGGTATTCACTTCCACTTGGAAGCGCGGGCCTGCCACGGTTGCCTCATCTTGCTCAGCTAAGCGCTCTTTAGCAAAGTTAACCGAGCGCTCTATCATGGCATAACGCGGGTTATCAGGTGTCATACGCTGTAATATTTGTTGCCAGCGCGCAATGGCGGCAGTGAAGTTATTCTGCTGTATTGCCATAAAGGCAAACACAGACCAAGCTTCAAGATCGTCCGGATCTTTAGCCAAAACTTGCTTGATGATGCTTTCGCCGCGCAGCTCTTCGCCACTGATGGCCAAAGCTTCGGCATAAGGCACCATCACAGAATCAGGATCATCGGTTAAGGTCATGGCTTTTTCGAAGGCCTCACGCGCCGTATTACCGTCACGCATTTCCAGCGTCAAACGCCCCAGTAATAACCAACCCCGAAAGTCATCCCCATCAAGATACAGCTTAGTGCGCAGCGCCTGGATCAAATCCATCATGTCTTGCTCTGTCACATCGCCATTGGGTTCCAGTAGCACTTTCTGCGTTAACTCACTCAAACGGCTACTGTTATGTTGCCACTGTGCTACTTGTTGATAAGCACCCATCTGGAAATAACCCAGATATGCCACTAGTACCACTATTACCACAGCCGGTAACCACAAGTGCACGCCGCGCTTGTAATGTTGCGGTTGTTCGACCACTACATCGTCAAGCAGGCTTTTTTTCAGCTCTTGAGTCGCTAACTCACCCTCTTCCAACAAGCCTTGGGCGCTGTCTTCTTCTAACTCTTTTAAGCGCTGCTTATACAGCTCGGTATTGAGCTGATTACGGCTCTGGCTCGACTCTGCACGGCCACGCGTGAGCGGCAAGATGATGACCAAGGCTAATATCAGCGTTAGCACGCCGCTGCCAATCCAAAATAATATCATATTAATTCTCTTTGTCTTTTTTCAGCAGGTCAGTCTTAGGCTGATCAGCATTCAGCAGTGCGTTTAGGCGCGCTTCTTGGTCCGTGCTCAAGGCATCTTCAGCCTTATTACGCGACTGCTTACGGGTGCGCACCACCACGATAAAAAGGCCAATCAGCATAACGATGACAGGACCAAACCACAGGATCATGGTCGACGCCATAAAAGGCGGCTTATAGAGAATGAAATTACCATAGCGGGCCGCCATGTAATCGATGACTTCTTGCTTGCTCTTGCCCGCTTGCAGCAATTCATAAGACTTGTCACGCAGGTCTTTGGCAAGCTCAGCATCTGAGTCGCCTATGTCTTGATTCTGACACTTAGGGCAGCGCAGCTCTTTGGTTAGCTCACGAAAAGTCTGCTCTTGCTCAGGCGAGCTAAAGTCATAGACGCTGGTGGCGGCCAATACCGGAGCCGTCACTAACAGAGGCAAGCACAGGCTGGATAACAGCACTAAAACAGAGGATAAACGCATGCCTTACTCCAGCTGCTCAAAAATAGGCTTGATGGTACTTGTCCAGACTGCCTCGTTTAAATCACCCACGTGGCGATAACGAATAATGCCTTGGCTGTCTATCAAATAGGTTTCTGGCGCACCGTACACGCCCAAGTCCAGCCCTAACATGCCATCGGGATCATATAAGTCGATGGCATAAGGATTACCGAGGTTGCTTAACCACTGCAACGCCTTAGCGCGATCATCCTTGTAGTTCATGCCAACGATATAAATGTCTTCACGCGCCTTTAGCTCGTTTAAAAACTCATGCTCGGCCCGACAAGTCGGGCACCAAGTGGCCCACACGTTAAGTAACATCGGCTTGCCGGTGAAAATAGTGCGGCTGTATTCTTGTGCCGGATTATGCAAAGAGGTCAGCGCAAATTCCGGCACCGGCTTGTCTAATAATACCGACTCTAATTTTGTCGGATCCGAGAACAAGCCCTTAAATAAGAACACACAGGCCATTAAAAATAAGGCCAGCGGTACAAATAAAACTAAGCCACGACGTTTCATGCAAGCTCCTGTTCTTCTTTATTGGCAACAGCTTTATCGGTAACCGCTTTACCAGCAAAGCGATAGCGTTTATCGACCATAGCAATCACGCCACCCAAAGCCATAAACAGGGCTCCAAACCAAATCCAACGAATAAAAGGTTTGTAGTATAAGCGAATGGCCCAAGCGCCGTCGTCCAGCTGCTCACCAAGGGCTGCATACAAGTCGCGGGTAATGCCGGCGCTGATCGCCGCTTCCGTCATCGGCATGCGCTGTACTACGTACAGACGTTTTTCGGCTTTCAGCTTAGGTAAGGCCTTGCCATCTTTGCTAACAGCTATCACCCCTTTGAAGCCTTCATAGTTAGGACCGTCGGCACGCTTAGTGCCCTCAAAGGTGAAGGTATAGCCGGAAAAAGTGACGCTATCGCCAGTATTCATGCGCACGTCTTTTTCGATGCTATACAACTGGGTACAGCTGATACCTATTATGGTGACCGCCATGCCTAAGTGGCCTAAGAACATAGCCCAGTGGCTGTTGCCAAGTTTGGTGATGCCGCGACCAAAACTGTGTCTATGGGTGGCACGCACCCAAGTTTCTTGCACACTGGTGATGATAATAAAGGCGCCTAAACTCAGGCCAATGGCCGCCCACACTTCAAAGTGATCAGCAAACAGATAAGGCAACGCAAAGCCGATGGCCGCCGATAAAACTAAGGCCGACAACAACTTGACGTTCACTTCTTTCATGCTCTGACGGCGCCAGCGAAACAAGGGTGCGGCACCCATTAGCAGCGCAAAAGGAATAATCAACCAGGCAAAAATACCATTAAAGAAAGGCGCGCCTATGGAGATACTGCCCAACCCTATTTCTTTGTGGATCAGCGGTAAGATAGTGCCCACCAGCACCACAAACAGGCCGGCCATCAGCATGATGTTATTGCCGAGCAGCATACTTTCGCGACTGGCCAGCTCATGCTTGCCGTGGCTTTTCACCTCGGCACCTTTAATGGCGTACAACAATAAGGAGCTGCCCACCACCAACATAAAGAAGATCAAGATAAACAAGCCACGAGTCGGATCCGAGGCAAAGGCGTGCACCGACACCAAGACGCCGGAGCGCACCAAGAAGGTGCCGAGCAGGCTCAGTGAAAAGGCCATAATGGCCAGCAATACGGTCCACGCTTTAAAGGTGGCGCGCTTTTCGGTGACCACCAACGAGTGGATCAAGGCGGTCGCTGCTAGCCAAGGCATAAAGGAAGCGTTTTCTACCGGATCCCAGAACCACCAGCCGCCCCAACCCAATTCGTAATAAGCCCACCAAGAGCCCAGCGCAATACCTATCGTCAAAAATATCCAGGCGGCCATGGTCCACGGGCGCGACCAGCGAGCCCAAGCAGCGTCCAGCTTACCTGTCATCAAGGAGGCGATGGCAAAAGCAAAAGCCACCGACAAGCCCACATAACCCATGTACAACATAGGCGGATGGAAGATAAGACCCGGGTCTTGCAGCATGGGGTTTAAGTCACGACCATCGACTGGGAAAAACGGCAAGGTGCGCAAGAATGGGTTGGAGGTCACGATCACGAACAGCAAAAAGCCCACGCCTATCATGCCCATCACGCTTAATACCCGCGCCACCGCATCTAATGGCAGTGAGCGACTAAAGCGCGCCACCGCAGCGGCCCAACCCGCTAAGATCAGCACCCACAGCAATAAGGAGCCTTCGTGGGCGCCCCATACCGCAGAAATACGATATTCCAGCGGTAGCAAACTGTTGGAGTTAGAAGCCGCATACACGACGCTAAAATCGTGCTCGATAAAGGCCCAGGTTAAGCAGCCAAAAGAAAACAACAAAAAGCCGAACATGGCATAAGCCAAGGGGCGCGCCAGCAACATCATGCTAACGTTACCGCGAGACGCGCCAATCAAGGGATAAATACTTAAGATCAAGCTCGCGGCCAACGCCAAAATCAGGCTAAATTGACCCAATTCGGGAATAATACCTAACGTCAAATTCATGACTTACTTCCTTTGAGCTGCTCTTGGGAATATTCGGGTTTCACATGCTCAATGCCCTTCATCGCCTCGGCAACTTCCGGTGGCATGTATTCTTCATCGTGTTTGGCCAACACTTCAAAGGCGGTAATGGTGCGTGCATCCGCTAAATGCCCTTGGGCCACTATGCCCTGCCCTTCGCGGAATAAGTCCGGCAAGATGCCATCAAACACCACGGTGATTTCTTCACCGCCCCCGTCCACCAAATCAAAGCTGACTTTTAAACTTTCTTGGTCACGGCTCACCGAGCCCGGCACCACCATGCCGCCAATGCGCAGCCTCTGGCCCACTTCGGGTTTAATTTTGGTGTCGCCTTTGCCTTGCACCAACTCAGTCGGGGTATAAAACAAGTCGATATTTTGCTGTAGGCCATACAGAACCAACCCCGTCATCAGCGATAAGCCCAACACCACTGATACCAGCAGAGCCATGCGTTTCTTACGTCTAGGATTCATAACGTATTCTCCAACTTCTGAGCGGCCTTACGACGTTCTGCCCGTTGCTGCTTTTGCTTAACGCCACGCAGCAGGCTTTTTTTCGTTGCCAAGGTTGACCATACAATTGCGAGCAATATGGCCAAGGTGAAACCAAACGACAGCCAGACATAAAAGCCGTAACCGCCCATGGCCCAAAATGCCGACCAAGAATCAAATTTCATGTTCTTTCTCCACCAATGCCAACACCCAAGGGCGGTGCGACTCACGACGGAGCAATTCATTGCGCAGGCGCATCAAGGTCACAGCACCTAAGAAAGCACTAAAAGCCACTATCATCAGCAATAACGGCCACAACATGTCATTGGAAATCGAAGGCCGGTCAAACTTAGTGATGCTGGCCCCTTGGTGCAGGGTGTTCCACCATTCTACCGAGTAGTGAATGATGGGTAAATTGATCACGCCCACCAGTGCCAAAATGCCCGCCGCGCGCCCCGCCAATACCTTGTCGGAAATAGCGTTATAGAGCGCAATTACGCCCAAATATAAGAACAACAAAATCAGCTCTGAGGTCAGGCGCGCATCCCATACCCACCAAGCGCCCCACATGGGTTTACCCCAAGCGGCACCGGTAAATAGCGCAATGGCAGTAAATACCGCGCCCACGGGTGCGATGGCGGCTACCGCCATGTCTGAGGTTTTTATCTGCCACACCAAGCCAATAAAGGCCGCTATGGCCATGGACGAATAAGCGCCCATGGACAAAATAGCCGCCGGCACGTGAATGTAGATAATGCGAAAGGCATCGCCTTGCTGATAATCCGCCGGCGCATAAGCTAGCCCCCAGACAAGACCTGCGGCAAATGTCACCACACTGAGCGCGGCAAACCAAGGTAGCCATAAACCGGCGATACGATAAGCATGCTCGGATTTAGCGTAAGGATGTAACCATTTCCACATATTGCTCACAGACCCTTTTTTAGCGTAATGATGGTGCAGCGGCTTAGGCCGACATGCATCTATAATGTGCGTTAAAAATATTGCTTACTCGTTTAGCAACCCACCTTAATCGGCCTATTTAGAAACAGACCTAGTGATAAATAGACCTAGTTCACACTCACTCTCAAGGCCGAGGCGATGGCAAAGGGCGCCAAGGTAATGCTGCCCACTAACATGGCGGCCAAAATGGCCAGCTGCCCATGATAAGGCACACCAAAGTTGGCAGCATCTATGGCTGAGGTGGCAAAAATCAATACCGGAATATACAGCGGTAAGGTCAATAAACTCAATAAGACCCCGCCCTTGCCTATGCCCACGGTCAGCGCCACGCCTATGGCACCGAGCAAACTTAAGATGGGCGTGCCCAGCAGCAGCGTCCAAAACACCGCCTTAAAAGCCACCATATCTAGGCTGAGCAATACCGCCACCAGCGGCGACAGCAGCAGCAAAGGTAAACCGGTTAATAACCAATGAGCCACTACTTTTGCTAACACCAGCACCCCTAAAGGACAGGGCATTAGCATTAATTGTTCCAAGGTACCGTCTAAAAAGTCATCCCGAAATAAACGCTCCAGCGCTAATAAGGAGGATAACAGCGCCGCCACCCACACCACGCCTGGGGCGATGCGCGCCAATTGACCGGGCTCGGGGCCAATGCCGAGTGGGAACAAGGTGATGACGATAATAAAAAACCACAGCGGATTTAAGATATCCGCACGCCGACGCAAGGCTGATACTAACTCTCGGCGCAACACGCCGCTAAACATGGCTCTCATGCGGGATCCTCTTCATGGGGCGTCAGCTGCAAAATGCGGGCGCGCTTGGCCGATAAGGATAAATCTTGATGAGTAGTGATCAGCACAATGCCGCCGTTATCGGTGTGATCCAGCAATAATTGCTCTAACACCTTGACCCCTTGTTTATCGATAGCGGTAAACGGCTCATCGAGTATCCACAACTTAGGGCCACCCAGCCACAAGCGCGCCAAGGCCACGCGGCGCTTTTGCCCCGCCGATAACTGGCCGGCGGGCTGATCTTCCAGCCCAGCTAAACCCACTTGGGCCAACACATCCCATAAATTGGCCGTGCTTTGGCAGTAGTGCATACGCTTAAAAAACGCCAAATTTTCTAAGGCGGTCAATTCGTGCTTAATGCCTGCTTGGTGGCCCAAATAGAGTAAGTCTTGGTGATATTCGTCTCGATTTTGCTCTATGTTATGGCCCTGCCAGCAGATCTCACCCGCAAACGGGCGTGATAATCCGGCAAGCAAACGCAGCAAGCTGGTTTTACCCACCCCATTGGGGCCCGCCACCTGTACCAAGTCGCCGGGAGCCACGCTCAACGAGAGCTCGCTGAACAGCGTATGCTCTTCTCGGACACAGGTTAAACTTTTAGCTTCGAGCATAATTGGCAACCATTATTGGCAAAGAACCTGCTGCAACCTGAATAACAGCCCCGATTGACCGCTATAGCTGTAACCATGACGGCAACCATAAGCTGCAACATAGACCATTAAAAATGGCCGCCAGTTTAGCACAGCGCACCGATATATGCAGAACAAACCGCGACACAAATCAGGAACCGTGACGCCGATAGCTTTGTTAACATCTTGATCTTACGGCTGTTGGGGGATTTTAAACTCATACAAGCAAGCTGGCCCGACGACGTCTTCTTGACCAAAGAGTCGGGCCACTGCAAAAACAAACAAGTATGTTGGCATAATTAAGATTAAGGAACACCTTGTAACTTTTATCCTCACATCACTCCCTCAGGCTCCACAAAGCAAAACACCGAGCGCAGGGCTCGGTGTTGGTTTTAAGCTTGGTGCTGGGCGTTCGGCGGTCAGCTATGTTTCAAGCTATTGCCGATGCAAGGTGATCATCAGCTCGGCTTCGGCTCTGGGCATTTCGCACTCGGCCATGATTTCATCGATATCAGCGCCCAGTTGCACCATGCGCGTGGCGCGACTGTACAACTTACCTTGCGGGTCTTTAAGTGCTAACTCTTGCTGCTGCTCGCTGAGCTTATCTTGCTGGCGATACAGCTCGCCCACTTTATTACCCATACCTATGTTGGCCGCCTGCAATTCTTCAATTTGCTTGCGATAACTTTCTCGGGTACGAGTGAGCTCGCGCATCAGCCGACTCATGGCCTCCAGCTTACGCTGACTCTGGCGCCACATAGACCAAGCCACAAACAAGGCGACCGTGCCTATCACTAATGCCAGCGTCGCCAGTACAAGGATAAAAGCGGGCTCAAACCACATTACAACTGGCCCACTTCGTCCCATTCGTCATCGGACAACAATTTGTCTAAGTCGACCAAGATCAACAGTTGATCGTCGCGGTTACATACGCCCTGAATAAACTTGGCGCTTTCGCTGGTACCCACATTAGGTGCAGTCTCAATTTCTGAGGATTTCAAATACACCACTTCGGCCACGCTGTCGACCATGATACCGATCACTTGCTTTTCGGCTTCTATGATAACGATGCGGGTGTTATCGCTCACCTCACAGGTATCTAGGCCAAAACGCAGGCGCGTATCCAGTACCGTCACCACGTTGCCGCGCAAGTTGACTATGCCTAATACATAGTCGGGCGCACCCGGCACAGGCGCTATATCGCTGTAACGCAGCACTTCTTGTACTTGCATTACGTTGATGCCATAGGTCTCATTGTCTAAACAAAAGGTGACCCACTGCAGTACTTCATCATCGCTGAGACTCTCAGCTACATTACGATTCTTATTCATAGATTACCCTTATGCTTAGCTCAGACCTGTTGGCCGTCAATATTTTTACCCTGCTCCAGTAGCGCTATCAAGGCGTCTACATGCAGCAAGGCACACATTCTTTCTTTTACCATGCCCGCCAACCAAGGTCGAGCACCGGGCGTGGCCCGCCATTTTACCTGATCTCGCGTTAACAGTGCCGTGCCTTTTAGCTGGTGACAGCCCAAACCCCAATTGCTCTCACCCAGTGTGACCAGATAACCGTATTCTTCTTCGGCCGTGTGGCCAGGCATGGCCCAGCGCGCCGTGTCGACCGCATAAATTTGACGATCGCGCTCAGTTTGCACCCCGGCAAACCAATGCGGCTTACCAAACAAGCTGGTCAGCTTAGCCACCTGATAAATGCCGCCTAAGTGGGTGAGCGGCACCGCAAAGGTCATGCCCGCCACTTCAAAAAACAACACCTGAAAACTGTGCTCGGTCTCCATATTACGCCAAGCGGCGGCTTGGTCAGCCTGCACTTGCTGGGCCGCTAACTGAGCCTGTAATTCTAGGTCAATCGCGCTCGCAACCTGCTCTGCAACCACAGGCTCTGCCATGGGCGCGGCCATGGGCGCGGCTATGGTAGGCGTAACTGTCGTAGGCGCAACGACTGGGACAACCACAGCCGCAGCTATTACGACCGGCTCAGGCTCCACCGCCGTTTGTGGCTCGGCTTCTGGTTCTGTTGCCGCTAGCGTTTCAGTGGCCAAGACAGTAGTTTCTTCTTCTTTAAGCGCGGCAACCTGCGCCAACAGGGCTTCTAACGCCACACGACGCGCGGCGGCGTCTGGCTCTGCATAAGGCGCCATCGGTGCGGGAGTGGGCTCGGCTTTCGCCAAAGGTGCCGGCTCAAGTGCAGGTGCCAGCTCATGCTCAAGCGGCGGGCTCTCTTCCAGCAAGGCACCAAAATAGTCATTTAAGACATCGGCATAAGGCTGTTTCATAACGCGACCTCTGCCCCATCTAGCTGCCACAAATAGTGCAGTAAACTTTGATAGGCAAATACGCCACGGCTGCCTTTCACATAATAAGAAGGCGGCTCGTGGCGCAAGCTGGCATCACGAAACTTAGTATCCACCGGAATACAGGACGGCCATAAATTTCCCTCATAATTCTGCTCTAGGCTTTCCAGACTCTGCAGCGAGGCTTTGGTTCTTTGGTCGAACATAGTCGGCACCACAGTATATTTAAAGCCTTCTTTTTTCGCTCTGTGCATCAATTTAAAGGTACTGACCATACGCTCTAAGCCTTTGAGCGCTAAAAATTCCGTTTGTACCGGCACCACTATGCGATCGCAAGCGGCCAAGGCATTCACCATCATCACCCCTAATACCGGCGGGCAGTCGATGATCACCACATCAAAATCGTCTTTGATCTCCACCAATAAGCGCTTTAATACCAGCCCCATGCCTTCACGGGTGCTGGAGGTACGCTCAAGGGTTGCCAATGAGATAGAGGCGGGCAATAAAGTTAAACCATCGAAACGGGTGACCAAGGCCACCTTAGAAAACAGCTCTCGCGTAGGGCGTGCTGCTTGAAACAAATCAAACAGGCTGTAAGGCAGGCTGTCCATTTCATAGTTAAAATAGGAGGTGAGTGAGCCGTGCGGATCGGTATCAATCAGCAACACCCGTTTATTGCGCTGCGCCAGCAAACCGGCCAACGCCACCACGCTTGTGGTTTTGCCAACGCCACCTTTTTGATTTGCTACGGTCCAAACAATCACTGTGTTACCCCATCTTGCGTCGCACTGGTACCGATACGAATACCACCATTAGGTAACTCATACACCCTAAGCTCTGATTTCTGGCCAGAATGCTGACCTGAGTGCTGATCTGACTGCTTATCAGAGCTATGTTTTGTGGCCAAAGGCCGAGATGGCAAGGCCGTGGGCGCTTGCCAAGTTCGGGTAGAAATCGCAATTTCTACCCGTCTATTATTTTCTCTACTTGAGCTTGCTCTACTTGAATTTGCATCCTCGCCTAACCGGCTCACTTGCGGACCAAACTCACCCAAAGCTTCCAAACTCAATCTGGGTGCGGCTATGCCGTGGTGTTGCAACCATTCCAGCACGGCGCGCGCCCGCTCTGCCGAGAGCTGCCAATTAGAGGCATATAGCTCATTGCTCACCGGCAGATTGTCCGCATAGCCGCGCACCCGAATAAAATGGGCCACCTCAGCCAAGGGCGGTAAGGCCGCATTTAAAATAGTGTCAGCGTTGCGACTGAGCAGCGCACTGCCACTGGCAAACACTAAACTGCCATCAAAGCTCAGGGTCAACCAATCGCCCTCTTGCTCTAACACCAGCATATTTTTATCCAGCAAAGGCCCTAACCTTAACTCCAGCTCCGCCTTTAAACGCGCCAAACTGGGGTCGTCTTCGGCTAAGGGATTGCCGGTGCCTTTTGCATCTAGCTCATCTGCAGCACTTAACATGGAATTCGCCGCTTGCGCCGGTTTGGCTTCGCCACTTAAGCGCACAAAGGCTTGCTCCATGCCATCGAGCAAGGGCTGCTGTAATTCGGTTTTATTGGCATGCAGCGCATACAAGACCACAAACAGCGCAAAGGCTAAGGTCATGTAATCCGCATAAGACACCAGCCAGCGATCCGCACCCGTGGCGTGATGGCCGCCTACGCGCATGGCCAGCGAGCGACGCCTCATTGGCGTTGCCCTTGGTACTGGGCCAACTGACGACTGGTGCTTAAGCTGCTGTCGCCACGCGCGATGGCCAACAAGCCGATGGCGGTCAGCTCCCGATAGCGCAGCTCTAAGCGATACACAGAACGCAAGCGATTCGCCAAGGGCAATAACAACAAGTTGGCCAAGCCAACGCCGTATAAGGTAGCCACAAAGGCGACCGCTATGCCGGTACCTAACTGACTTGGATCATCTAAGTTAGACATGGCTTGGATCAAGCCCAACACGGCACCTATGATACCGATAGTCGGGCTATAGCCGCCCATGGCCTCATAGACTTGGGCTTCTAACTCTTTTTGTTCTTCGATGCGACTGAGTTCGTTATCAAGCAATTGTTCGAGTGCTAACGGCTCTGTGCCGTCCACCAGCCATTGCAATCCTTGACGGGTAAAATCATCAAGAGTTGACGACTCCGCCTGAGACTCCAAGGCCAAAAAGCCTTCTTGGCGCGCTTGATGAGACCAATGCAAAAGCCGCGAGGCTTGCTCAGAAAAAGGCCAAGGCTTAGCGTTAAACAGTCCTTTTAAAGCCAGCACCGCCGCCTTGCATTGACTCCAAGGCGTTTGCAGCAACACAGCACCTAAGGTAGCGCCCAGCACAATTAATAAGGCGGGCCCATCCAGCAGCCCCCATAAGTTTCCGCCGTGCCACCATTGCGCCACCACAATACAAATAAGCGCCAGTGCCAGCCCGGAAAATGCCATGTTAGCTGCTCATTTCGTTAATGATGGCTTCACCAATCAGCGGCAATGGCAGCGACTCAGAGGCGAGGCCTGCCTTGGCAATGGCTTGAGGCATGCCATAGACCACGCACGTTTCTTCGTCTTGGGCCCAAATATTGGCACCTTGATCTTTCAACAGTCGTGCACCTTCACGCCCGTCAGCGCCCATACCGGTTAACACCACCGCCAGCACCTTGCCGCCGTAAATCTTGGCCGCCGAGGCAAAGGTAATATCCACACACGGCTTATAATTCACCTTGTCGTTACCCTCTATCACCCGCAGTCGCGCCGCGCCGGGGCGCCCTTCCAACAACATTTGCTTACCGCCAGGTGCTAAATAAGCATGCCCAGGGCGCAGGGTATCGCCGTCTTGCGCTTCTTGCACCGTTACCTGACACAAGGTATTTAAACGCGCGGCAAAGGCGGTGGTAAAGGTGCCCGGCATATGCTGAATAAGGATGATCGGATGGGGAAAATTAGCCGGCAAGGCAGTTAGCACTTTTTGTAAGGCCACGGGGCCGCCGGTGGAGGTGCCAATGGCCAGCAACTGGTAGCTTTTACCGGTGCGTCTTGGCACCGTCTTGCGTTCAGTAACAGCATGAGCAGGTGCCGTGGCCGCGGTTTGGGTCGTAGCAAGAGGCGCTACGCCGCCAACTCGAGGGCGAGCCGTGATACCCGAGGTGAGGGTCGAGCTCACAGGACGCTTGGCCAGCGCAGCAGGTACAACCGGAGCCGTCACTCTGGGCGCGATCACGCTGCGACGCCTTGCGATGGCCTTCACCCTTTGTTGCAACAACAAGATGGCTTCTTCTTTGCTTCGCGCTATGTCTTCGAAGCGCTTGGGCAAGAAGTCCATGGCGCCCGCGTCCAATGCATCCAGCGTAGCTTGAGCACCGTCATGGGTAAGTGATGAAAACATCAACACAGGCGTGGGCGTGGCTTTCATTATTTCACGCACCGCTCTTATGCCATCCATCACCGGCATTTCAATGTCCATGGTGATCACATCAAAGCGTCCAGTGCGGGCTTTTTCCACGGCTTCAAGACCATTGGCGGCCGTGTCCACCACGCTCAACATGGGATCGAGTTCTAAAATCTCACTGACGCGGCGACGAAAAAAACTTGAATCATCAACCACTAATACCCGAATAGCCATTCATACCTCAATGCGTGTTTTTATTATCTAGACGTAGCGGCGTGCGTAGGCTTTGATAAGGCCCGCCAAGTCTAAAATAAGGGCAATGCCGCCATCACTGGTAATAGTGGCGCCCGCCATGCCTGGCGTACCGTGCAACAGTTGGTCTAGAGGCTTGATCACCACTTCTTCTTGGCCAATCAGCCCATCGACCACAAAGCCCACCTGCTGGTTGCCGACGGCCACTATCACCACATGGCCTTGGTCTTTACGGGCGCGACGGGCGCCTTTTAATAACCAGTCTTGCAAGTAAAACAGTGGGATAGCGTGATTACGCACCACTATCGTCAGCTGACCGTCCACCATGCTGGTACGCGTTAAGTCGAGGTGAAAAATTTCATCGACGTTGGTCAGCGGCAGCGCAAAGGTTTGCTGGCCGACGAGCACCATCAGTGTCGGCAATATGGCCAAGGTCAGCGGTACTTTAATTTGTAAGCTAGTGCCTTTGCCCAGTGCCGAGTCAATATGAATAGAACCATTAACCGAGGTAATACCGGTTTTGACCACATCCATGCCCACACCACGGCCAGACACGTCGGTAATTTCAACTTTGGTCGAAAAGCCCGGCGCAAAAATCAGGTTATAAGACTCGCTATCTGTCATACGCGCCGCCGCATCCGCGTCTAAAATACCGCGCTTAATGGCGATGCCTTTCAGCTTCTCCGGATCCATACCGGCACCATCATCTTCGATGCCCAGTAAGATATGGTCACCTTCTTGCGATGCGGTCAGGCGAATGGTGCCCACTCTTGGCTTACCGGCGGCTGCGCGCACGTCCGGCATTTCAATGCCGTGGTCGCAGGAATTACGCACCAAGTGCACTAAGGGATCCGCTAGCGCTTCTACCAAGTTTTTATCCAGATCCGTGTCTTCACCGACCATTTCCAGATTAATTTCTTTGTGCATGGTGCGGGCAATATCACGTACTACCCGAGGAAAACGACCAAACACCTTCTTAATAGGCTGCATGCGAGTCTTCATGACCGCACCCTGCAGATCACCGGTTACCGAGTCTAAATTAGCCACGGTTTTGGAAATATTTTCATCATCATGATTGGCTTCTAAGCTCAGCAGGCGATTACGCACCAGCACCAGCTCACCCACCATGTTCATGATGTTATCGAGAATTTTGGTGTCTACGCGCACCGTAGTATCGGCTGCAGCGGCGTGGGCTGCGGGTGCTTTGGCCGACTCTGCTTTGGGTGCGTCAGTTTTAGGTGCGACTTGCGTATTAACGGCGGCACTGGCTACTGGCGTACTCATGGCGGCTACCGGCTCAATATCCGCAACGACTTCAACATCCGCGGCAGCTTCCACACTTAACTCATCATCCGTAGTAAAGGTCGGGCCTTTGCCTGAGCCATGCAGTTGGTCGAGCAGGGCTTCAAACTCGTCGTCGTTTATCATTTGGTCATCACTGGCTGAGCTTGGCGCAGAAGCTGGCGCCTCACTCACTTCAGCGCTGGGGATACCGCTGTGTTTACCGGCACCGTGCAACTGATCAAGCAAGGCTTCAAATTCATCATCACTGATGTCATTTGAGTCATTAGCATCGAAATTAATGACGGGCGTAGCGGCGGGCTCGGCTTCAGCAGCCGTATTAGCGCCATCCTCAGCGTCAAGCTCATTTAGCATCTGCTGATATTCAGCCAAAGCCAACCCGGCAATGCCGTCAGCCGCCTGCGGCGCTTCAGCTGTGGGGGCAGCGGCAACCGCAGCGGCAACAGTTTCGGTCACAGTTGTTACCATCTCAGGTCGGCAATAGCGCTGCAGTTCGTCAAGCAATTGTGGCTCGGCGGGCGTCAGCGCTTCGCGATTTTGCAGCTCGCTAAACATTAAGTTGACCGCATCTAAGGCGCGTAAAATTACGTCCATCAGTTCAGACGTCACCTGGCGTTGACCGTTGCGCAAAATGTCGAACACGTTCTCGGCTTTGTGGCAGGTATCTACTAGGGCCGTCAGTGACAAAAATCCGGCGCCACCTTTAATGGTGTGAAAGCCACGAAATATCGCATTCAGCAAGTCTTTATCATCTGGTTGGCGTTCTAGTGTCACCAACTGCTCAGATAGTTGCTCTAGGATTTCTGATGCTTCGATCAAAAAGTCCTGAAGAATATCCTCGTCTACCTCAAAGCCCATGTTCTCTCCTTAGAATCCCAAACTAGACAGCAAATCGTCTACGCCGTCTTGATCCGAGACCACATCGTTACGATGTTCTTTATTCATAATTGGACCTTCGGCAGTAATGTCTGCAACCAACGCCACTTTAGGCGCAGGCTTAACATCTTCCATACCGGGCAAGCGACCAAATACCGTTAAAATTGCCACTAACTTGGCTTCTACTTCTTGCACTAAGTTAATCACGCGACGGATCATCTGACCGGTTAAGTCTTGATAATCCTGAGCCATCAATATTTCGGTGAGCAGATTTTTTAATTGATCTGCGTCTTGCTCTGAGCTCATTAAGAAATCATCGAGTTCGAAACATAAATCTTTAAATTTATTAAGCTCTAATTGACGCCCCATCAATTCGCGCCAGCCCGGCATGATACGGCCGATGTTATCAGTTAAGCGTTCGGCAATCGGTAGGCTAGCTTCTACCGCATCCATGGTGCGGTTCGCTGCTTTATCCGTCATGTCGATAACGTAACTCAAGCGCTCACGGGCATCGGGTATTTCGTTTTCGGTCAGCTCAGGTAAGCGAGGATCATTACGAAATTCCTGTAACGAATCATGTAATTGACGCGTTAACTGCCCTACTTGATCGACCAATTCTTTGGCTTGCGGCATGCAAACACTGGTGAGATAACGATCGGCGCCGTCTTGATCACCGCGCTCTAACATAGCGACCAAAATGCGCGCTTGTTCTAGGCTGATAGTGCTGTTATTAACTGCCATCTTGTTGCCTTTTATCCAATGCGCTCGAACACTTTCTCGAGTTTCTCTTTCAGAGTGCCTGCAGTAAACGGCTTAACCACATAACCATTTACGCCCGCTTGAGCGGCAGCAATAATTTGCTCACGCTTGGCTTCTGCCGTCACCATTAATACCGGCATGTGCTTGAGCTTTTCGTCGGCGCGAATCGCTTTCAATAGATCTATGCCTTGCATACCCGGCATATTCCAGTCGGTGACCACAAAGTCAAAATCGCTATTTTTAAGCATGGGTAATGCAGTTAAACCATCATCAGCTTCAAAGGTATTATTAAACCCAAGATCACGTAATAAGTTTTTAATAATCCTGCGCATCGTAGAAAAATCATCCACGATCAGGATTTTCATATTTTTATCCAAGCAAGTTCTCCTTCCTCAGCACACTTAGACGCTGAACATGGCAAGTATTTTAACTATATCGACCCATTAAACCTTAACTTAAATCGTATATTGAGTGATTAGTCCATTAATGTGTTTGCAAAGCCTAATATTGGTCATTTAATAAACAAGTGATAATAAAAAAACAACGCCTTCACCCAACCAAAAATAATCTGGCGGCGAAAAGTGCTGCTTAGTCTTGCCAAATTTGTAATTTAGCGCGTAACCGGTGCATGGCTTGACTGTGAATTTGGCTGACACGTGACTCGCTAACGTCAAGTATTTGACCAATGTCCTTTAAGTTAAGCTCTTCATCATAATACAAAGACAACACATAAGCTTCTCGCTCAGGCAGTGTCTTGATTTGTGCCGACAAACTGCCTTGAAAACGCTGTTTCGCCATGTCATCAAACGGATTAGCGCCATGATTACTCAGCTCTACCTTGCTATCTATGCCAGTTTCAAACTCATCCATTTCTAAAATTTTGCCATTGCTGGTATCGAGCAGCATGGCATTGTACTCCTCCATGCTCACACCCAGCTCGTCCGCCACTTCGCGGTCGCTGGCATTACGCCCTTCACGGCGCTGCACGGCATTGATGGCCGCGGCCACTTCGCGACTATTTTTATGTACCGAGCGCGGCACCCAATCACCACGGCGAATTTCATCCAGCATGGCGCCGCGAATGCGAATGCCGGCAAAGGTTTCAAAGCTAGCGCCTTTGCTGGCGTCAAAATTACGGCTCGCTTCCAATAAACCCACCATGCCCGATTGGATCAAGTCGTCCAGTAGCACGCTATCTGGCAAACGCGCCAGCAAATGGTGGGCGATGCGCCTCACTAAACCCGCATGGCGCTCCACCAGCTGATTGCCTTGTTGTCTGGCGTACACCAGTGCTTTATTCGCTCCAGACATTTTTCTCTGCCACCGGCGGATTTAATAGATTTTCGATAAAAAATTGCAAGTGCCCTCCTGCTCGCTCCGGCGCCGGCCAACTTAAGGCCTTATTAGCCAGTTGCTTAATCGCCATGGCCGACGGCGAGTGTGGATATTGATTCACTACTAAGGTTTGGCGACGCACGCTCAACCGTAAGTTGCCATCGAAGGGCACACAGGCCACTAGCTCAAGTGCCGCATCCAAGAATCTGTCGGTCACGCGCGTTAACTTGGCAAACAGCTCTTGCCCTTCACGCTGACTGCGCACCATGTTGGCGACGATTTTGAACCTAAATACCCCATAATCCCGAGATAAAATCTTGATCAAGGCATAAGCATCGGTAATGGAGGTGGGCTCATCGCACACTATCACCATCACTTCTTGGGCGGCGCGAGAAAAGCTCAATACCATGTCAGAAATACCGGCTGCAGTATCCACTAACAGAATATCTATGGGGGTTTTCATCTCGCTAAAGGCACGAATTAAGCTGACATGCTCAAGTGGCGAAAGCTCAGTCATCGACTGATTACCCGAGGTGGCGGGAATGATCATCATGCCTTGGGGGCCTTCGACCAAGACTTCATCGAGGCTGCATTCGCCGCGCAATACGTGAGACAAATTGCGCGTTACCCGAATACCGAGCAAAACATCGACGTTCGCTAGACCTAAGTCTGCATCCAACACCATCACCTTTTTGCCTTGAGCCGCCATGGCCGAGGCCATATTGAGGGTGATATTGGTTTTGCCTACGCCGCCTTTACCGCCGGTGACTGAGATAACTTGTACCCTGCTGGTTTTTTGCATAAGTCGCAGCCCACTCGCTTGGTCTGGAAACCAATTATTCATAAAAACGCCCATCCTCTTCATCGGACTCTGAAGATTCCCAATAATAGGGTTCTTCTCGACGCTGCTCTAAGTTGCCTAATGCCTGCTTCACCAACTCTTGTCCGTTTGCTAAACGCAAGTCTTCCGGCACCCGTTGCCCGTCCGTGATGTAACTAATGGGCAAGCTATTTTGAATACTAATATCCAACACATCCCCCAGCGACAAACTCTCATCTAGCTTGGTGAGAATACAGCCGGCGAGTGGAATACGACGAAAATGATCCACGGCCTCTTGTAACACTCGGCGCTGGGCCGTGGCCGGCAGCACTAAGTAGTTACGAATTTTTATCTGCTTATCGCCCACTAAGGTGTCGAGTTGCTGGTTTAAGCGTAAATCGCGCTGGCCCATGCCAGCGGTGTCGATCAACACCAAACGTCGGTGGCGTAATTGGTACAGGGTTTGCGCTAACTCTTCATAGGTGCGCGCCTGCTTCACCACCACGCCCATGATACGGCCATAGGTTTGCAGCTGCTCGTGGGCACCAATACGATAGTGATCCGTGGTGATCAGCGCTATTTGGTCGGCGCCATAGCGGGCGGCAAAACGCGCGGCCAACTTGGCAATGGTGGTGGTCTTGCCTACGCCAGTTGGCCCCAACAGCGCGACGGCGCCGCCTTGGCGTAAAATTTCATCTTCGCCAGTCAGCAATTGCTGATTAAGCGCGGTTTCAATTTGGCTCCAGGCTTCATGAGGTGGGGCTTGATCGTTGATGCGCATCGCCAGTTGATCGGCAAAACCATCGCTAAAACCCAGCTCGTTGAGCTGTTTAATGACCATGGCGCGCACCGGCTCACGCCGCTCCACTTCTTGCCACATTAAGCCCGATACTTGATGCTCCAATAAGCGACGAATGCTGGCAATTTCTTTGCGCATGGCATGCAGCTCTTTGTCTTTTGCCGTGTCTTTGCGCTTATATTCGCGGCTGTCATGCAGTTGTGGCTGGGGTGAGGCGGCCAGCGGGCTTAAGGTCGGTTCGCGCCGGCCTTCGTTTCGGCCTTCGTTTCGGCCTTCAGTACGACTTTCAGCACGGCCTTCACGGCGGCCATAACCGGCGGCTTGGTGGTCTTGGGTGCGCCGTTCGCTGGACTGATTATCTAACAAGGCATCACGCCCCGCATAGCGGCCAGATTCACGTCCGGCGCGCAAGCCTGCGGTGAGCGGCGATTCGGGCGCCAAGCGCGGATCAGTCCAATCAACCTGTTCGGCTATGGTTTGGGGTGACGGCGCTTGGCGGCCACGCATCAGCAAGGACTGTAAAGTTTCCGCCTGCTGCTGATCATTTAAAGGGGGAACAAATTGACGCGCATGTGACGATATTTTGACATTGTCTTCATGCAAGGGCCGTTGCAGCGGCGTGACCGGGGTTTCGTCATCGTCCACGGCGGCCACTATTTCTATGCCACCCGAGACTTTTTTATTAGACATGATCACAGCGTCATTGCCCAAGACTTCTTTCACCTCGGCCAATGCAGAGCGCATATCTTTCGCAAAAAAACGTTTTATCTTCATCTAACTATTCCACCCTGAAACTGGCACCCTGCTCTCGCTGGCAACCTAATGTTGCTGGCCGCCAACGGACGCCACAATGCGAATTTGACGGTCATCAGGCACTTCCTGATAAGACAAAACTCGCAAGCTGGGAATCGTGTGTTTAACAAAGCGCGCCAAGGTGGTGCGCAACATGCCTGAGGTTAGTAATATTGCCGGCTGCCCTTCCATCTCTTGATTTGCCGCCGCTTGGGCTAAAGATTGCTGCATGCGCTCGGCCAAACCCGGCTCTATGCCGCTGCCCTGAGCGCCACCTGCTTGTAAGGAGCTTTGCAAGATTTGTTCCAACTCCGGCACCAAGGTGATCACGGGCAGTTCGCGCTCTGTGCCTGCTATCTCTTGCACCATAAAACGGCGCAGCGCAATCCGGCACGCCGCAGTTAACACTTCCGGATCCTGACTCTTGGTCGAATACTCTGTCAGCGTCTGTAAAATGGTGCGCATGTCGCGAATGGTCACCCCTTCATGGAGCAAGCTTTGCAGCACTTTGGTCACTAAACCTAAGCTCATGGTATTGGGTACTAGGCCCTCTACCAGTTTAGGTTGATTACGCCCCACCTGATCGATGAGGTTTTGCACTTCTTCATGGCCCAATAACACGGCGGCATGGTTAGTCAGCAACTGGCTTAAGTGCGTGGCCACCACGGTCGCGGCATCCACTACCGTATAGCCTAAGCTTTGTGCCTGCTCTATTTGGTCTTTGGCAATCCAAGTGGCTTCTAAGTCAAAAGCCGGATCTCGGGTGTCTATGCCTTGCACCGGACCAAACACTTGGCCGGGGTTAATGGCCAGCTCGCGCTCGGGATAAATCTCCGCCGAGCCTGAGCTCACGCCCATCATGGTAATTTGGTATTGGTTGGGCCCCAGCTCTAGGTTGTCGCGAATATGCACCGCAGGAATTAAAAAGCCCAACTCTTGAGAGAGCTTCTTGCGCACGCCTTTGATGCGGCTCAGTAGTTCGCCGCCCTGAGCTTGATCCACCAGACTGATTAAGCGATAGCCTACTTCCAGGCCAATAGTATCCACTTGCGCCACATCGTCCCAACCCAGCTCTTTCACATCTGTACTCGGTGGGGGCGGTGCTAGCTCTTGTTCAACTAACTCTTGAGCCACGCGGGTATTACGCTTAATCGTCCACCAAGCAGCAAACGCCGATGCCCCCCCTAGTAACAGAAAAGCAAAATGCGGCATGCCGGGTACTAGCCCCATAACAATCAAGATACCCGCGGCAATCGACAGCGCTTTGGGTTTATCAAACAGCTGGCCCAGCATGGCTTCACCCATGTCTTCGCTGTTATTTTGGCGGGTGACGATAATGGCTGCGGCAATAGAGAGCATCAGCGAGGGGATTTGCGCGACTAAGCCATCACCGATAGTGAGCAGGGTATAAATTTTTGCCGCTTCACCAAACGACAAGCCATGCTGGGCCATGCCGATAATAAAGCCGCCAATTATATTGATAAACAGGATCATGATGCCGGCGATGGCATCACCTTTTACGAACTTAGAGGCACCATCCATGGAGCCGTAAAAGTCCGCTTCTTGGGTCACTTCGGCACGGCGGCTACGGGCTTCATCTTGATTTATTAAGCCGGCGTTTAAGTCCGCATCTATCGCCATTTGCTTACCTGGCATGGCATCCAAGGTAAAGCGCGCGCTTACTTCGGCAATACGGCCAGCACCCTTGGTCACCACGGCGAAGTTGATGATCATCAAAATCAAGAACACGATCAAACCAACCGCATAGTTACCGCCGATCACCACATTACCAAAAGCTTCGATAACGTTACCGGCCGCGCCCTCACCTAAGTGCCCTTCTAGCAGCACCACTCGGGTCGAGGCGACGTTGAGCGCGAGCCGCAGCAAAGTCGCCACTAATAACACGGTTGGGAAGGCGGCGAAGTCCAACGGCCGCTTGCTGTAAACCGCCACCAATAAGATGACCAAGGCCAGCGAGATATTAAAAGAAAATAGAATATCGAGCAGCAGCGCAGGTATGGGTAATACCACCATGCCCAATGCAGCCAGCACCAATAACGGCGTGCCTATGCCCTTGCTAAACCAAGTAGACCAAGGCCCCAACTGTTGAAATTTTTCCTTAAATGCCATTACGCCTAAATTGCCACCAAAGAGAGATGGGCTGAATGGATGCAAGAAACGAGCCAAAGGTCTTACTTGTGAGTCGTGAAGAGTGAAGGGTGAGGGGAAGAGCGGTGCGACGGTCCTTGTAGCCGGCAACTTGTTCGCCGGTCCGCGTCAGCGGATGTTTTTGAAGACAACATAAAACCGTGGCGAACAAGTTGCCACCCTACAAAAGGCCAGAGCTAAACCCTAACCTTCGTCATCGAGGAGTGCAACGACTCAGCAATCCATAGTTATGTACAGCGCCGTTGTAGTATGGATTGCCGCGCTACGCTCGCAAAGACGGAATAAGGGCGCATAACAACAGAGCGCAGAGCGGCGTAAAGATTGACGCCCAACAGGTATCTACAAGACACTTAGGGCTTCGGCGGGATAGTTTTGTTGGTTGTTTTTAAACAAGACACCAAACCATGCCGAATACTCTCCACCTAAAATAGGGGCACGCTGCAAAAAAAATCGGTATTTCGCTTCTAGCTTCCAGCTATCTCTAATAGGGTCTATCCACTTTTAGCTCGTCGGGAATGGGCAGGTCGTCTTTTAGCGCCGTGGGTTTGCGGCCTTGGCCTTTGCGCCAGTTATTTAGCTGGAACACATAAGCCAATACTTGTGCAACCGCCACAAACAGGCCTTCCGGGATCTCGCTACCCACTTTCGTCGAAAAATAAATAGCACGCGTCAGAGGCGGCGAAGAAATCACGGGTATCTCATACTCGCGAGCAATTTCACGAATTTTTAACGCTACCTCATCCATGCCTTTGGCCACGACTTTAGGCGAGGCACCGGGCGTAAATTTATCGTAACGCAGCGCCACCGAGAAATGATCAGGGTTGACCACCACCACGTCCGCTTCGGGCACATCACCCATCATGCGTCGATTAGCCATTTCTTGTTGCAGGCGCCGAATACGCCCTTTCACTTCCGGCTTACCTTCGCTGTTCTTGTATTCGTCTTTCACTTCCTGCAGCGTCATCTTTAGCTGGCGGGTGTGGTTCCAAATTTGAAACGGCACGTCTATGGCCACGATCGGTAGCAAGGCTAAGCACAGCACCAGCCCCATATTCATCACCAAGTCGGTGGCCTCCACCATGGCCTTGGGTAAGCTCTCGTTACTGAGACGTAAAATATTATCGAACTGGCCCCATAATACGGTAATGGCGAGGGTGGCAATAAACACCACCTTAGCAATCGACTTAAGCAGCTCTACCATAGCTTGCACGCCAAACATGCGCTTTAAGCCTTTAATGGGGCTCATTTTGCTCAGTTTGGGCATCATGGCGTCGCTGCTAAAGTTAATGCCACCCAACAAACTGTTACCGACTAAGGCCGCCACCAACACAATGGCGAAAAACCCCATCAAGGGCCACATAAGGGCGAACATGGAGTCACGAAAGGCCGGCAGCATGGACTCAGGGTCAAATAAAGTCGCGCGATCGACAGAAAAACTCGTCTTAAATACCTTGAACAACGCCAACGTCAGCGCATCACCCACCATAATTAAGCCGAAGGCGCCGCTCAACAATACCGCCGCCGTACCTAGCTCTTTTGAGCGCGGGATCTGGCCTTTTTCGCGGGCTTGGCGAAGCTTTTCCGCCGTAGGCAGTTCGGTTTTTTCTTGACCATCGGACTCTGCCATTTAGCCTCCTTCACAGGTGAGCTGCAAGGTATCGCACATTACCATTTGGGTGCGCTGCCAGTGGCTTTCAAAGTGACCTAAAAAGCCCCCCAGCGTCAGCCATAAAATAAATAGGCCGCAGACCATGCTCACCGCAAAACCGATACTGAAGATATTCAACTGGGGCGCGGCACGCGTCATGATACCAAAGGTAAAGTTAATCAATAGCATGGCGACTATTGCCGACAACGCCATGGCCACGGCCGCATAAAATAGCATACTGAGTAAACCGGCTAACTGCTGCCAACTGGCCACGCTAATGCCATCCATGGACACCGGCAAAGTATCAAAGCTCAGCACTATGGCTTCAATCATCACCAAATGACCATTGAGCGCTAAAAACAATAAGGTGCCCAGCATCAAATACAGCTGGCCGACCACGGGCGTCGATTGCCCGTTCAGCGGATCCACCATAGAGGCAAAACCCAAACTGGTTTGCATGGCGATCACTTGGCCGCCGGTAACGAAGGCCTGCACTAAAAACTGGGAGAGCAAGCCGATGGTGGCGCCAATCAGAACCTGTTGAGCGGTAATCAAGAAACCACCTATGGAGAACAGCGCCACATCCGGCATAACGGGCAACACAGGAGCCACGGCTATAGTAATGGCCACCGCCAACAGCAAGCGGTTAAACATAGGCGTCAGGTTGGCACCAAACACCACCATGGTCATCATCATGCCGGCGATACGGCACAGCGGCCATAAGTAGCTGGCCAGCCATAGCAATATTTGCTCAGTGGAAAAATTCACGCGGTTCCTTTAACTAGGGTGAAGCGTAAGGTGTGAAGGGTGAAGCGAACGAAATAACACCCAGCCCTAAACTAAAAACCAACCTATTCTTGCCACGACTCTTTATTACGAGACGCACAGAATCCACGGAAGCAGTTCACGTGCGACAAGTAGTTACAGTGCCGAGCTAAAAACATAAACACCCCCCTTTTTGTTTAGCTTGGTGCTGCCCTTAGCTTTCAGATTTGATCACTATTTTTCCGTGTTCTTCCGTGACTCGGTGAAGCAAAGAAGCGTTGCAAAAATTTTGAGTCCTTCTCTGTAGTTTGGCGCTAGGTTAGGTGTTTCTCCTCACCTTTCACTCTTCACTCTTCACGGCTATTAACCTATCACCTGCGGTATTTGTTCGATGATCTCGTAGAAAAAATCCATCAACATACCAAAGCCCCAATGGGCGCCCACGGCCAAGCCACCTAAGGTGATCAATAAACGGGGTAAGAAACTCAAGGTTTGTTCGTTAATGGACGTGGCGGCCTGAAACACAGCCACCACCAAACCGATGGCGAGACTGGGCAAAATAACCGCCGAGACCAATACCGTCACCAGCCAAAGGGAGCTGCGAAAGATATCAACGAACACTTCTGGGCTCATTATCCCGCTCCTAAGCCAAAGCTATTGGCCAGTGTCCCCATAATCAGACTCCAGCCATCGACCAACACAAATAGCATGAGTTTAAAGGGCAGCGAGATAATCATAGGTGACAGCATCATCATACCCATGGCCATCAAAATACTGGCCACCACTAAGTCGATCACCAAGAAGGGCAAAAACAGCATAAAACCAATTTGAAAGGCGGTTTTTAACTCACTGGTCACGAAAGCCGGAATCACCACCCGCAGTGGTACCTCTGCTTCGCTATCCACTTGAATGTTCGCGATATTAAGGAAGGTTTCGAGATCTTTAACCCGCGTTTGCGCCAGCATAAAGTCACGTATCGGTAACTCGGCAAACGACAGCGCCTCTTTAGAAGTGATCTCTTCAGCTAAATAAGGCTGCAAGGCGGTTTCGTTCACCTTGTCGAGCACAGGCGACATAATAAAAAAGGATAAAAATAAGCTAATGCCAATCAAAACTTGGTTATTCGGGCTTTGCTGCAAGCCCATGGCCTGACGTAAAATTGACAGCACTATGATAATTCGGGTGAAAGACGTCATCATAATGACGATCGCCGGCAAGAACGACAGCGCCGTCATCAAGGCCAGCACTTGCAAGGTCAAGCTATATTCTTGGCTGCCATCCGCGTTGGTGGTCACGGTCACCGCAGACATGCCTTGTTGGGCAAAGGCCGGATTAGCCTGTAACAGCAGCATCAGCACCACGCCCAGCAGTAACGGCCAGCTCCATTTAAAGCAAGCGCGCCATGCCAAGAATGAGCTGCGTTTTAAGCACGCAGCTGCACGGCTAGAAAAATTTGCCAAGCGGTTGTGCTCGGCGGCCCCTAATCGTTGGCTCATTACAAATCCTTTGCTGGCTGCTCTGGGCTAAGTTTCGCTAATAAGCTCTTAGTTGGCTCCATCGCTAGCGGTTGCTCTAATTTACCCAAGCCAGAGATCTGTTGCGCAGTCACGCCGAGCAGCCATTGCTCTTCTCCCACTTGCACCACCATCACGCGCTCCCGTTGGCCAATGGCTAATGAGGCCACTATTTTAAGCTGACGACTGCCGCCCAACAGTGCGGCACCACGCAGTCGGCGCAACAGCCAGCCCAACACGAAAATGGCGGCTATCACAGCTAATGACGAAACAGCCCAAGAGCCCCACTTGATCTCTGGCCCTTCTGCCAGCACTGCCATGGGCAGCAGTAATAACATGAAAAAAGTGCGCATCATTTCAACTTTTTAATGCGTTCGGTTTGGCTGATCACATCGGTCAGTCGAATACCAAACTTGTCGTTCACCACCACCACTTCGCCGTGAGCGATTAAGGTGCCATTCACCATCACATCTAGTGGCTCACCGGCTAAGCGATCCAACTCCACTACCGAGCCTTGGTTAAGCTGCAACAGATTACGAATGCTGATCTGAGTACGGCCCACTTCCATGGAAATGGTCACCGGAATATCTAAGATGGCGTCTAGCTTGCGCCTTTCATCTCCTGACAGCGGCGCATTGTGGGTGTTATTAAAATCATCCAACTCTACCGGCTTTGCCGTATTGGCATCCGTTTTCTCAGGTTCAGATTCGGCGCCCTCTTTAGCAACCTGCTCCGCCATGGCTTGGCCCCAAACGTCATCTATCTCGTTTTGTTCATCACTCATGATGCATCCTCGATCGTTCTTTCTAATTCTTCTAATTCGGCTTCCCCGTCAATGCGAATACCGCGACGAGTAACCTGATTGAGTTCGGTTTTAACCGTGTCTGGTTTCTTAATTTTTTCGCTGATCCGCACCGCCATCTTATCGTCAGAGCGCCCCAATTGGGCACGAAATGTAGGTAAGCCTTCTACGGACACTAATAAATGCTCAGGCATATCGATGGGAATAATGTCGCCAGACTGCAGGTTCATGATGTTGCGTAAACTCAGCTCTTTTTCCAGCAGCCGCACCGACATGTCTACTTTTACATCGAGAATTTCATCGCGCAGCGCCTTGCTCCAGCGCAGGTCATTTTCACCCTTATCACTTTGTACCCCCGCATCCAGCAGCTCACGAATGGGCTCCAGCATGCCATAGGGCAAGGTCACGTGAAAATCACCGCCGCCGCCGTCCAACTCAATATGAAACGAGCTAACCACTACCACTTCGGTCGGGCTCACTATATTGGCCATGGTCGGGTTCACTTCAGAGTCTAAATACTCAAACTCCACGTCCATCACCGGCGACCAGGCTTCTTTATAATCTTCAAATATTAACTTGAGCAATAATTGAATAACGCGCCGCTCGGTGGGCGTAAATTCACGGCCTTCAATTTTGGCGTGACGACCGTCGCCACCAAAAAAATTATCCACTAAAATAAACACCAAGCGCGCTTCCATGGTCACCAGACCTATGCCTTTTAACGGCCGAAAGCGCACCATGTTTAAACTGGTGGGTAAGAACAGCGAATGCACGTATTCGCCAAATTTAATCATCTGCACGCCATTCACCGACACTTCGGCGGTGCGGCGCATCATATTAAATAAGCTGATGCGCATATGGCGGGCAAAACGTTCGTTCACCATCTCAAGGGTGGGCATGCGCCCGCGCACTATCCTGTCTTGAGATGAAAAATCGAACATAGACAAGCCGCCCACATTACCGGCATCTTCTTCTACATCGTCTACCCCGTGTAACAGGGCATCAATTTCATCTTGAGATAAAAGATCGCTCACGATTCACCTATTGCATTACGATACTGGTAAACAGCACTTTTTCGACCAGAGGATGACCCACTTCTTCGGTCAGCACCGCATTCAGTTCATCAAGCGCTTCCTGCCTGACGGTGAGTTTACCTTCCGCTGTGATGTAATTGTCGGCAGTTTGCCGGCTAAATACAGTCAACAAGGTACTTTCTAATAACGGCAAATGACGTTGGGCATCAAGTTGGCCTTGATCGCCGCGCACCATAAGTTGCACTTCAATTTGTACTAAACGCTCACGTCGTCCCGCCATCACCGGGAAAATAAACGGCCGCGATAAGCCCACATATAATGGCTTATTATCGACAACGGGCTCTTGTTCAACCTTATCACCACTCGGCATTAATAACATGGCGCCGCCAACCCCTAACGCCACTAATAAAACGGCAATGAGGATTAAAATAAGTTTACGTTTGTACCACGCCACTTTAGGCATGATCAGATTATCGGCCATGTTTACCCTTAATTATTCTTAATACGTGCGTTGAGTTAGTTTCTTGAGTGCGGGCGTCTTAAGCAGACAATCGCCCAGCATCTGTCATCAGCCGCCCGTTAAGAGAGCGGCGCTTAGTGTACTCGTTTCGGTTAAGCAAAAAAGTCTATTTTGGCGCCATCGGCACCATAAAGCGCACGAGATTGATTATTCAGCCTTTGCTCTTGTACTTCATCGCCGTTAGCAGAATAACTACGCCACTCAGACTCTTGCCCTATTTGACTGGCAGTTTGGTTGGCTTGTTGACCTGACTGCTGCCCCGACTGGCCTGAGTCTTGACCAGATAAGAAGCCGGCAGCGGCTTGGTTTTGCGCTTGCTGCCCTTGCTGATTACCTTGCTGCTGGCCACCTTGCTGTAAGTTCATGCCTTGCTGCTGCAGCATCTCCCTTAAACGTGGCATGGCTTGTTCGAGTAACTCGCGCGCCTGCGGATGACTGGCCATAAATTGTACCTGCACCTCGCCCTGCTCCATGCGCACTTGAATACGCATGGCGCCAAACTCGGACGGATTCAGCTTAATGTCGGCTTCTTGTAAGTTCTGACTGACCAAAACTTGTGCTTGCTGCGCCAGCTGCTTGGCGTTTTGCTCCGCCGAGCCATGCAAGGTCAACGCCTTATCTAACATGGCGGTGCGCTCAGGCGAGGCCGCTAATAAGGTATTTTCGCGATTGATGAGTAAGCCGCTGGCCTCTTGGCCGGTACTTTCTAAGGGCTTGGTTTGCTCGGCAGTGGCTTGGCTTAAGCCACTGCCTGCAGCATTCGCGGCCAGCTCATTCACTGACACTGTGGCTTGGCCATCAGCCCGCTCAGCCTTAGTCAAAGCGGCGTTAATGGCCCGCGCGACACCGGATTTGTCAGCTAATTTTTCGTCTATGGCCGACGACGCCTCGTCAGTCGCTAAGGTTTGAGCCGTACCCTTGCTCGGTGCTTGTGACCAACGCTTGCCATGCTCAATTTGGGCCAACCAGTCCGGTGCTGCGGTGCGTGCCGCCTCGGGAGCAAGATTGGCCGTGCGGTTAGCCTGCTCGGTGTTAACGGCTTGCTCGCTCACTTGGGTTTGAGCTTGGGCTTGCATTTTAACGTCGGCGTGCTCCGCTAAAATTTGTGCCGCTTGGTTATTTGCCTGAGCAGATTGCGTGGCTTGAGCAGCTTGGGTCGCTTGAGCGCTAACCACCTGCGCAGACGATGCTAACCCTTGCGCGCTAGCAGCTTGAGCCGTGGTGCTGGAAGCGGCTGAGCTCGTTTGTTTGGCCCCACCTTCTGTTAGCTCGCCAGCTTTGGTGCCTGTGGTTGGCGATAAATCAGCTGGGTTTAGGGATCCTGTGGCGGCTATATTCGCGCTATTAAGTAAGGGGCCTTGATTGACCGCCGCTTTTACCGCCTCATTTGCTGCAGGGTTATCTGAATGCAACGTGGCTGCTTTGCTCTCTGCTTTATTCTCTACTTTATGCTGACCCTGCCCGTCGACAATCAGTGATTTAGCCGTGGATTCAGTATTGGATTCGGTATTTACAGCGGCCTGAGCTGGCGATGCAGCAGACTCAAGCGGCAAAGCGCTGCCGCCTTGCCGCTTGGTATTCATATCAGCTTGGGTGGCTGCGTTTTCACCAGCTTGGCGGCTCCGCTCAGCAAAAGCACTCTCATGAGCGTTGAGTGACGCTGACTCACGGCTTTTGCTCGTGGCTAGGCTATCTGCCTTGGCTTTGTCTTGCGAAGACTCAAGTTCAGAAGGCTCAAGCTCAGAAGATTCAAGGTAAGATGCCTGGTTTGGGGCAAGGCTAAGCGCAGGCGCAGGCGCACTCGGCGGCGCAAGCTCAGCTTGGTCTGCACTCGATTGGTCTGTACTCGCTTCATCTGCAGACTGGCGAGCACGCGTCTCGGTGGACGCAGCTTTGCTACTAACGTTAGAAGCGTTAGCGGCAGGCTCGGCATCCGTGTCGTCAGGCTCCGCGCTCTGCGCTTGCTCCGCCGGTTCAGCATGAACAGACTTATTTTGCACAGACGAGTCTTGGTCACTAGCGGCCACCGCAGCTTGATTGGTTGCGGATAAGGAAGAGGGAGATGATTGACTATCAGACTCTTGTGAAAACACCTCGGCAAACAGGCCGCCATTAGCCGCGCTCGCGGCCTTGCCTGAAACAGCTGCGCCTGTTTGTGCGTTTGTCTGTACGCTTACCGACATTATATTCATGGTCATTGAAGTGTTCCCCATCAATCCTGCGGCTTAATCGTCAGCCTAATGTGCTCTATCAAGCTGCGCGACGCGATTAAGCTCAGCGGCAACTTCAGACTAATGCCAGATTAATGCAAGAACCGAACCAAGATTTTAAGGGCGCGCCACGGTTTGGTTTTTCCTAAATATCAAACCATCCTGCTGCGCAGGACCGCCGAACAAGTTGGCGGCTACAGGAGGCGGGTATTTTGTAGGGCTCAATTTATTCGGGCCGGTTTTATGTTTGATTACAAAAACATCCGCTAACGCTCTCTGTGTAAAAAAAGAGCGACTACGTGTGCGGAGTCTGTGGTTGGCGTGGCGCTAAACACTATCTGTTACCGTTTTTTTGGCTGTAAAAGCGATGTAGCGTGAGTTCATCAAGCATTTTTTGCTCTTGCTTGTCGCTTTCTTTTAGCTTTCGTTCGGCTTCACGCTCGAGCAGGGTTTCTATGGCTTGCTTGCGCGCACGCACCGCCATCCAGCTAGCTCGGCTTTGTTCAAGCTGTTGGCGGGCGCTCTGTAGGCCGTCAACTTGCTGCTCTTGGGCCACTTCTAGCTTATTAATAAAGCCTTGAAAATGGCTGAATTGATTGGCAGTTAAGCCTGCTCGGCCTCGTTTTTGAAAGTCTTCGCTGTAGTTGCGCTGATATTGGCTGAGCATTTGCTGCTGCTGTACTAATTGCTGTAGCTGTAACTGGGCGGCCGACAACTCACTTGAGGCTTGGCGCTCTTTATTATCTAGCTGCTCCAGTAATAAATGCAGTGCTCTGCTCATTGCTTAAGCCTTTATAAAAGGGGAATAGGGACTGGTGATGGGTGAATTTTAACTCCCTAATCCACTATTCCCCAAGCCACTCTTCTCTAATCTCCAATCTCTAATCTCTAAACCACTCATCCCAACTCAGCCATCACTACTGCGCCCGCACTTAGTTAGCACGTAATAGCGGCGAGCTCATGTTGGCTAAGTCAGCCAAACACATGGGCATTTCTACTACATCTGTCATGCTTTGCGTTAAAAAATGCTCAAGACGGGGCCGGATCATAATCGCCATATCGATGCGCGGATCCGCACCAGACTGATAAGCGCCTAAGTTAATCAAGTCGTGGTTTTGCTGATACAGCGCATAGGCCTGCTTGACCGCTCGCGCCTGTTGCTGATGCTCTTGAGTGGTCACCGCCGTCATCACGCGACTGATCGACTTTTCAATGTCTATCGCCGGGTAATGGCCGCTGTCTGCCAGTTGGCGCGATAAAACGATATGGCCATCTAAGATGGCGCGCGAGGCATCGGCAATGGGGTCTTGTAAGTCATCGCCTTCGGTTAATACTGTAAAAAACGCCGTTATGCTGCCCTGCCCTTCGCCGCCATTTCCGGCCCGCTCAACTAAGGCCGGCAAACGGGCAAACACAGAAGGCGGATAACCCTTACTGGCTGGTGGCTCACCCACGGCCAGTGCAATTTCACGCTGGGCTTGGGCATAACGAGTTAATGAGTCCATCAAGAGCAGCACGTTTAAATTTTGATCACGAAAATATTCCGCCAAGGTTAAGGCGGTTTCGCAACCTTTAAGGCGCATCAAGGGCGATGAGTCGGCGGGGGCCGCCACTACCACGGCGCGAGCGCGGCCTTCCACACCCAATATTTCATCGATAAATTCTTTTACTTCTCGGCCACGCTCACCAATTAGGCCCACCACCACCACATCGGCTTTGGCACCACGGGTCATCATGCCCAGCAGCACACTCTTACCCACGCCGGATCCCGCAAATAAGCCCATACGCTGGCCTTGGCCCACGGTTATCAGGGCATTAATGGCGCGCACGCCCACATCCATCACCTCACGGATCGGTTTACGCGCCATGGGATTTAAGCGCTGAGCGGTAAAATCTGCGGTTTTGCTGGTCACTATTGGCCCAAGACCATCCAGCGGTTGGCCGATGCCGTCGATTACGCGGCCTAATAATTCCATGCCCACCGGCACACCTTCGCCTTGGCCGACGGGGGTGACGCGCGCACCTGGGATCACGCCCTTTAAGGATTCGCTGGGCATTAAAAACAGCTTGTCGTCGGAAAAGCCCACCACTTCGGCATCCATGTCGCCAAACAAGGTTTGAATTTTACACAAACTGCCCACGGCGGCGGTGCAGCCCACGGCCTCCAGCGTTAAGCCCACCACACGGGTGAGTTTGCCGCTGGCAGCCATGGCCGGCACTAAGCCTTTGGTTTGGTAGGTGTTAAGGCGTTTAAGAAGGGAGCTTTTAGTGTGGGGCATTAAGCCTATTCCGCGGCATATAGCTATTGGGTGCCATGTCGCTATTCTGCGCCATGGAATCGAGTCCAATTGGCTTTAAGGAAATTCGCCATTAACTCATCGATGCGTCGCGCCAGACTCACGTCCAGCTCAGAAAGGGCGGTTTTTACCCGTAAATCACCGCGAGCTTGAGCGGGTTCACTGATCAACTGCCAGTGGCGCGCAGCTATGCTGCGTTCATCAAAATGCTGTTCTAACACAGCTAAGTCTTCTGGATGCAAATACAAGGTAATACGTGTGGTGTCCCCGTGATTATCGGCGCTCGGCAAAGCAGACATGGCCTCTTGTACCGTGGCCAAGAGCAGCTGCGGCGAGGTAGTGGCCTCAGTTTTCAATAAATTGCGCGCCAGCTCTTGGGCCAGCGTCACTAAGCTTTGCTCGACGACTTTATCAACCTGCGCCAAGGGCGCTTGCAGCTGGCCGATTAACTGCTCCCACAGCTTTACTTGGGCGTCAATTTGCGCGCTACCCTCACTCAAGCCCTGCTCTATGCCTTGAGCGAGCCCGGCTTCATGGCCTTGCTGCAAGCCGGTTAAGCGCCCTTCTTCTTGGCCCACTAACGTGCCTTCTTGCTTGCCTTGCTCAAACCCTTCTTCATAGGCGGCTTGGCGAATTTCTTCTAGCGCTTCTGCGGTGAGGGGCTCGGGCTCATGCGTATCTTCTGGCTGATCATGAACCACATCGACGTGGCGTTTAATATTCAGCGCTTGGGTGGGCTCGGCTGCGGGCGGCAAAGCCTGATGCCCAGACAATTCCGGCCAAGGCCAGCTGTCGGATGAGGGTCCAGCTGCTAATTCTCTGTCTAACTCTCTGCTTAAGTCGGTATTAAGGCCGGTAGGGATGCGCCCGGGCTTAACGCCATAAGGATTGCGACTCATACGAAGTCGTCTCCGCCGCCTTTAGACAGCATCAGCTCGCCGCTATCGGCCAAGCGCCTTGCCGCCGCCAAGATTTCTTTTTGCGCCAGCTCTACGTCGCTGACGCGCACCGGCCCCATGGCTTCTAAGTCGTCTTGCAGTAATTCCGCGGCACGTTTAGACATATTCTTTAAAAACTTATCTTTAAGCTGATCGTCTGCGCCTTTTAATGCGCGCTGTAACAGTTCTCCGTTCACTTCACGCAGCAGCATTTGTATGCCACGGTCGTCCACGTCGATCAGGTTTTCGAACACAAACATCAAGTCTTGGATCTTCATGCTCATTTCTTCGTCTTCATCACGAATCGCATCCATTAAGGTGCCCTCGATAGAAGTATCCAGATAGTTCATGATGTTAGCAGCCGCCTTCAAGCCGCCCATTTTCGCGGCTTTGGCGCCACTTTGGCCGGCAAATTGTTTTTCCATGATGTCGTTCAGCTCTTGCAAGGCCGCGGGCTGCACTTCTTCTAACTCGGCGATGCGCATCACCAAATCGAGGCGTACTGGCTCGGCAAATTGCTGCAAAATTTCAGCTGCCTGCTCAGGGTCTAGGTACGACAGCACTATGGTTTGAATTTGCGGGTGCTCGTTCAAGATAATGCCGGCCACTTGGCGCGCATCCATCCACTTCAGTGAGTCCAGCCCGCGTGAGCCCGCCCCGGCCGAGATCTGATCCACCAAGCGTCCGGCTTTATCTTCACCCAGCGCCGCCACCAGCGCGTTACGCACGAAGTCTTGGCTGCCGACGCCAATTTTGGTAAAGCGCTGAATATCTTCGATAAATAATCTATGTACCGCGCCCACCCGCTCTGGGCCAAAATCGCCCATTCCCGCCATTTTCATGCCGAGCCGTTGCACTTGTTTAGGGTCGAGATGGCGAAATATTTGCGCGGCGTCTTCTTCGCGCAGGCTTAACATCAAGAGCGCAGCTCTTTCGGTGCCGGTCATATTATTGAGCAACTTACGCTGCTCATCGGTCACCATTAGCTGTTCGGTACTACTCATCGGCTTTCACCCAATCTCTGATCACTTGTGCCGCCAAATCTGGCTCGTTAGCCACCAAGGCCCGAATGGCCGACAGCACGTCTTCATCTTTATTCAGATCCGGCAGCTGCAAGCGCCCTTCGCGAATACCAAACATACCTTCATCTTGCTCGGCCTGTTGAGCTAACAGCGTGAGATCATCACTGCCTAACAGCGCATTTTGGCCGTCTAAATCAAATTCCTCAGGCAAATCTTCGCTGCCCAACAAACGGCGCACCATGGGCCGCACCAAGGTGAGTAATAACACCACCAGCACAATCACGGCACCTAAGATGCGTAACATGTGTAAAAACCACGCCTGCTGATAAAACGGCGTGCCGGTAATATCATCCATCACAGGGCGGTTAAAGGGCACGGCCACCACTTCGATGGCGTCACCCCGGCTTACATCAAAACCTAAGCCGCCGCGCAATAAACGGTCGATCCGCACCAGCTCTTCTTCATTTAACGGCACGCGGGTCACGGTACCGTCTTCAGCCACCACATCTTTATGATCCACGGCAACCGACACGGTTAAACGACGCACATCACCGGTGGCGTTTTGGCTGTGACTAATGGTGGTGTCCAGTTCAAAGTTACGGGTCGCTTCTTTTCGCGAGCGATCATTACTGCGCTTTTCTTGGGTGTTGGCATTAGCGGCATCTTCGGGAATATCTGACTCACCCGGCGGCTGATTAGTCAGCGCACCCGGAATGCCTAACGCGCCCAGGCCCGAACTCGTGTCTTCCATCACCATCTCGGAGCGCACCGCTGGCAGGTCCGGATTAAAAGACTTAACGGTTTGTTCGGTGCGGGTAAAGTCGAGACGCACATCCACTTCTGCGGTGTAGTTACCTATGCCCAATACGGGGCTCAGGATAGAGTCGATTTTTTGACGGTATTCGCGTTCTTGCTTTTGCTGCAGTTCAAATTCTCGACGGTTACGCGCCGAGAGCGGATCTTGCGAACCTGAATTTAATAGTCGGCCGTTTTGATCGGTCACAGTGACTTTATCGGGGGTCATCTCAGGCACGGCTGAGGCCACGGTATCGACGATAGAGTCCACTTCTTCTTGGCGCAGCGTGCTGCCACGGCGCAAGTTCACCAATACGGTGGCGCTGGGTTGACGTTTATCGCGCACAAACACGTTTTCACGGGGAATAGCCAACAGCACTTGCGCCTTACTCACGCTGTTGAATTGTTCAATCACACGGGCTAATTGGCGCTCACGGCTCAGGTTTAAGCGTTCACGCTCTAAGCGTTGACTGATACCAAAACCGGGATCGGATAACAGAATGGCATCGCCTTCTGGCGGGGCTTGCTGCAGGCCAGAACGACGTAAATTGAGTTGAATATCTGAGAAATGATCGGCACGCACCAAGACGGTGTTGCCTTCAATCTTATATTCGATTTTTTGAGCATCTAAATAATCAAGGGTCTCAATGAGTTCCTGATTATTGTACATGCCGAGCGGGCGCATCTCGGGCTCTTTGCCCCACAGCAACAAAAACACCGCCAGCGCCAAACAAATAGCCAGCGCCAATACGATAATTACCTGACGTAACACATCGGTATTACCCAACAGCGCAAACGGCGTGCTCTTTTGCTCTTCCGCCTCCAGAGAATTAGCCTCTGTGGTGGTAAGGGCGGTTTTGTCGGTAGTTACCAACGGATTATCAGCCACCAATCACGTCCTCATACCGGCATATTCATAATGGTTTTGTAGGCTTCAACGACCTTATTGCGCACTTGCACGGTCGCATCGAAGGCAATGCTGGATTTTTGACCGGCAATCATCACCGCTTCTAAACTGACACTCTCATCACCTAGTTCAAAACGGTTACTCAAGTCACCAGCACTCTGCTGCAAGCCGTTTACGTTGTTTACCGCATCAGAAAGCAAGGAGGCAAAATCATGCTTGGGAACAATTGTATTAGGTGCCGCCAACGGTTGCAGTTCACTGCGCATGGCCTGCATTTCTGATAATAAGCCGGTTGCTTGAATATCCATATGCCGAGGCTCCTGAATCTATAGGGGGAAGGTAATCATCACATCTAACAGTTGCATGCAATCTTAATGCCAGCTAGACAGACTAAAAAAGGCAACGAGCGGCCAGTATATAGTCTATGAGGTAGAAAACACAGCTAAGAGAAAGTGTTAAGCTAGAAGCCGGAAGTTAAAATAATCTCACCGCCTATAGACTCGCGCCCTCTTATTTCTCGCTTCCAGCTTTCGGCTTTAAGCTCATTACACTTCCATGCCCGCTTCGCGCATCCGCGCCAGCTTATAGCGCAAGGTGCGCGGGCTTATGCCTAGCTGTTCGGCAACAAGTTGCCGGCTACCGTCATGCGCTTGCAGCGCCTGCCAAATTATTTGCTGCTCTTGGCTGGCCAACTCTTGGCTCAAATCCGTAGCCGCCGCTTTATTCACTTCGCCTGCTGACTCACTGGCACCATAAGCACTACTCGCCTCATTAACTGCTAACTCCGCAACCGGCACACAGGGGTTTGCACTCAAAGGCTGAACGGCAGGCGCAGGCGTCAGTAATTCATCCAGCAAGATATCTTGTGCTTCAATCACTTGGCCTTGGGCCAAAATCAAGGCGCGCTGAATCACGTTGCCCAGCTCACGCACGTTACCCGGCCACTGCCAAGCCAACAAACGCGCTTTCGCAGACTCGCCCAATTGTAACTGGCTACGACCTAACTCTTTGGCATAACGCTGCAGCAAATATTCCGCCAACGGCACTATGTCGCCGGGCCGCTCGGCTAACGCCGGCCAATGCAGCGGAAACACGTTTAAGCGATAAAATAAGTCTTCACGAAAGCGCCCCTCCGCCACCGCTTGGCGCAAATCACGGTTACTGGTCGCTAACACCCGCACATCCAGTGCAATGGTTTTACGCCCACCCAAGCGCTCTACTTCTCGCTCTTGCAGCACCCGCAGTAATTTAGCCTGCAGGTTTAAGTCCATCTCGGTAATTTCATCCAACAAGATAGTGCCGCCATTGGCTTGCTCAAACTTACCGGGATTAGCCTGCACGGCGCCGGTAAAGGCACCTTTTTCATAACCAAATAACGTGGCTTCTAGCATATTATCGGGAATGGCCGCGCAGTTAATGGCCACAAACGCCGCCTTGGCGCGCTCAGACTTTTGATGAATAAAGCGCGCCAACACTTCTTTTCCGGTACCGCTGGGCCCGCTGATCATCACACTGGCACCAGACTCGGCCACCCGAGTGGCCAACTGCAACAGTTGAATACTGCTGGCATCGCCCACTACGGGATTGCCATCATCCAGCACGGGCTGAGTAATATGGCGCGAGACCACAGTCAAGAGCGCATCCGGCGTAAAGGGTTTAGCCAAATAATCCACGGCGCCCGCTCGTATGGCCGCCACCGCCCCCGACACTTGGGCATAGGCCGTCATCACCAACACCGGCAAGCCGGGAATGCGGCGGTTAATCCAATCCAGTAAACCTAAGCCATCCATGCCCGCCATTTGCACGTCTGTGATCACTAACTTGGCCGCATTATGTTGCAACCACACTATCGCAACTTCGGCACTGTCGACGGTGGCACACGAAAAGCCCGCCAGCAAAAGCGTATCTTGTAGCGCTTGTTGTAAGCCCGCATCGTCTTCTACTAATAAGATATCAACCACATCGGGCTGCACGTCATAAGTCATGGATAGGCCTCCTTAATATTTGTGAAGGGTAAAGGGTGAAGAGTAAAGCGAACGAGATAACACCTAAGCCCAGTGAAGCGTGATGAGGGAGGTGTGAAGCGGACAAGCTAATACAACGAACCTTTAGGTGCAGATCATTAGGTATCATCATTTCCATGTCGTCCTCTTCACCCTTAACTCTTGACTCTTCACGCCAAAGGCAGCCACAGGCTGAAACAACTGCCCTGCCCGGGCTGTGACTGCACCGATACTCGCCCTTGATGGGCGCGCATCACTGCTGCCACCGCCGCCAAGCCTAAGCCTGTGCCTTGGCTGCGGGTGGTAAAAAACGGGGTGAAGATGTTTTTCACGAGATTAGCGTCCATCCCCTTACCGTTATCCTGCAGCCGAATTTCTAGCTCACGCTCTGCCACCACCAACTCAAGGTGCAACTCAGAGGCACCGGCATCCACGGCATTTTCTAATAAGTTCAGCACTATGCCTTTTAGCGCATGGCTGTTACCCAATACTTGGCTTTGACTGCGGCTAATCTCTGACAGGCTTAAGGCAAGCGTCACGCCTTTGGGTACGAGCAAAGCATTTGCCGCCTCCACACACTCGGGTAATAACTCACTGAGCGCTAGGCTGTCCGCTAATGGGCCCTGTTCGGGTTTAGCAAATAATAAGATGTCGCTTATTTGGCGCTCAATATCATTGAGCCGGTCGATTAAACGCCGTTGAAACTGGCTGCGCTGTGTTTCTGTTAACTGCGGCGCCGCTAAATTGGCACCATATAACATGGCTGCAGACAAAGGCGTGCGAATTTGGTGAGCCAGTGTGGCGGCCATTTGGCCCAGTGCCGCTAAGCGCTGGGCATGACTTTGCTGCTCTACCCAAGCGCGAGTCGGCGTAAGATCGGTAAGTTGAATTAACTGGCCAGGCTGACCTTCAATATGAGATATGGCCAACTGAATACGGCGGCCATCTTTAAGCGACACCTGCAAACCATCATCTGGCTGCGGCGCAAATACTCGTTGGATTACAGCAGACCATGCCTCACCTAATAGCGGCTTATTTTGTAGCGGCTCACCCAGCGATGCAGCCAAGAGTCGTTGCGCCGCCGGATTCACTAACGCCACCCGCCCCCGTCCATCCAGCCACACCACGCCACTCGGCATAGCATTCACTAAAGCAGTCATACAAAAGGTGTCAGGCAGCACAGCTGTCGCATTATCAGGCATAGGAAGAAAATTCAGGGGATTATAGGCTGTTCATTCAATAAGCATGCCAGCCTGTCCCGTGAAGGGTAAAGAGTGAGGCGTGAGGAGGTAAAGAAACACTGTCTTTTGTAGTGTGCCGCTTTAGCTGGCACTCCCGTCTCAGCGGGAATATTTTAGACCATCCTGCTTCGCAGGGGAGAGCTCGTCTCGCCGTGACGAATCATTCCAGTTTAATCGAATATCCAGTGAATATTCGCAGTAGGCTGAAATGGTGAGCATCAATTCCTAAAGCGTGGGACTACAAGTGCGGTGCCTTTTTACTGGGATTGATATAACTTGAGGCCGCGACCGCCGGCCGGTTTTAGGTTACGCCTGCGGCGTAATGCGAGAGCAAGCGTTCGCCTACAACCACAGGCTCTTGTAGCCCGCAACTTGTTCGCGGGTCCTGCGAAGCAGGATGGTTTGAATGAAAAAGCTTAACTCAACACTTGCGGCTTGTCCGCGTATTCCGTGGCAAAAGCAGGTTTAGATTTAGTGTTTAGCTTGGTGCTTGGCGCCGGGCGCTCGGCGCTCTCACTTAGTGATGCCGTATTTTTTCATCTTCTCGACCAAGGTAGTGCGGCGCATGCCTAAGTGTTCCGCGGCGCGGGCGACGATGCCGTCATTCACGTCCAACGATTGGCTAATCATGTCCATTTCAATGTTAGCCAACATGTCTTTTAAATTAACGCCATCGGTCGACAAAGTAGGCGCCATAAAATCCGCCTCTTCTTCTAAGTCATCCAAGGTTTGAAAATCAAAAAAGTCGGCTTCGTTTTCACCCGCAAATTCATCGTTAGACTGAAACATGGCCGACAACGCATCGCGCTCGTCTAGCTCATCAAAGGGGCGCACTATTAGTTGTGCATTAGATACCGCCCGATATTTAACGGGCAAATCCCCTAACTGCACCACTTGGTTGGGGCATAAAATAAACATCCGCTCCACCAAGTTTGACAACTCGCGCACGTTACCCGGCCAATGCCATTGTTGCAGCGACTCTATGGCCTCAGACGAAAATGATAATTCGGCGTTATGGGTAGTACGATGACGACTAATCAGTTCATTGAGCAACAGCGGAATATCTTCTTGGCGCGCGCTCAAAGCCGGAGCTTCAATCGGGAATACATTTAAGCGGTAATATAAGTCTTCACGAAAACGCTGTTCATAAATCATCTGCTCAAGGTCGCGATGCGTAGCGGCAATTACCCGCACTTTAGCGGCAATCGGCCTCGTGCCGCCTACCCGCTCAAAGGTGCGCTCTTGCAATACGCGCAGCAGTTTTACCTGCATCGGCAACGGCATATCGCCAATTTCATCTAAAAACAGCGTGCCGCCTTCGGCCAGCTCAAAACGACCTTTACGGGCCGACACCGCACCCGTAAACGCACCCTTCTCATGGCCGAACAACTCACTTTCTAATAACTCAGCAGGAATAGCACCGCAGTTAATTGGCACAAAAGGCCCATCACACTGCAAAGACAACAAATGAATAGCACGCGCGATCACTTCTTTACCGGTGCCCGACTCACCCAACAACAGTACGTTAGCAGGCTTGTTGGCCACTTGTCGGATCAGGTTTTTTACATCGCACATAACGCCACTATCGCCAATCAACAACTCGTGCAACCGACAGTCTTTATCGTTTGATATCAATACAGGTTGCCAATTTTGCGCCTGTAATAACAGCGAGGTGAGTTCGTCATAAGTCAGCGAGGTTAAAGTACCTAACAAATTAGGCAAATGGCTGTGCGCCGCCGTTAAGCTAATAAAGGCGTGATGCGGAAATGTTTCGAGTAGCTCATTCAAAGACACATCCGTGTCTCCGACCAATACCGTCATATTTTGTGGCTGGTTCTGTAACCAAGCATGATCTTCCGCTCGGCTACCACTTCGCCATTCCACCTGCATAAAAGACAGTATGGCCTCGAGCTTTAAGCGTCGTTCCTGATTGTGATCCATGATCAAAACGCAGCTATTAAAGCTCATAGGAATTATGTCCTTACAATTCAGTTAGTTATTACAGATGTTTTTATTGCAGCTTTTTATTACAGCAAAATGTTGCTTTGCATTAAACACAGCATAACATTGTAAAAACGCATGTACACACCAGATGTCGTAATTCTGACACAAGCGTCAAAAAAACTCGAGTTAAGCTAGGCGCTCAAACCACCTGAGATTGATCTAGATCAAACCTAAAGATATTTTTGCCACGGAAGAACACGGAATCCACGGAAAAATAGAGATCAAATCTGAAAAATTTAATGGGGTAAGATCTAAAAAATAGCTCAAGCTACAGATCGGTGTTTTGTAGGCGAACGCTTGCTCTCGCATTTCGCCAAAGGCGGAAACACAGGGCAGTGTTGATTTTTTAGTGTTGAATGTTAAGTTAAAACCGTTCATTGCGAGGAGCGCAGCGACACGGCAATCTATGAACAGGCTGCCATATGCTTTACGTTGTACGCCTTACGTAAAACCAAACCGATGCCTGTGGTTTTGTAGGGTCCAATTCATTGGACCAAAAAAGTAGGCCCGAAGCCAAACAATGGATTGCCGCGCAGCACTCGCGATGACGGCATAAAAACGGTCAGAGCCAAACCCTTTCGTCCTTGCGAGGAGTGTAACGACGCGGCAATCCATGGTTGGGACCCTGTGCAGGCGTGCAGAATGGATTGCCGCGCTACGCTCGCAATGACAGCGTTTGTCCTATGGCTACAGGTTTTGTTCTATCTTACAGCTCCCCGAAGGGCTGGCCCTTACCAATAAGATTATTTGGCACTTTTTGCCCTTATCTCATCTTAATTTTTCTGTGGGTTCCGTGGATTCCGTGGCAAAAAATCCCTACCCCCTACCCCTAATCTCGGTCTGCTCCACGAAACACCAGAAACAATAAAGGGCGAAGGTAAAGCTGGAATGCCACCAAAAAAGTAGACACTTCTTCAAAGTGAGGAAGGGTATGCAATTTCGAACCAAACGTAAATTTAGTAATGAATTTAAGCGAGAAGCCGTTAAGCTTTCTGTTTCATCACCTAAAACCGTCGCTGAAATATCCAGTGAGATTGGGGTGCATCCAAACATATTAAGCCGTTGGCGACGAAAGTGGGTAATGGATAAATCTGATTCAAAGCAAGATAAACCCGTTGAAAATATAGGCCCTGATAAAAGTTTGAGCCAGTTGGAGCGAGAAAACAAACGTCTCCAGAAGAAGTTAGCGCGTGCAGAGCTGGAGCTCGACATCCTAAAAAAGCTGGAAGAGTACGCTACCAAGACACGTCGATAAAATTTGCTTTCATCGACCAGTATCGCAGCGCGAGTTGGACAGTGCTGGTGATGTGTAACGTACTTGAAGTATCACGTGCCGGTTATTATCGTTGGCAACAACGCCAATGGGAGCCTGCGGCTCAAACGCAGCGTCACCGCAGTTTGC
The DNA here is from genome assembly GCF_052119705.1 of Oceanisphaera sp. W20_SRM_FM3. Lineage (NCBI taxonomy): Bacteria > Pseudomonadati > Pseudomonadota > Gammaproteobacteria > Aeromonadales > Aeromonadaceae > Oceanisphaera > Oceanisphaera sp. W20_SRM_FM3. The sequence goes on along the minus strand of NZ_JBGQOP010000003.1, from coordinate 107,813 downwards.
TCACCTTTTTATTAGCGGAAGCGAAACAGCAGCACGGTATCGCGGGTTATCGGAAATTGTGGAGCGAAGCGGTCGACCGAGGCTTTGCCTGCGGTAAAAATCAAGTGCAACGCCTCTTACAGGGCGCAGGTTACCGTTCTTGTGTTGCGCCTAAGCCTGGGCACCGTAAACATAACCCGGGTATCGCGGCGACACCTAACCTACTTAACCGACAGTTTACAGTTGCTCAGGAGAACCGTGTATGGGTGTCAGATATTACTCAGATACGCTGTGAAGAAGGCTGGCTCTATCTGGCGGTGATAATCGACCTTGCTACCCGACAGGTGGTTGGCAAGGCTCAAGGGCCGGTTAATAGCGCTGAATTAGTGATTAAGGCCTTAAAGCAAGCTTGGGCGAAACAGAAGCCTGATGGGAGTGAACTGATGTTTCACTCAGACCAAGGTAGCCAATATCATTGCACGGCGACGATGGCTTGGCTGACTAAACGGAAGGTGACTATTAGCATGTCTCGTCGGGGAAACTGCTGGGATAATGCCTGTGCAGAAAGTTTTTTTTCTTTATTGAAGAAGGAATGGACCCGTCGTTTAGGTCTGCTGGCTCGCAAAGAGATGACAGAAGAAATACACTTCTACATCACGCAGTATTACCACAAAGTAAGACGACACACTGCGCTGGGAGGATTAACCCCCAACGCATATGCGCAGCAACTTAATGCTGCATAAATAGGTGTCTACTTTAGTCGGGCCATTCCAAGCGTTAGGTTTAACCCTTCACTCTTTACACTTCACCCTTTACTAGCAGCCTTTACTAACAGTAGAGCTCGCTTATGCAGGTACGGCTTGCTGTTCAACGGGGATTGCATGCCACCTTTCTGTGAAGTTCCAGCATATGACGTCCGATCACCATGGAGACAGAAGTGACTCATATTGACTTTGACAAGCTTGGGGTTATTATTGAAGTAACAACACCCCTCCCGCTACCCGTCAGATCAGCGCCCTGTGAGGGGTTACTCGTCTCTGGGCCATGCAAAACCTGCGAGGGCGTAAGATGAGCCGCCAGCCAAGATCATCCGCTAAAGTTGCCTTTACTAAATCGCCAACGTTATTTCCTGACCAAGTAAGCTTACTGCTACAGCGAGGTTTAGAGATCACCGATATTGTTAAAGCGCAGTTCTATTTAACGCAGCTTAACTACTATCGTTTTGCCGCTTATTGTTTGCCTTTCGAGCAAGACCACGCCACGCACCAATTTATAGTTGGCACTAGTTTTGATGATATTTTAAACCTTTATGTTTTTGACCGGGAATTAAGGCTACTGGTACTTGATGCTATTGAACGTTTTGAAGTTTCGTTGCGGATCCAAATTGCTTACCAGCTTAGTCATAGATATAACACAGCACACCCGCATCTAAAGCCTGAACTATTTGGTGACTTGCTGGAGTACGCTAATAGTTTGGGGAAATTAAGCGGTGACGTAAAACGAAGTCGTGAAGAGTTTATTAAACATTTAACGCAAAAGTACCAAGAACCTTTACCTCCAATTTGGGCTTGCGTCGAACTGCTTACCATGGGGCAACTCTCGCGCTGGCTGAGTAATATCAAATTGCGCGCCGACAGGCAGATAATCAGCAAAAGTTATGGGCTGGATGAAAAAACGCTTATCTCATTTTGTGAACACCTATCGTTAGTTCGGAACCTAAGCGCACATCATTCCCGTTTGTGGAATCGAGATTTTACCAAAACAACAATGCTGCCACGTCATGGTGAAGAAGCGTTAATTAACGGCTTATTTACTCTACCGGATAGTGACAGACGGCTGCGCAAAATTTACAACACCTTGGTTATGTTGGGATATTTAATGGACGTGATAAGCGGTGATCATCATTGGAAGCAACGCTTAAAAAGTCTACTCGATACACATCAGATAGACATTAATCGCATGGGCTTTCCAGCCGATTGGCAAGCGCGGTCAATCTGGCAACAAGAATAAGAATAACTCACTTAGCCGTATTCCAACCAACTACACCAAAACCTTTTTGCAATGCTTCCTTGTTACGAGAGACACTCCTTTTAATTTATGAGAAGCACGAAAAAATAGGACTCTTCGGAAGCTATAAGCTTGAAGCGGTAAGCACAGGGCTGTGTTGAGTGTTGAGTAAAAAGAGTGGGTCAATAAATATTTTGGCACTTTTCGCCCTTATCTCATCTTAATTTTTCTGTGCTTCTCATAAATAAAGAGGCGCGGATTCCGTTGCGAAGAGGTCTTTTATCTTTAGGGGTTGGGTTACAGATACACTAACGAAACGCCAGAAACAATAAAGGGCGAAAGTAAAGTGTTAGGTTTACCCCTTCACGCTTTACACTTCACCCTTTACTAATAACCAGTAGTCTTTAAGCAGGCACTTCTTGTTGATTCACAGGGATGGCATCCCAGCCTTCTTTAATGCCACGTAGCAAGCCGCTTATGCTTTCTAACTTACTCACATCGTTGGTTAAGTTAACACTAATTAACTCCGACATCATAAAGTCATATAAACCGCCAAGATTAGTCGCAATCTCGCCGCCATCTTCATAATCTAGAGACAAGCGCAGTTCGTCAATAATCATCATGGTAGAGCTAATCAGCTCGCCACGTTGGGCATAGTTTTTATGCTCTATCGCAGTTTTAGCCTTCGCTAAGCGCTCTAGCGCGCCAGCTAACAGCATTTGTACGATGCGGTACGGCGAGGCCACGGTTTTTTGACTGTCTAACGCTACTGATTTATAAGCTCTCATTGAGCCACGCATAGGACCTGCCATTACTGCTTACTCCTGATATTTTACGCTTTGATAGGCCTGCTGAGAGCGCCGACCTTTTTGAATGGTAGATAATTGTTCGCCAAGCTTAGCCTTAACTGTTTCAGCTAAGCTGCTAAGCTTGCGAGAACGCTCAATAATATCTTGCACTTGCGTCTGCGTGGCTGAGCCTTGTGCCGCCACTTGCTGTACTAAAGCGGCACGCTGCTGCAAATGCTTATCAAACGCTTCATCGTCAAACTCACCAAGCTCCACTTGCAGCGCAATAAATAGCGCCTTATCGAGTTCAGCAAGTTCTTGCAAAAAACGTTCCGACATTAGCTTTCCTTTACAATGCAAATTAAAATTTAGATAACATGCTCACCGGGTGAGCATGTTATTAGGATTTACGATTGCAAGGGCATCAACATAGACATCATGGTGTTCATCTGGTTGTTCATATTGGCAATCATGGAGTCCATAGCATTAAATTGTTTCATAACGCGCAGCTCAAACTTACCCATACGCTCGTCAAGATCGAGGCGTTGCTGAGTAAACTTACCAGCCTGTAAATCAAGCGACTCTTTCTTGGTAGTGATAGTACCGCCACGGCCAGTAAAACCTTCCAGCATAGTATCAAGCTTGTTGGCTAAGCCACTGTCACCATCGAACAAGCGACCAATACCATCAAAGTTATTGGCAATATGATTATCGAGAATTTTATTGTCTATCTCTAACGTGCCATCACGTTTAGTGGTAATACCCAAATCAGATAATGACTTTAGCGAACTGCTCGCGCCCTCTACCTGTTCACCCATGGCGTCACGTAACTGAGTGCTAATGGCACGTAGCAGGCTGTCGCCATTAAGCGGACCGGCTTTTTTATTTTCAGCATCATAGCTGCTGAGCTTTTTAGTGGTTCCAACTATCTTGTTGTAGGACTCAACAAAGCTTTTTAAGTTCTCGGTAACCGATTTTTTATCATTAGCTATCGTCAGCGTGATACTGGGATCATCAGTAGTACTGACTTTATCTAAATTAAGCGTTACTCCAGCAATCACATCACTGATCTCGTTGGAACCACGAGTTACAGTTGCACCGTCAACTTTAATAACCGCATCAACGGCAGGTTGAATGTTATCCAACTGACCAGTAGCAAAGATGTCACCAAAATCGCCTGCGCCCGCATTAATCTCAATCTTATTTTCGGTGCCTGTCTTATCACCAAACAGAACTAACCGAGAACCGAGATCGTCTGTTACTACAGTAGCGCGAACGCCCGTATTGTCATCTGCTTGGTTAATGGCTTGAGCTATATCTGCTAACGAGCTTTTCTCTGCATCAATATTAACAGTAAATGCCTTGCCACCCATCCCCAAAGTGAGGCTACCCGCACCAATATTATCTTTGCTGCTAACGCCATCAGCCAAATAGCCAGAGCCTACTTTATCTGCTTTAGCTAACGTCACTACAGATATATCATAGCTACCCGCAACCGCATTCTTATCTACTTTTGAAGTTAAAAAACCTTCCGTAGATAAGGCTACTGAGCGGGTTTGAAAAGCATCTTTCGCGGTGAGATCTTTAAGGGATTTTTGGAATGCATCCAGCTCTTTTTTAATCGAAGCATAAGCCGATATTTGTACATCTACGTTGCTTTGCTTGCGTTTAATCGCATTCTCTTTTGGCACACGTTCCGCATCAACAGTAGCATCCACAAACTGCTGTACCGGAAAACCTGAACCAACCCCTGGTATACTAAGACCCGCCATAATAACCTCCCGTACCTAAATTTAAGCTGTAAACTTAGGCTCTAATATTTAGGCTTTAACGTTAATCAAGCCGCCGCTGGCTTCCGCTAAGCGCGCTATCACTTCCAGCAACTCTTCGGTGGGAATTTGGCGAATGGTATCACCACTTTTTTTATCCACCACAGTGACTACATTGCGGCCAGAATCTTCGTCTACGCGAAACTTCAGCTCATGAGTAAAGCTACCAACAAATGAGTCCATTTGCTCGGCCATTTCCTCTAATTGCTCTGCCGTTAGCTCTTGGTGCTGTTCTGCAGGGGCATTATTTTTAGCTCCTGCTTTGTCCACTGCCTGCACGGCTTGTATCGTTTGAGTGGTTTCACTACCAAGTGGTTGGGCCGCCATAAATTGCGGCTTAGCATCTGCTGCTAAAACTGGCACCTTAGGCGATAGAGGTAGTATATCCATAGTTGTACCCTCAAGCTTTCGCTACTCAGATTAACAAATGAAAATGCTGTTTAGCTTAATGCACTAACAAAAAATGTGTGAAGTGTGAAGGGTAAAGAGTGAGGCGAACAACATAAGCAGAAACTACACACCATGCTCAGTTCATAAAGGTTCTGTATTGCAAGCTTGTCCTTTTATCGCTTTACTCTTCACCCTTTACCTATTTTGCTAACAATTTACTAAGCTAAACAGCCTTAAATCAAAAGAACCGAGGGCCTTAGCCCCCGGTTATCAGTACTTAGATTATTAACCCAGCAGCGATAATGCTGCCTGGGGGATTTGCTTAGCTTGGGCAAGAATCGAAGTACCGGCCTGCTGCAAGATTTGCTGCTTGGTCAGGTTCACCGTTTCTTGCGCAAAATCCACGTCTTTAATACGCGACATACCGGCACTCACGTTCTCGCGGGTATTGGCCAAGTTGTTAATGGTGCTTTCTAAGCGGTTTTGAGTGGCACCCATTTTAGCGCGCTCGCCATCCACTTGTTTTATTGCAGCGTCAATAGTTGTTATGGCTGTACCATATGCAGCGTGATCTGCAGCAATAGTAGAAGCAGCAGCAGGAGTAGCAGTGGCCACATTAAGAACATCACCTAAACCAGCTGCATTTACGCCTAATGATGTAGCATTTGCTTTAGCTATTTTAATTTCAAGCGTCTCACCTTCATCCGCACCAATTTGCAGTGTCTTAGAGGAAAAGTCGCCATTTAACAATTTCTGCCCACCAAACTTGGTAGTGTTAGAGATATTATCAATCTCTTTTACCAGCTCTGCCATTTCTTCCTGAATCGCTACGCGGTCTTCATCGGAGTTAGTATCGTTCGCCCCTTGGGCCGCCAGATCTCGCATCCGTTGCAAAAGTTCAGTCGTTTCGTTCAAGGCGCCTTCTGCGGTTTGAATGATGGAGTTACCATCTTGGGCGTTCTTCATCGCCACGCCCAAGCCACGAGCCTGTGAATTCAAGCGGTTAGAAATTTGCAGCCCCGCGGCATCGTCTTTCGCCGAGTTAATGCGGCTACCGGTAGACAAACGCTCCATAGAGGTAGCCAAATGGTTGCTAGAGGCATTGAGGTTACGCTGAGCGCCCATTGCGGTAACGTTAGTGTTTACTGTAATCGCCATAATTAAACTCTCCATTGAGGTTTGTTCCGGCGCTATGCCGGTGTGCTTTATTGTTGAAACAAGAGTTATTGATACTAATGCTTCGCTGTTATCTAGGGTATCGACATGGACGGCGATAACTTTAAAACTTTTTTCACTTTTCTTTTTGGTGCTTATCTTGCCGCTTCTTTACTATCTAGTCAGAAAAGTGAAGTGCAACCGCCTTGCCTTACCTGTATTAATGCTTCGTTAAAAAAAGTATCGGCACTCATTTGAGAAGCTTTAACAAAAAAATCAGCGCCGAGCGCCCAGCACCAGACGCCAAGCTAAAGACATAACCGACCGCAGAGCAGCCACATATACGAAAAGCAGGGATGCGAGCAAGATGACTTAAAGATAAACACCTTCGGCCCTTCGGGCAGCTGTACGCCGTAGGCAAAGGACAAAGGACAAATACCAAGGGACTGTGATTAGGGATTAGAGCAGGACAAAACCAAAAGCTACGCCAAACGTGCTCCTCTATCTATTCCCAAGTCCCCAATCCCTATTCACATCTAGCCCCAGTACCTAAGCCCTACGGGCAGCTGTCGGCGATGCCTTTCTACCTATCGCTGGTAAGATAACTGTTGCTAGATATTTTTCTGCTTGCAACGCCTAAGCAAGCCATTAACATACTTGCATGATATTACCAATTGTAAACTTATAATGAAACAGACACAGTCACTGACTAAAGAGCTAACTCAGCTTAAGAAACTACTAACAAACGGCCAAGCTGAAGCAGCGATAAGCAAAGCGGAAACGCTGCAAAGCCAACATCCAAGTAACTTAGAGTTGATGTGGGTTTTGGCCAAGCTTTACCAAGAAAGCAACCACTTAACACAATTGCAAAGCCAACTGGAACTTATTCATAATCAGTATCCAAATGAGGTGCAGGCCTTGGTGCAACTGGCTAATCTCTACTATCGGCTTAAAGATAATAAAAAAGCGCTGAATTACATTAATCTGGCCGAAGAGGTAGCACCCGAAGATCTACAAACACTCAATCATAAGAGCCTCATTCTAAATGAGGAACTTCAATACAGTGACGTAATTGACACTCTTAAAAAAATTATCGATCTTGGCAAATCAACCTCTTATGTGTGGAGCAATTTAGGCTTAGCACACCAAAGCTTAGGGCTGTTTGATTTGGCAGAAGGCTATTACCTTAAAGCTATCGAAATGGCAGGAAAAAAAGGGGATTCGCCCTATAACAACTTGATTGTGTTAAACCATTATGTTCCCAACCCTTCACCGCAAAAAATATTTAACCTCGCCACCCGCTGGGAGAAAAAATATGCTAGCGAACTCAAGCCCGTTAGCTTAGGTGATAGAACTAAGCTACCTAATAAAAAGCTAAGAATTGGTTTAGTATCGGACGGTTTTCGCACTCATCCCGTAGGGCAAATGATCACCCAGATTTTAGAGTTATTGCCAAAGCATGAAATTGAGTTATTCGCCTACAGCACCAGTTTAAAAGAAGATCCCATCACTAATCGTATTAAACATTGCTTGGCACAGTGGATTACCGTTGACCACCTTAATGAACAGCAACTAGCCGAAAAGTTAGCCAAAGACCAGCTCGATATACTTTTTGATTTAAGTGGCCACATGAGCGGCTGCCGCATGCGGACTATGGCCATGAAGCCAGCACCTATCTTAGTGAAATGGGTAGGCGGATTAATTAATACTACCGGACTGAGCACTATGGATTATCTTTTATCTGACGCCATAGAAACTCCAGACGGTGTAGATGACTGGTATACCGAAAAACTGATCCGCATGCCACACGACTATGTATGCTATGAAGCGCCTGCTTATAGTCACGATGTATACTCTCCTCCAGTGACGCATAATGGCTACATTACCTTAGGTTGTTTTAATAATCCGCAAAAAATTAATGCGGTGGTATTAGAACAATGGGCTAGCATCATGCATCAGCTGCCCAACTCTCGATTGTTTTTAAAAAGCTTTCAATTTAACAGCTCAATTTTAGTCGATAACGTGACCAACACCATGGCTGAGTTCGGCATAACTGCTGAACGGTTAATAATTGAAGGGCCATCCAGCCATAGTGAACTATTAAAAGCCTATAACAAGGTAGATATAGCATTGGATCCTTGGCCTTACTCTGGCGGACTCACCACTTGTGAGGCTATGTTTATGGGAGTCCCCGTCGTCACCCTACCCGGCCCAACTTTTGCTGGTCGTCACTCCGCTACCCATTTAACTAACGCAGGCCTTGGCCAGTTGGTGGTTGATAACTGGGATGACTACCGTAGCTTAGTGATAGACTTGGCCAACGACGTGGATAACTTAGCCAATATTCGCCAACATTTACGCAGCGCTCTATTAGAGTCCCCTGTTTGTGATGCCCCAAGCTTTGCTCGGCACTTTTCTAATGCTATGCGCGCCATTTGGCAACGCCATTGCGAAGGCCGCCCCACAGCCGCGCTTACTTTAAATGCCGAAGGCGAATGTCAGTTTGCTGATCAGTCTGCACCTATACAATTACAGATTCCCGTCGAGGCCGAGCAAGACTCAGCTGCTTCAGACGATGAGCAATCATTTAGCTTTAACTTTACCGGACTCATTACCGCACTCGATCACGGTGCAAGTTTAGCCAGTCGCCCTTATTTTAGAGATTTTCTGAAGAAAGGCGGCGTAAACTATATTTGTTTAGATCCAGGTGGGGTAATACGTAACGCCCAGCAATTGCAACATACTGAGCTATTCCATCACTTCCCGCTTATGGTGTTGGGTGATGGCAGCAATATAGAATTGCGCTTAGCGGTGGAAGCAGAGCTTTCTAGTACTTTGCCCTTAGCACCGGATTCAGACTCTTCTACTCAGCCAGCACTAGTTAGCACAACCGCTGTAACCAGCAACCGCATTGATGATATTAAGGGGATTGATAGCATCGATTGGTTGATCCTTGATTTACAGCACAATAACCGCAGTATTCTAGAGCATGGTCAGAAAAAACTCGCTAACGCTTTATTAATAGAAGTATTCGTCAGTTTCTTACCCGAACATGTAGAACATATTAGCCTAACAGCTATTCAGACTGTTCTTGCTGAAGCAGGACTAGAGCCATTAGCAATAAACAAAACACAAGATGACGCAAATGTTGGTCAAGCAATATTTATCCCTAACCAGAAAAAACTTGAGCAGTTAAACAGCAACCAGTTAATGAAGCTAGCTTTCTTACTAGACACTGTATACAACGAAAAAGAAGTCGCTCACAAGCTAATCAGCAAAGTAGATAAAAAACAAGCGTTGCTGTATTTTGAAGAAAACCTTAAATCACAAAGTGACTTACTAGACAACAAAAAAACAAAAAAAATAAAAGAAATCACATCTAAAAATAATACTATCGTGCATATTGGCTTCAATAACATGCACTTGCAAAACTTAGTAAATATTCTCTCTGAAGAAGAAAACAAAAATGACTTTGAGCATTTTTTCTTTATATCAAGATCTCGCTCAATTCCTAATTGGGACATAGATTTATCTAAAAACAAAAACGCTTTGTTTTTCAATTCAGAAACACAACTCGATAATGTATTAGCTATATGCTTAAGTGAGCATGTAAATAAAATAATTTTTCATGGTCTCTTCTTCCCTTGGCAAAATACGCTACTAGGAAAAATTGGACATAAAAATAAAGTTGCTTGGATTATCTGGGGTGGTGACCTTTATAATAACTTAAAAATAAAAAATGAAAACATAAAGCATGTAGATATTATAGGAACAGTTGCTGAAAAAGATTATGATGTGTTTAGTAACATCTACGGACAAAGAGCCCACCATCCCTTTTATTACTTCGGACCAAATAACTATATAAATATACAGCAACCAACTAAAAAAGAAAAAACAATCATAGTCGGCAACAGTGGCGACCCGAGTAACAATCATATTGAAATATTATTAGAGCTATACAAAAAGAAAGATATAAAAGATTATAAAATAATAATCCCTATATCTTACAACGCCAACGCAGATCATGTAAACATGATAAAATCAACAGTGAAAAAGCTAAACTTATCAGATACTACAGAAATAATGGAAGGCTTTATTCCGCCTGTCGAGTATTTTTCTATCATCGCAAAGTGTGAAGTGTTCGTGACAGCACATAATCGACCTCAGGCTGGTGGAAACTTACAGGCTTCAATATTTTTTGGTAATAAAACAATTCTAAAGAAAAAAATATCAGTAGAACACAAAACTATTACTAACCCAATGTGGACTAAAATAGAAAAAATGGACCTTTCAGCTATAGACTATGCGGATTTTGAGAACATTGACCGAATCTCTAATTTAAAAGAAAAAAACCAATATACTTTGAAAGATAAAAAAGAAAAGATTGTAAGGACTGCAGGGCATGATAACGCACTATACAACATGGAAGTATTTTTCAATTTATAAATTATAATTATTCAGAGTAAATTAAAAGGAGCGTTAAGCGCTCCTTTTACATCATAAAAATTAAAGCTCTGACATATAGCCACTAAAAACACTATATATAGCAATAAAAATTACTGAAATGCGATCTTATTTATATAACAAAGAAAAATAACATCAAAAAAAATACTGTATTATCGACACTAAATATTATATATCTAATTCTATTTTCGTAATCCAACTATATATATCTTTTGATTTATATAGAGCAGGCAAAGACTTACTAATCTCCACTTCAAAAATGAACGGTAAATTTGTATGTCTATCCTTTTCACTTTTAAAGAGAAGAGGGAAAATGTCATACCTTATAAAATTAGATAATATATCCACTCTAGAATCAGGATAATTGCTAAAGATATTTTCAAAAGAGACATGAGTATAATCATAGGGCACATTATCATCAAAAATAATATGTTTTATTCCTTTGATGGCAGCTTGACTAACTCTAGGAATTTTATTTTGATGGTCATCAAAAAAAACAACAACTTTATCTCTATCTTCATCCACAATCTGAACATCTATATTTGAAAAATCCTGCCAAGTATACTCTACATCATTCAATCTATATTCCGGTTCAAAAAATGATTTATCTAAAAATTGTCTACTGGCTAATATTGGATCACTACATAAAATCTTTACGTTTGGTAACGCTTGCCTGATAACCCATGTAGAAAATCCTCTCCAAGTGCCTATTTCAAGAACAAGCTCTGGTTTGGGATTCATTTCTCTTAGAAAATAAAAAAGAGAAAATGCTCCTTGACAACCTAGGCCGTTATTGTTTTCAAAAGGTCTACCCTTCCATATTACTTCCCATTCTTTAGCTAGTTGCAGTATTTTATCATTATCCATAGACTCCCCCTTGACATAAAACCAACATAACCTTTAATAAAAAAATCAAAACATCACCTTAAAAATAATTATTAAAATAACATATAAAAATTAAAAAACACATGACACCCCTAATTAGCAATAAAACAAAAAAATTTTCTAGATTGAACTTAATAGTCTATAGGGTTAGATATAGGTTAAACAGTTGTGGATACTATAACGCCTAAAATCTAACTGCCAATATATTTATGGTTCATAATACTTTTATATACGCGCTCCGCATCTGCTTGTGTGTATTCCTTTAACCTCCAGCAGTTGGTGCTGAGAAACTCGGTTTTCCCTGTGTATTCAGGTATAAAATTAACACCATTTTGTTCTTTTAGCCTACGGGAAATTTCGTTGTAATAATACGCGGGCTGCTTACAGAAGTCTTCATACTTAACTACCAGTTTTTTGTGTTCTGGTAAATCCTCGATACCAGCTTCTACAGAACGATTAATAGCTGCAATCTGACCTGCTACAGATTCTAGTGGTTCAAGGCCCTTTAATTTTGGGTATTCCTTTATCTTAAAGGAATACCAGGTATTAATGTCGCCATATTGACGTTTTCTGGCTTCCAGAGCAGACTGTATATTGAAGATAGGGTCACGGTGAATCCAGATAAACAGCGACTTATTGAACTGCTGTGCCAGTTCAGGAATGTTTTGATTCATGATCATCCCCTTCATGGCGAAAGGCTTTTCCAGAATATTGGCTAGCGCATTCAGCTCGTCTCTGAACCCTGTCAGATCTGCTTTTTCATGCAACTTCTGAGGTGGCAGGTAATCCTGCTCATCAAAAGGCAGAAAGCGACGCCAGAAGTACCAAAATTCATTGGGTGCCAATGCTCCTTTTGTTTTTCCGTTATCAGAGCTGAAGTTAATATCAGAGTTAAAATCTAAAATTTCATCTCGAAAGTTATATCTTTCATCGGTTAATAGCTGTTGAATTTTAGCCCCCACCAAAGGTGCGCCAAAAAAACGTGAGAGCATATTGGTTGGATAGGCAGTAAGGCCTGTGTTAGCAAGCCATTGCATAAAAAGCGTACTGCCTGAGCGGTGTGGTCCCATCAAAAAAATTTTTGAAAAGTGCTCTGTAGTGTTATCAAGGTAACTCTCATTTACACTTGCCAGACTCCCGTTAATGTCTTTCAGTAATGATTCAAGAGATGAAATCCGTGCGTATTTTTCTGTCCTATCTTCAGGAGTGGCCATATATAAAACCTTTTAATTTATTGCTAGTAGACTGATCAGCCTGTCCATGTCGCCTTCGTTGTAGCGCTGATCACAAGGCAGGAACAAACCGTTCGTAACAAGATCCCATTCGAAAGATCCCTCTTCCACCCGCTCCAGCACCTCTGGCCAATAGGTTGGAATAAAGATTCGCTGACTAATCAATGCTGACTTGCTGGACGTATCTATATTCGGCAGAAACGGATAACACAAGGGTGCCACCGTTTCGTCAATCTCAAAGTTCAGCTTATTATATTGGCCCAGACGCTCATGAAGATGCAGAGCGTTTCTAGCTCGTGTAGTTCTGGCTCGTTGATAGTCGACTGACTGAAGTAGGCGCTCCGTTAAACAGGACATCCCCTGAACTGGCAAGCTCGAGATTGCTTGCTCGGCCTCGATATATTGCTGATAAGCTTTTTCCGGGCTGTTAGTAAGCCTACTGATCAAGTGCGCCATTCGTGATTCAGAAGATTCATCCCGTTTTGAGGGCTGCTTGATGCGAGGATCCTTTGAATATAATAAGCCTCCATCTGGTAGACCGAAGAATTTTCGTGGGGAATAGATGGTTGCAAGAGAGTCAACAGGCTTCGCAAAGTAGGCTTGCGAGCAATCAATAATCATTTTTTTATGGCCGAATCGACTTCTACTACGTTTAACAGCTTCACCACTGAGCCCAAAGTAGTCAACGGTCAATATAAACTCACCTGCCTTGAGCTGCAGTTCGGAGTCTACATCAAAACTGCTATTAACCTTATAAAACTCAATGGCAACATCTACATCGTTTGCAGCCTCTATTACGGCATTACAAGTATATGTAGGCAACCAAATTTTTCTTGCTTCTGCCGAGCTCAGAACAAGTTTAATAGCAGATCTAGCAGAGTTAGTTTTAATCATCCCTTGTGTAGCGATTGCGTCAATAAAGGGAAGCTCTAACCCCTGATAACCACCAATTGGCGGGTTTTTACTAAAACCCATCATCAGGCAACCGACCTTAAAGCCATATACCAATTCAGAAATTTAACCAAGCTCATAACGCTCCATGTGCTCTATTACTTGACTTGGCGGGCAGTTCATTAGCATATCGATAATCGACAAATTGGGAACAAACTTGTCAACTCCCTGCGAGTACACCACCTGTAATGAGTCAATAAACTTCAAATCAATTCCTTTCTCGACAAAGTCTTGCTTGGCATAAAGCTTTCGACCACCAGGTGCGTTGATGTAACAATCAGCGTCGAACTGGTGACACAAGGCAATCAAGCGGTCTCGTGCACTGGCAGAGCGGTCATATTCAAGCTCACTGGTTTTCTTGAACTGCTTTTCTAGACCAAGATAAGAAAAGATCTCTTCATAACTCTTTTGGCAAACGGTTGCAATCGTTCGATCCTTCAGTTCCAGAGCTCCGCGAATCATTGGGAAGACATCGTCAAAATAAGGAGCCTTGGAGTAGCTTTGACTTATCGTTTTAATAACTTTTTCGACATCCACGGAAAACTCAAGCGCTGATATCAATTTGTTCGAAGAAGCGCCCGGCACTGGAATAGTAAGTCGTGTAGCACCATTTGCTGAAAGAATACTGTTTCTGTTTACGTAGCCCTGTTTTATGTACGCAACATCGTCGTAAATCATAAAAAGGTCAGTAGCGTAGATCAGCTGAAAGTAGCCGATGTAAGGAAATAGGTATGGCTGCATGACTGCCAGTTTCATGCCTTTAGCTCCATCTCAATCAAGTTGATAATACTTTGTTGGTCATCCAGGGAGAGCCGATCAAAGATCGGCAGGCAAAGTATCCGGCTAGCGATAACTTGGGATGCAGTCTGGTCTGCCTTAGCGCCCAAACACTCCACTGACTCCAGTGAAGGATAAAAATACCGCCTGGCCATTACACCATGCTCTTTAAGTGTCGCAGCCACCTGCACTGCCTGCGCTTCACTGTTAAACACCACCGGAAAATAGGCATGGTTATAATCCAGTGCATCAGGCTTGGCCTGTAGCTGTACACAGTCCGCCAGAGCCTGCTCATAGCGGTGCCATACATTGGCACGAACCGCCAAGTTTTCTTCCACTTCATCCAACACACACAGGCCCATGGCGGCCTGCAGCTCGTTCATTTTGGCATTAATGCCCAGTTCTTCTATGGTTTCTGGTCCGGTAATGCCAAAGTTGATCATTTTTCTCGCCCGTTCCAGATCTTCCTTGCACTTGAAGATAATGGCACCGCCTTCACCAGTGTGAAACAGCTTGGTGGCATGAAAGCTGAGGGTGGCGGCATCGCCGTGTTTAAGTAGGCTTTCGCCCTTGTATTTTACGCCAAAGGCATGAGAGGCATCGTAAATCACCTTGAGGTTATGCTTAGAGGCAATGGCATCAATCGCTTCTACATCGCAAGCATTGCCAAAGACATGCACAGGTACAATAGCTTTGGTATTCGGAGTTATTGCGGCTGCTATATTGCCTGGATCCATACACCAAGTATACGGATCTATGTCTACAAAAACGGGGGTTATTCTTTCCCACTTTAACGAACTTGCGGTAGCGATAAAGGTGAAGGGTGTGGTAATCGCTTCTGGCTGATTTATTTTAGTGTCATCAGCTATTCCAAGTACACGATATGCGACTTGCAGTGCAAGTGTACCATTAGCAACCAGCAGTAAATTCTCTACCCTTAAATAGCTTTCAAGCCGACGAGTTAGCTCTTGTACTAGTACGCCATTATTCGTTAGCCATTGGCGTTCATATATTCCATCTATATACTTATTTAGCTTTTCTCGACTTGGAAAGTAGGGCCTTGTTACTGGAATCATACACCTTCTCCGGATAGTGCTAAAAGATACTTTCCATAACTATTATTTACTAATAATTTAGCTGTATTTAAAATATCTTCACTACTTAGCCAGCCATTGCTATAGCCTATTTCTTCTAAACAGGCTATTTTATAGCCTTGTCGTTTTTCAATGGTCTCTACAAAACTGCTTGCTTCCAGCATACTTTCGTAGGTTCCGGTATCTAGCCAAGCAAACCCACGGCCTAGCAACTCAACATTTAAGCTGCCACGTTCTAAGTAGACCTGATTAATGCTGGTAATTTCTAGCTCGCCACGATGCGAAGGCTGAACGTCTTTAGCAATTTCAACCACACTGTTATCGTAAAAATATAACCCTGTTACTGCATAATTAGATTTTGGTTTTGCTGGTTTCTCTTCAATAGAAATAGCTTGTTTATTTTTATTAAATTCCACCACCCCAAAACGCTCTGGATCTTTAACTTGATAACCAAATACCGTAGCGCCTTCTTTTTTATTAATGGCCTGCCTTAATTTTGGAGTGAAACCATGGCCATAAAATACGTTATCGCCTAGCACTAAGCAGACATTACTTTCGCCTATAAAGTCTTCACCGATAATAAAAGCTTGCGCTAGCCCATCTGGGCTGGGTTGTATAGCATAACTAAGATTAATACCGAACGCACTGCCGTCACCGAGCAAACGTATAAAAGCGCTTTGGTCTTCTGGAGTAGTTATAATTAGTATGTCGCGTATTCCTGCCAACATAAGCACAGATAAGGGATAGTAAATCATCGGCTTATCATAAATTGGCAGTAGCTGCTTAGAAACGCCTTTTGTAATAGGATATAATCGAGTCCCTGAACCACCAGCCAACACAATGCCTTTGGTGTTGTGGCTCATACTATTACTCCCAAGCGTTCACCTTGATAACTACCGTTTTGGACTCGCTGGCACCATTCTTGATTACTTAAATACCACTGTACCGTTTTACGGATACCGGACTCAAAAGTTTCTTGTGGTTTCCAGCCAAGTTCACGCTCTATCTTTGTTGCATCTATGGCATAACGTCGATCGTGCCCAGGCCTATCTGCAACCTCAGTAAGTAACAAAGCGTAAGGACCGCTAGGAGATGAAGCCAATTCATCCAAAATGCTACAAACAGTCTGCACCACTTCTAGATTCGTTTTTTCGTTATGGCCACCAATATTATAGGTTTCACCTACTTTGCCTTCCGTTATCACTTTATAGAGCGCGCGGGCATGATCTGCTACATATAACCAATCACGAATTTGATCGCCTTTACCGTAAATAGGCAATGGCTTTCCTGCTAATGCATTTAAAATAACCAATGGAATGAGTTTTTCAGGAAAATGGTAAGGACCATAGTTATTAGAACAGTTAGTCACTATTGTGGGTAAACCATAGGTTCGTTGCCAAGCGCGGACTAAGTGATCACTAGCAGCTTTAGAGGCAGAGTATGGGCTACTAGGAGCATAAGCTGTTTGTTCAGTAAAGAGCGGAAGCTCCGCTTCCCTAGTGTTAAGTGCTGAGTTTTTAATGTTGAATGTTTGATCTCGCAACTTATCACTCACCACTAAACACTCCGCACTATCACTCGGGTGTGGCAGGTCACCATAAACCTCATCAGTGCTAATGTGATGAAAACGAAAAATTTGTTTACGCTTAACATCTAGCGCTTGCCAATAACTACGACTAGTCTCAAGTAGATTGTAAGTACCCACTATATTGCTCTGAATAAACTCACTAGGCTCATCAATAGATCGATCAACATGACTTTCAGCTGCTAAATGCATAACCGCATCAGGTTGGTGTTCAGTAAATATTCGTTCTAATTCTACTGCATTACAAATATCGACCATTTCAAAAGCATAACGTGAACTTTCACTTACTGTTAGCAGGCTTTCTAAATTACCGGCATAGGTAAGCTTATCTAAGTTCACAACACTATCTTGTGTATGGTTAATTATATGCCGAATTACAGCCGAACCAATAAACCCAGCGCCACCGGTAACTAAGATTTTCATAATCCTGTACGCCCTATTCCAAAATACATTAAGCCAGCACGACTCACTGCACTTGGCTCATAAAGGTTACGGCCATCAACCAAAACGGGGGATCGTAGCTGTTGTTTAAGCCAAGTGAAGTCTAAGGTACGGAACTCTTTCCATTCGGTACAAATCACTAACGCATCCGCTTGCTGCACGGCTTGCTCTTTGTCAGAATTCAAAGTTAGTAATGGTAGCTGATCGCTTCCTTGCTTGGTGCGCAACTGTTCAGGATAAAGCCGAGCACATTCGGCCATGGCTTCTGGATCATAGGCTTGCACAAAAGCGCTAGCTTGCCACAGTGCTTCCATAAGTACTCGGCTGGGAGCTTCGCGCATATCGTCGGTATTGGGTTTAAAAGCTAAGCCCCACACTGCTATGGTTTTACCCGCTAGTTGGCCATCAAATGCTTGATTAAGTTTGCTGAACAACACCGTTTTTTGCCGTTGGTTAACCGACTCAACCGCTTGCAGCAGCTCACTGGGGTAGCCTATTTGCTTGGCGGTGTGATTTAAGGCTTGTACGTCTTTAGGGAAGCAAGAGCCGCCATAGCCACAGCCTGGGTAAATAAAGTGGTAGCCAATGCGTGGATCACTGCCGATGCCTTGGCGCACTTCTTCTATGTCTACTTGTAGCAAATCCGCAAGATTGGCCATTTCATTCATGAAGCTAATTTTGGTGGCCAGCATAGCATTGGCGGCATATTTAGTTAGCTCTGCGGCGCGTACTTGCATAAACATCAGTTTGTCGCGATGGCGGTTATAGGGCGCGTAGCATTCGCGCATTACATTTTTTACCCACTCAGAATCTGTGCCGACTATGATGCGCGGGCCACGAGTGAAGTCTTCTATCGCCGCGCCTTCTTTCATAAATTCAGGGTTTGAGCACACGTCAAATGACTGGTCTAACGCCCTGCTTTGCAGTTGTTCAGTTATAGCAGCGGAGACTTTATCAGCCGTACCCACAGGTACCGTTGATTTATTGACGATCACTTTGGGTGATTGCATGTAGCTGCCAATACTGTTGGCGACTTGCAACACGTAGTTGAGATCGGCACTGCCATCTTCATCGGGCGGCGTGCCCACGGCAATAAATTGTAGGGTGGCAAAGTGTACCGCTTGCTCAACATCGTCGCTAAACTGCAAGCGACCCGCTTCGCTATTGTGGGCAATCAACTCTTGTAACCCAGGTTCAAAGATAGGCACTTCGCCATTACGCAGCGCTTGAATACGCTTTACGTCGACATCCATGCACAGCACCTGATGGCCCACGTCAGCGAAGCAAGCCGCTGCCACTAATCCTACATAACCAGAGCCATACACAGTAATTTTCATGCCGTTCCTTTGAGCCGGTAAAGATAATTTTTACTTTATTTTTTTAAGATGCAATTAGACCACAAATATTGGCAGGTCGGCTAGTTTGAAGGGCAATGTTGAATTTTTAATGGTGAGTGTTTAATGGAAAATCAGCACCCAGCGCCAAGCTTTAAAGTACCAAAACTAACAGCGAGATCCTGACGTTCGTCAGGATGACGGCTTAAAACCTAAGCTGCGCCATTGCCGAAATCTTGAAACCTCATTATCTGCAACGAAATCCGCTAAACCCGCGAAAAAATAAAGAAGAATCTAAAAAGATATCTCAACGGGTAAAGTCCTTATTAATAGTAAGCTTTCATCACTTTTCATGCTTACCACTTTTCGTATTTATCTCAGCTTAATTTTTCCGTGTTCTTCCGTGACTCTCGTAACAAAGAAGCGTGGCAAAAGGTGTTTAGGGCTTTAAGTCGTTCCGCCAGCGGCGAAATGCAAAAGCAAGCGTTCGCCTACAAAACTAGATCCTGACCTGCGTCAGGATGACGGCGAAAAACACAGCAGACACAGCCCCTACGGCCGTCATACCGTGCTCGCCTCGGTATCTCGCTCTTCTGCCTTAAGAATGAGATCTTGACCGGCGTCAGAATGACAGCGAAAAACAGTTTGATGTGCTTAACAAATAATAAAACCCCTCTCACAAACGTACAAAATACTCTACAATACCTAGTATAAATCAAGGTAT
Source organism: Oceanisphaera sp. W20_SRM_FM3 (assembly GCF_052119705.1). Classification (NCBI taxonomy): domain Bacteria; kingdom Pseudomonadati; phylum Pseudomonadota; class Gammaproteobacteria; order Aeromonadales; family Aeromonadaceae; genus Oceanisphaera; species Oceanisphaera sp. W20_SRM_FM3. The sequence goes on along the minus strand of NZ_JBGQOP010000003.1, from coordinate 88,178 downwards.
GTAGAGTATTTTGTACATTATGACGTATTTAGAATTAGGCCAAGCAGTGCGTGAGCTGCGCCTGCGGCAGAAAATATCACAGCAACAGATGGCTGATCATTTGGCCATTTCACGTACCACTTTAAATGCGTTTGAGCTGGGCCGCTCGGGAGACGTAGGCCTGAAAAAGGTAATGAAAATGCTAGATTATTTAGGCTCTGAAATATCACTTCGTGAAAAATCGCCCTTCCCTACTTTCGAGGAACTACGCGATGGCCGTTAATGATAATCCTTTGTCAGTATGGATAGCAGGGCAAGCTGCCGGTGAGCTGTTTAGTGAGCAAGGCGAGTTTGTATTTCGTTATGGACCTGATATGACTGTGCAAAATTTTGTCTCGTTAACCATGCCGGTGCGCAGCCGAGATTATTCACATTCTTCATTACCACCGTTATTTGAGATGCATTTGCCCGAGGGTTATTTGCTATCGGTGTTGCAACGTCACTTTGCCAAGCTCAGCGGTGCTGATGACTTGAGCTTACTTAAGTTGTTAGCGCCCAGCGTACGCGGGCGGGTGCATTATCAAGTAGATATTGAAGCCGTTCAGCCCTTGGAGCTTACAGACTTACTGTCCCCTACTGCGGGGCTATTTGATGAGTTGGTAGTACGCTTTGCTTTGCACTCGCCTGTAAGTGGCGTACAGCCCAAAGTGTTGGCGCAAATCCATGATAAAGCCACGTTGCGCATGGAAGATTACATTGTTAAGGCTTGGGGCCCAGATTATCCACAGTTAGCACTAAATGAATATTGGTGTATGCGGGTATTAAAAGCCGCAGGCATTGCTGTGCCTGAATTTTATTTGTCCGACGATAGCGCTCTTTTTATTATGAAACGTTTTGATTTAACCTCGACTGGGCAATGGCTTGGTTTTGAGGACATGTGCGTATTAGCAGCCAAAAGTCGCAAGCAAAAATACGAGGGTAGCTATGAACAGTTAGCTAAAAGCATCACCAGTTTTGTTTCTCCACAACACAAAATCGCAGCACTGCAGCAGTTTTTTAAGATGATGGTACTGAATAATCACTTACAAAATGGTGATGCACATTTAAAAAACTTCGGCCTCCTGTATGAAAACATTCATAACATCTGGCTAGCACCCGCTTTTGATGTGGTTAGCACTACGGCTTATATTAAAAATGATGTGTCTGCATTGACTTTAATGGGTAGCCGTAAATGGTGGTCGCGTAAACATTTGTTAACTTTTGGCATACAGCATTGTGAATTAACTCAAGCACAGGCGAATGCTTTATATGATGAGTGCGAGCAGGCGATGGGGCTAGTAGCAGCACAAATACAGCAAGCACTAACTACAGAAGTGATGGCTGATAAGCAGCAGATACTCATGCATTTGTTATCATGCCTTGCGCCAAAGTGAGCCGACCTGAATTGAGTATCTACAAAAAATACTTCTGTCACAGTGTCGGATCAGCTTGGATATCTACTCTTATCCCTAAAAACCAAGCGAGATCCTGACGTGCGTCAGGATGACGGCTCAAGGGCAGCGCTACCTTGCATAGTCTCTTAGCGTCTTTGATTTTATGTTGAATTACCGCCCCGCGGCTGGTTATAGCCACCATATTGTGCTGGCGGTTCCTGCGGCAGGCGTTCCTGCGACGTAGCTGCGCTTTGATTTCCACCCTGTTGTTGTGATGGCTGCTGGTGTTGAAACCCTCCTGACTGTGGAGCTTTAGCGCCCTGCTGAGGAGGCTTGGCGTAGCCCTGTTCTTTAAGTAGCTGACAGATACCCGCAGGGATGTGAGCGTTAAGCTTCATGGCCTTTAATTTAACTTCGGTACGTGGTTTTCTTGTTTCTTTATCTTCCCACTGTTCAATTTCGAACTTACCTTCCAAGTCGATATAATCACCAATGGTGAGCGGCGGCAAATCCTTCAATTTTCCTACATCGACTGCAATAAACTGGGTGCGTTCGATAAATTTTTGCTCTTTTTTAGAATAGTAACCATCGTCAATGGCCACCACGAACATGCCAAACGGGCCGTATTGACCATGTTTAATAAAGGTTTTAGAGACATAGCCTGATATCTGCCACTGATTCTTTTTATTGTTTTTGGTGATAAACATATTGAGTTCCCTCTTATAAAAATTCCAACTAAGAAAGCCAAGGTAAGGTGATACCTAGTTAAAGGTAGCTGTTGGAAATTTTAAAAGGAGAGCGTTACCGGATAGCCCAAGGCAAGAGATGGCCGACGGGGCCGTCAGGCTTGAGGTGCTGCAATTGTGCGAACTGTGCTGAGCTACAGAGCAATGTTGAATGGTTAATGTTTCCTGATTACGTATTAACCTCAGCTACTGTACCGTCCTGTTTAGGTTTGTTCTTTTGTAGCTGCCAACTTGTTAGGCAGGCCAGCCTTGCTGGCTGTTATTGAGGTTTAGATTTAGACCAAAACACTAAACCGGGCCGAAGTCCTCTTCGCCGAAGAGACGGGCCTCTACAAAAAATACAACCACACACAAACAAAAGCACCGCTCTTTATGGGAGCGGTGCTTTTGCTTTAGCTGGGCGCTGGGTACTCGGCGCTATTTTTAGGGTTTAGCCTATCTTTAACCCCTCACACCTTACGCCTCACTCTTCACGGGCGAAGCCCTAAATATAATTAAACAAGCTCATGCTTTGCACTTTGCCAAACATGGTTTGGGTCGCCTCTAACGCTACCATTATTTGGCTGAATTCACCGGTAGCTTGGGCATAATCAAGGTCTTCCATGCCACTGCGCAGTTTATCTAAGGTCAGCGTCATCTCGGCGTGAGTCTCCCTTTGATTATCGAGACGCTGCATGCGGTTACCGGTGTCGGCACGTACCCGTGTAAAGTGGCCGCCCATGGCGTCTAACTCACCGAGAATATCAGCCATATTGGCTTGGCCATTGGCATTATGGCCATCTGTTTCTAGCCACTCTTTAGCGCGGTTCAAAATATCAAAAACACCCAGCTCGTCTTGCCCGGTACCGTCTGCAACGGTTGAACCCAGTGTGATTTTATCGCCTACTTTGGCTTCGCCTTTGATCACAATATCCACACCGTCTACGGTAATTTTGCTACCTGGGGTGTATAAAGCAGGATCGGCAGGTGGAGTCGGCACAACCACATTATTGTTATCAGTCACGCGGTAGGCCATATTGCCCGCCACTGGGCTGCTATCCATAAATTCGATAGTGTAAGGGTGCGCATCAGTAAAGCTGCCTCTATCACTAATTTTGGCACTTTCTACCTGTAGTTGATCCTGACGGGCACCATCTTTTAATGCGTAACTCATAGTAAAGTCGCCGCGCGGATTAGGCACACCGCCAAACACTTGCTCACCACTGTGATTCAGTTCTACTTTAACGCTGTCGCCAATCACCATTTGGCGCTGGCCAGTATCGCCGCTATAAGTAATATCACCGTTGGGTTGACGGGTAAAAGGAGCGCTGTCGGTTTGAAACCCACCAAAAATTGCCTGACCAAACTCATCATTGGCATTAGCAATATCTAACATTTCATCAATACGACTTTGCAGCTCTGCTTTAAAAGCATCGCGCTCTTGAGGGCCAATAGCTGGGTTGTTGGCCTTAAGCATGATCTCTTTAACTTGCTGAGTAATATTCTCAGCACTAGTTAAACCAGTTTCTTCACGACTTAGACGATTGTCTGCCAAGTTGATGTTGGTTTTGTATTGCTCAAGCTTTCGTAGTTCTTGCTTATAGTTAAAAATGCCGTTGGCCGCTACTGGGTCATCACTGGCATATTCAACACGTTTACCAGACGATATTTGACCCAAAAGCTTGTTGGCCTCTGTGGTGCGGCCACTGATATTGTCTAGGTTACGCTGAGTAAATTGAAAACTGGAAATGCGCATATTGATCCCTTAGCGTATCTGCAAGAGCGTGTTCATGGTCTCGGAAGCCACGGTAACCACCCGTGCTGAGGCCATATAGGACTGCTGAAAGCGTAATAAATTAGCGGCTTCTTCATCTAGGTTAACCCCAGAGGTAGACAGCATACGGTCGTGAGATTGGTTATAGGCCGCCTCGGCTGCCAGCGCCTTTACCCGTTGGTTTTTAGTTAGCCCGCCTATTTCTACTGACGTTTTATTGAGGCTATCGGTCACGGTTGACTTGCCGTTATCCAGCCATTTTTTGTTTTGTATATCAGCAAAAGCTAAGGCGTTGGTGTTATTACCCGAGCCTTTGGCTTGCTTGATCACAAATTGATCGTACTGAGCAGGCGTGCCTTTAATGTTCAGCTGTACATCACCGAAGGTGATGTTACCGTCCGCGTCGGGCGCCAAAGGAGGGCCAATGGCGGTTCCGTCTGCTTTGTATACCTCATAAACTAACACGGGGGGCGAACTGGCATTGCCATCATCGACCGCTTTTACACTTAACGGGTAATCCCCTTCAGGAATAGCCACTGCAGGTGCCGTAGGTGCAACCAACTGCACATTCACTTTACCGGTACCTGTGTTGTCTTTATTAGCGTCCACCATCACAGATCCGGAGGCGGCGATTTGATCGCCAGTATTCAGCTCGACTTTTAAGTCGTTACCGCCTTGGCGTGTTGGTCGAATAAGCATTTCGTCGTTGGTTTTAGGCGCTTCGCTCAAGGTAATGTTAAAACCTAAATCTGGGTCTAATACCGCGAGTGTCAGCTCTGTACTTGGCGCTACTGGGCCTGTTACACCCACATCGTATGCCTTACCCGTGGTGATATCGGTTAACTTATAATCGGTACCATCGTACTTAAGCTTGTATTCGCCACCGGTCAACTTAGCGGTATCGGTGATTTCCACCCCGCCGCTAATATTGGAATTATTGCTTAAAAAGCGGTTGGCCTGCGCTTCTGAGGCATTAATATCGGTAAAGAAGTTTTTGCCCGCCAGACCGTTTAAATCCACGCCCTGCTTTTGCACTTGGTTAAAGGCATCGGCAATAGAAATGGCGACTTTACCCATATCACTTAAGTTAGGGCCCAACACTTGGTCGCGATAATGGAACAAGGCGCCCATTTCACCGCCAAGGGCTTGGCTGCCTTTAATACGAGTCGCCAATTCTGGCTTGCCGGGGGCGGTTAAATACAGCTCGGTTTGCTGCGGGTCCGGTGAGCCGGCGCGCACTTCCATGCCGTAGGCTTGGTTGCCACTTACTAACGGCTCGCGACCGCCTAGCATCACCGAAATCATGCCATTGCTATCTTTTAGCGTAGTGATTGATACTTCTTGGCCTAGCTCTTGGATCAAGCGATCACGCTGATCGAGCAAGTCGTTAGGCGAACCATTAAGACCGGCATTAAAGATTTCTTGGTTAAGATTGGCAATGCCTGCGGTAATAGAAGTCACATGAGCGGCCCGCGAGTCGAGGTCACGATTTTTAATGGTCATCTCTTGCTCGAGCGCGCTGTAGTACTCGTTAAAATGGCTAGTAATGTCTTTGGCGTTGGCCAGCATTAAGTCGCGGTTACCCAAGTTACCCGGGTTATCCGATACCGCGTTAATGGCTTTATACATATCATCAAGGCTGGCGGCCAAGCCTTTGTTTACGCCAGTGAGGCTTTGATCCAAAAAGCTTAAATGATTATACAACGCCTCGGCGCCCGCTTTTTCGGTGTTACTGATCAACACATCTTTAAAGGCGTATTCCTGATACATGCGCGTAACGTCGGTGACGCGCGTGCCGGTGCCATAAAACTGGGCACCGTGATACATAGGCAAAGTTGTTGATTGCTCTACTCGCTGGCGGCTAAAGCCTTCGGTGTTCACGTTGGCAATGTTATGGCCGGTGGTGGCTAGCTGGGCTTGTGCCGCCAGCAGCCCGCTTACGCCGGTTTGATACATATCAACAGCCATGATGTGTCCTTATGCTTGTGCTACCAAACGGGTAACGGTATCAAAAATGGAACTGAGTTTGTCTGCATATTTGGGGTCGGTGGCGTAGCCCGCTTGCTGCAATTCTTTAAAATATTGCTTAGGCGAATCTGTGTTTTGCAAGGCGTTGCCGTAGCGTGGATTTTCATGCAAAAAGTCCACGTAGTTGTTAAAACTGTCATTAAACGAGTCGTAAGACCGAAATGGCGCCTTAACTTGTACCGCCACACCTTGCTCGTATTCCAAGGTGTTTACCCAGGTTTTTGTGTTCTTCCAACTGTTATCGGCCTTGATGCCAAAAAGATTATGGCTAGAGTCACCATTTTTTGGCCCTATGATCTTTTTACCCCAGCCGGTTTCTAATGCCGCCTGTGCCAGCATGGCCTCAGGCGGCAATCCCATGCGCTTACCCGCCGCAACCGCCGCCGGCATTAAGCGCTTCACAAAGTCTTCGGGGGAGCGAAACGGCTCGCTGGCACGGTAAACCACGGTATCGTTGCCGTTTACTGATGCGTTGTTGGCTGAAACGTGGTTGGCTAATAGACTATTTGCCTCGCCATTAGCGGCGGCTTCTAACGGTGCGCGCGCGCGCGCTTTAGCTTTTTCAACGGCGCCTGCTACGCCATCGGCACCCAGAGGTCGCACTACCTTGCCGGAGATACGGCGCACATCGGTTAAATCAAACTGGCGCGCTTGTGGCTGCGGCGCGGCTTGTTCGCCACCGAGTTGCTTACTCACTAAGTCTGCCAAGCCTAAGCTGCCGCGCTTGCTGAGCTCTGCCGACATCTGTTGGTCGTGCATATCTTGATACTGCTCGGTGTAGCGGCTGTTCATGGAGCCATCGGCTTCAAACACCTTGTTAGCATCACGCATCGATTTAAACAGCTGTTGCGTAAACAGGCTTTCAAACTGGCGCGCGGCTTCGTCTAGCGCCTTGCCTCTGTCTTCGGCAAAACCTTGTTGGCGCAGTTTGTCTAATCCTTGAATGTCGTTAACCAAGAGGCTGTTACTCGATGAGTCCATGGGTTTCATCCGCTACTCCTTTTTTGCGTAAGGGGTAAATAGTGAGGCGTGAGGGGTAACACCTCACCCTTTACGCCTTACTCCTCACATTTACTTAAATAATCACCAACTCGCCTTGAATGGCACCGGCTTGGCGCAGCGCTTCTAAAATCGCAACTAAGTCACCGGGGGCCACGCCCACTTGGTTAACGGCGCGCACTAAGTCGTCGAGCGTAGTGCCGGTGTCGAGCTTAAACATGCGCGAGTCTTGTTGTTGCACATTTACGGTACTGTTAGGTACCACTACGGTTTCTCCCTCTGATAACGGATTAGGCTGCGACACCTCAGGGTTTTCAGAAATCATAATGGTGAGGCCGCCGTGGGTAATGGCCGCAGGCTTAAGGCGAACGTTTTGACCAATCACTATGGTGCCGGTGCGCGAGTTAACGATAATTTTGGCGGACTCGTCAGCTACGTCTATATCTAGGTTTTCTAGGCTCGACAAATAACTGACTCGTTCGCCCGGATCGCGCGGTGCATACACCTGCACAGACGTCGCATCTAATGCTTGGGCATTATTGGGGCCAACTAAGTCGTTGATAGTTTCGGCCATGCGCTTGGCGGTGGTGAAGTCGGATCTGTGTAAGTTAAAAACGATAGTGTCGCCACGGCCAAAGGAGCTTTCTACTTCACGCTCCACCATGGCACCATTTGGAATACGGCCTACGGTAGGAATATTGATCATGATGGACGAGCCATCTGCGCCCTCGGCACCTAAACCGCCGACCACTAAGCTGCCTTGCGCCAAGGCATACACGCGCCCGTCCACCCCTTTTAAGAAGGTTTGCAGCAAGGTGCCGCCACGCAGGCTTTTCGCCTCACCAATGGCCGATACGGTAATGTCGATAGTTTGGCCGGGCTTGGCGAACGCCGGCAGCTCGGCGTGCACTGCCACCGGTGCTACGTCGTTCATTTTAGGGCGCATATTGTCTGGCACCGTAATGCCAAAGTTATTAAGCATGGTTCTAAAGGTTTGGGCGGCAAAGGCGTTGTTACGCTCACCGGTACCGGGCAAGCCCACCACTAAGCCATACCCCACCAGTTGGTTGGCCCGCACGCCGGCCACCGAACTAATATCTTTAATGCGCGCCGCTTGAGCCGGCATTAAGGCGGCTGCCAATAAGGTTAAGCTCAATAATAAACTGGTGAGCTGCTGCATGTATTTCTCCTGACGACAATGTGAGGGGTGAATGGTGAGGCGTGATGTGTTCAACCCTTACGCCTTTTCCTCACCGTCAAATATCTAAAACCAAGGCCAAACCGTGCCTGGAAGCTGGAAGCGTTAAGCCGTAAGCAGAACCTAAAACCGAACATAAAGATTTTCTTGCTACGACTCTTTGTTACGAGAAGCACGGAACCCACAGAAAAATAGAGATAAAATCTGAATAAAAACCTGTTAAGGGTGCAGCGTAAAGAGTGAAGGGACAACCTAATTACCACCCTCTAATCTCTTTTCTTTGTTTACCAATAAGATCTCTTTTCGCTCTTATCCCATCTTAATTTTTCTGTGTTCTTCTGTGGATTCCGTGGCTAAAATCGCCCTTTGTTTTGCTCAGCATTTTCTTTAGCCCTTTACGCTTCACACCTTACCCTTCACACAACTAATACGGCATCCAAGGGCTGTTGAAGAACTTAGATAACCAGCCGCGGCTTTGCGTATTGGCAAAGTCGCCGGTACCGCCGTAATAAATGCGCGCGTTGGCCACGCGGTTAGAGGCAATGCGGTTATCGGCGCTAATGTCTTGCGGGCGTATCATGCCGTTAATACGTACATATTCTTCGCCGGTATTGAGCATGATCCACTTTTCCCCCTGCACCATTAAGTTACCGTTAGCCAACACTTGGGCGACGCTTACGGTAATACTGCCTTGTAAGCTGTTGCTTTGATTGGTGTTGGCTTGGCCGTCAAACTCATTACTGCTTGATAAAGACGCGCTAAAAGGATTGCCCGCAATACTAATGCCGTGTGCGCCTATGCTGGGAGCCGTAATATTGACGCTGTTGTCTTTACCTTGCTGGGTGGTGGCACGCTTTTGCGCCCGCGTCGACTCGGCAAGCTCAACGGTAATAATGTCGCCCACGCGATGGGCTTTAATATCGGAATACAGGCTATTGGCGTAATTCTCTTTAAAAATAGCGCCATTAGGCTCTAGCTGCTGTTCACTTAGGCTGGGAATAACAGGCGCAAACGCCGGATCGTCCGGTTTTGGCGTATAAGGCGTGCTGGTACAACCGGCTAAACTTAAGCCCCCCACCACTAGCAAATTCATCGCCATCATTAGTTTGCGCATCATGCTCTTCCTGCCTTTATTTAATTACAGCTGCTGATTAACGTAAGCCATCATTTCATCAACCGAGGAGATAACCTTGGAGTTCATCTCGTACACGCGCTGGGCTTGAATTAAGTTCACCAGCTCTTCGGTCACGTTCACGTTCGAGGTTTCCAGCATGCCCTGCTTGATGGTGCCATAACCGTCGGCACCGGCAATGCCTTGCATGGCGGCACCACTGGATTGAGTTTCTAAATACAAGTTTTCGCCTTTAGGCTGTAAGCCCGCCGGATTGGCGAAGTCGGTAATAATTAACTGACCAATAATTTGTGACTCAGCTTGGCCGGCAATTTGCACCGACACCTCACCGTTAGTGCCAACACTAATGCTTTGCGCGTTATCGGGGATCTGCATTTCTGGCTGCAATGGGTAACCATTGCCCGGCGTTACTATCACGCCCTCTTCGTTCAAGGCAAATTGACCATTACGGGTATAGCCGGTGGTGCCATCGGGTAGCAGCACTTCAAAAAAGCCGCGACCGTCAATCATCACATCCAACGCGTTATCTGTGGTTTGCACGCTGCCTTGAGTAAAGGTTTTTTGGGTGGCCACCACCTTGCTACCGGCACCTAACATTAAGCCCGAGGGCAAGTTAGTGTCGGCCGTAGCTCGGCCACCGGGCTGGTGCACATTTTGATAGAGCAAGTCTTCAAAAATCGCCCGGCCCTTTTTAAAGCCCACAGTACTGGCGTTCGCCAAGTTGTTGGAGGTGACCGAAATATTGGTCTGCTGCGCGTCAAGGCCTGTTTTACTAATCCATAATGCCGGGTTCATTGCACTCTCCTTAATACCTTTAACTACTTAAATGCCTTTAACTATCTAGATACCTATAACGACCTAGATACCTATAACTACCTAGATACGCAGCAGCTGAGCATGGGCTTTATCGTTTTCTTCGGCGTGGCTCATCATTTTTAATTGGGTTTCAAAGCGACGCTGCAGATCGATCAAATGGGTCATTTCGGCCACGGGGTTGACGTTACTGCCCTCCAATGCGCCGGCAAGCAGTTGCACTTGAGCAGAAGCCGCTTCGGCCTGGCCGTCTTTACGACGAAACAGGCCATCTTGACCTTTTTCAAGATCCGCATTGTTGGGCAGTACGGTTTTAATGCGCTGCAATTCGGCGCCGCCGTTGGCCGGTTCGCCTTCTAAGCGGGCAAAGATGGTGCCGTCTTTGTTAATTTCCATCTTTTCTAACGGCAGCGGTATGATAATGGGGCCGCCGTTATCGTCTAACACGTTCAAGCCAGTACTGGTTTGCAGGCGGCCATCGGGTGCCACTTGCAAGTTACCAAAACGGGTATAGGCTTCAGAGCCGTCTTTTGACTCTACTGCCAGCCAGCCGTCACCGGCGATGGCAACGTCAAGATCCCGGCCCGTGGTTTGAATGGGGCCGGTGGCAAAGTTTTGCCCCGGTTTTTCCGTCATGGCAAACACGCGAGTGGGCATACCTTCGCCGAAGGCTTGCATGGCACGGGCTTGCTCCATGTCGGCTTTAAAGCCGGTGGTGTTGGCGTTGGCTAAGTTATTAGAGCGCACCGCCACGCTGTGCATGTTTTCTTTGGCGCCAGACATGGCGATATAAAGCAATTTGTCCATTTCAGCTCCGTCGACCTTGGCCGAATAAGTACTGATTAATGCCGAAAAGCATTACTGCCCGGCTAACTGTTTAAATATAATGCAAGAATAGTGCCACAACAGAGCTGTAAGCTTAAAGCCGTAAGCTGGAAGTTAAAGATGAAAGCAGTGCCAACATCAACAAAAACACCGCCTTTGCGGGCGGTGTTTGGTCTTTCTTACAGCTTCTAGCTTCTAGCTTCTAGCTTCTAGCTTCTAGCTTCTAGCTTTAAGTTACCGTATCTGCAGTATGGTTTGCTGCAGGGTACTGTTTACTTCCAGTGCCCGAGAGTTGGCTTGGAAGTTACGCTGGGCGGTGATTAAGTCCACCAGCTCAGAGGTTAAGTCGGTATTAGATTGCTCCAATGCCGCCACGCTCACTTTACCGAAAATACCGGTATTGGGCTGGCCGGTTACGGCTTCACCGGATAACAACGACTGGCGCCATTGCGTATCACCAATTTGCGTTAAGCCTTGTTCGTTCGGGAAGCGCGCCATGGCCACTATGCCTAAGTTTTCGGTGCTGCCGTTACTGTACGTGGCTTGTACTAAACCGTTCGGGCCTACGTCTACCTTAGTTAAGCGACCAACGGTAGTACCGTCTTGGCTGTTCGAAGTTACCTCAAACGGACCTGAGTTCAAGGTCGCTGAAGGGATCTTAATCATAATTTGTTGATCAGGATCTGAGCCGTTAGTAAAGCCCAATGGTTGTGTGGTTAACTCATCTAAAGTCGGAGCAGGAGGAGTCGAAGCAATAAACTGGCCTGCAGTATCAAACGTTAATGGGTGCGAGTTAATACTATCTGCAGGTACATCGGGATCAAGGGGGTGCCCAGCAACAGCGGGGTTGGTTGTTCCTAAAGAATTCTTCCCATCTACATACACAAACATTTCCCAAGTATTAGGATCACCTGGATTTGCCGGCCCTGTTTTAACAAAGTACTGAGTCATGGTGTGGGTATCACCCAAAGAGTCATATACCGTCATCGAAGTAGATGAGGTATAAGTCTCTGAATCGGTGGGATCAAACTGAGTCAAGTCCAACGAATCGGCTTTAGTCGGCAAATTAACACCAGTTTTAGCCTCAGTAGTCATTTGTGGCTGACCAGCTTTGTCAGGAATTTTTAATGCTTGAGTACTATTAATACCCAAACCTGCTGGCGTACCGTCGGCATTCGCTTTGTAGGTTTGTAAGAAATGACCTTGAGAGTTAGTCACAAAACCTTGGTTATCTAAGCGAAAGGCGCCGGCACGGGTAAAGGTGCGGTCCAGTGAGCCAATTTCGTTGGATACCACAAAGAAGCCACTGCCGTTAATCGCCATGTCTAGCGAGTTATTGGTGAACTGCAACGCACCTTGGTGAAACTGCTGGGACACGGCGGCAGTTTGCACACCACTGCCCACTTGGGTTTTGGCGTTAGCAAAAATAGAGTTGGCGTATACATCGGCAAACTCGGCACGGGACTCTTTAAAGCCGATGGTGTTGACGTTGGCGATATTGTTGGCCGTTACGTCGAGATCTTTCTGTGCCGCGTTCACGCCACTAAGAGCAATATTAAAAGACATGGTGGAGCTCCTTACGCCGTTTTACGGCCAGCAATTTCGAGTACTTGGTTCAAGGGAACCCCCCCTAAACCCGATAAGTTAACCAGAGTCGGGCTGTTGGCACTGCCCAGCGTTACGCTGTCTACCCGGCCAAAGGCCAAGGCGTTGAGGTCTTCACGCTGGTTGCCAATGATGCCACTGACTTTAATTTTGTAGCGCCCCGTGGGAGCAGGCTCGCCTTGTTCGTTTAAGCCGTCCCAGGTAAAGGGCACGTTGCCGCGCTGTGGGCCATCTAGGCTCATGGAGCGCACTAATTCGCCCTTTTCATTTTCGATACGGATCACCACGTTATTGGCACCCTCACCGGTTACGGCCACGCCATCTACCGCATCGCTTTGATCCCAATAAGCTAAGTTACTGGGCAATAATACTTTTTGCCCTACTAGGCTAGACGCCTGCAGCGCTTGGCTGGAGGTCATTACTTCGCTCAAGCCCGAGAGCTGCTTGCTCATGTTACTGATGCCGTCTGCCGAGGTAAACGCCGTCATTTGCGCAATCATGTCGGAGTTATCCGCCGGTTTAAACGGGTCTTGATAGGCTAATTGTTGCGTCATTAGCGCAAAGAAGTCTTCTTGGCCGAGTTGTGCCCGGCTAGGGTCTTTGGCTTTATCGGCGGGGCTTTGCTCGCCGGGCCATTTAAGGCCGTTAAGGTAATCTTGATTTACTTGCATTCGTTATTACCCCTTACCGAGGCGCAGCGTTTGCTGCAACATTTGCTTGGCGGCGTCCGCTACCTGCACGTTAGTTTGGTAGTTGCGGGACGCACTCAGCATGTCGGTCATTTCTTCTACCACGTTGACGTTGGGCTTATAAATAAAGCCTTCTGCATCAGCCATGGGGTGGTCTGGGTGAAATTCTTTCAGTAATGGCTTGTCGGTTTCAACTATGCCCATCACTTTAACACCGACGCTTTCTTGACGATCAGACAGTGCTTGTTCGAGATCGGCGGCAAATACCGGTTTGCGCGCCCGGTAAGTTTCATTGATGCTGGAACTAACGCTGTCGGCGTTCGCCAAGTTACTGGCGGTGGTATTGAGGCGCACCGACTGGGCGCTCATGGCGCTGCCGGAAATATCAAATACCTTAAATAGGCTCACATTGATTCTCCTTTAATGGCTTTTAACAGGCCGCTTATTTTGCCGTTTAAAAACTCGAGCGAGGCTTGATACTGCAGGGCGTTTTCCATGTAGCTATTACGCTCGGTTTGCACATCAACCGTATTGCCGTCACCCGTATCGGGCTGATTAGGCACGCGAAACTGCACCATGCCCGGCGGTGCTATCTCAACGGCGAAGTGCTGCTGATTAGTGCGACTCAACGAAAAGCCTTGGTCGTTTTGTGCCTGACTGAGCGCCGCCTGAAAGTCCATGTCTTTGGCTTTATAGCCAGGCGTGTCGGCGTTGGCCAAGTTACTGGCCAGCACTTCGGCACGGTTTGAACGAGTCACCAGCGCGTGTTGATGTATGCCAAAGGCTTTGTCGAATGAAATCGTCACCCTGCACCTCTTGTCTTACGTTGTGTACGTTTTTTGCCAGTAGGCGGCAAATGCTTGCCACCTGCGGCTAAAATTGAGTGTTGACTTGGGTTTGAATACGCTGTGCTTACCCTAGGTTCAACTGATGCTTATGCTATAGCCATACACAAGCAAGACTCATGCCAATAGCAAGGCACTAAGCTAAAGACCAATAGCAAAAACGTACAGAATTCCTCTTCACCGAAGAGACGGGCACACTAAAAAAACAGAAATTTTCGGTAGGCATGTAGCCGGCACGGTTTTTAAACAGAGAGTTTCGCCGGTTCTGCGCGGCAGAATATTTTAGGGCCAATACCAAACCGTGGCGAACAAGTTGCCACCTACGAAAACACCGTTACCGTAGCCGGCAACTTGTTCGCCGGGCCAGCATAGCTGGATGGATTTTAAATCCCGCTGAGGCGGGACTGGCAGCTGAAGCGCCAGACTACAAACACACATAAGGCCCTTGTAGATGTGTGAAGCAGATATTTTGATAATAAAAAGGCAATAAAAAAAGGCCCTTGCGGGCCTTAGGTTATTTGATGCGGTAGATAATGCCGGGGTTACAACGGATCATTTCAAACTTGTCTGATAAGCCGGTGAGCGATTCAGACGCCCCAAGTAGCAAATAGCCACCGGGGTTAAGTGCTTGCGCAAACTGATTCAGAATTTTCGTTTTATTGGCCGGCGAAAAGTAAATTAATACGTTACGACAGAAAATAATATCAAATTTACCGAGCAAGCTGTAGCTGTCTAACAAGTTAAAGGGACGAAAACTGACCATGTTTCGTACTTTGTCTTGCAGTTGCATCTTGCCTTCGGCCAGCGGCGTAAAAAACTGGCTTCTACGCTCCGGTGACAAGCCGCGCGCCAGCGACAGGCTATCGTAAATACCACTCTTGCATTGCTCCAGCATGCTGGTTGAAATATCGGTGGCCACAATTTGTAATCCTGGCAAGCCGCCCGGTTTGCGGGCTTGATATTCAAGGGCCGTCATGGCTATCGAATACGGCTCTTGCCCTGACGAGCTAGCAGACGACCACACTTTTAAGGTTTTGCCCGGTTTGGCCAACTCAGGAAATAGCTTGTCGTTGAGCAAGGTAAAAGGATAACAGTCACGAAACCATAAGGTTTCGTTGGTGGTCATGGCATCGATCACCGCCGTTTTTAGCTCACGCTCACGCATATTCATGGACTTTACAATCAGCTCGTCTAATGACTCTATGTGAAAACGAGCCAGCAAAGGCGACAAGCGGCTTTTAACCAAATACTGCTTATTATCGCCTAACACTATGCCGGTGCTGGTTTCTAAAAAGCGACAAAAAGCGTGATATTGTTCTTCGGTCAGATTTTTCATCTGTGTCCTTTACGGCAGTTTAGAGCGCAGCCTTCACGGCTGTGGCCAGTTCGTCGGGATGAAATTTAGCGATAAAATTATTGGCGCCGACTTTTTCAATCAATGCTTTATTAAACACACCACTTAACGAAGTATGCAAAATAACATGTAAATCTCTGAGTGCTGCATCATTACGGATTTCGGCGGTTAAGGTATAACCATCCATTTCTGGCATTTCCACGTCGGAAATAACCATGCTTAATTGCTCATGAATAGGCCCCATAGCCGCTAATTCGCGCAACTTATTCAGCGCCAGCTTGCCGTTTTCCACCACAATACATTCAAGCCCTAAGGTCTCTACTGTTTTCTGAATTTGGCGGCGCGCCACAGAGGAGTCATCGGCAATCAAAATGGGTTTTTGGGTGAGGCTTTTTAACACCGAAACTTCATCCACTAACTCTTGTTTAACGCTTACGCTGCGCGGTGCAATTTCATCAAGAATTTTTTCGACGTCTAAGATCTCGACCAATTCACCGTCAATTTCGGTGACGGCTGTCATGTAGTTAGAACGGCCCGTGCCCTTTGGTGGCGGTAAAATCGCTTCCCAGTTCATATTAACAATGCGCTCAACTGAGCTGACTAAAAAGCCCTGTATGGAGCGGTTATATTCAGAAATAATCACGAAACTGGTGTCGGTTTGCTCAACCGGACGCCCACCCATGGCCTTACTGATATCAATAATAGAGATGGTTTGACCACGAACATTGGCCACACCTTTAATCACTGCATTACGCTGCGGCAAGGCCGTCAACTTAGGGCACTGCAATACTTCCTTGACCTTGAACACGTTAATGCCAAATCTTTGACGCCCGTTAAGTCTGAACAACAATAATTCCAGTCTGTTCTGACCTACCAGTTGTGTTCTTTGGTTTACCGAGTCGAGTACGCTCGCCATATACAGTTTCTCCATTAATGCCGTGGTAAGGTGTCCGTCCATGGCATGCTCTATGCATGATTGTACTTATTAGTAAGTGCTTATTGTATTTACGTATCGCGTTTACGCTGTTAACCGGCGCTAGCTTAGCATCCGCTAACAGCAGACGCTATCAGCGCTCAGTCAAGACGTGATATCGCACACTTCTTTATATCGGCCAAGAGGAAAGAATGCTTAACAGAATCTTTTTACCGTGCAACGCCATCAGGCAAAGCATGCGCGCATTATGTTTATTGCCCACCCTGTTCTTGCTACTGATCGGATTAGGTTCAGCGCAGGCGCAAACCTTGGGTGACAGCAGCGTGCATGATGAAATTCGCCGCTACGCCGAAGATTATGTTCGCGATCTCGTGCCTGTGCAGCCAGACGATAAATTAGAAGTGAATGCCGCCAGCATTGACACCCGCTTAGTCCTAACCGAATGCCTAGGCCAACTGACCGCGGATATTCGCGGGGCTGGTGAAGTTAAACGTAACACTCATGTATTTTTGCAATGCCATGAAACGCCCAGCTGGGAAATATTTGTACCGGTACGGGTAAAAGTTCTTAAACCCGTGGTCACCGCCAGTGATCCAATAACACGCAATACCTTGCTGCAAGCACAGCATTTAAGTGTGGATTATCAAGATGAAGTTTTGCTGCGCGGCGATGTATTTAATAATCCGGCCGATTTGATTGGCTCTCGCACCAAACGCGACTTGCGCCCCGGGCAGCCTATTTTAAATAACCAGTTGTGTGTGGTGTGTAAGGGAGACAAAGTCAGCATTTTGGCGCAGACTGGCGGGCTCACCATAAAAACCGACGGTATGGCCAAAGAAGACGGCTCATTTAATGACACTATTCGCGTCAGTAACGCCAACTCTGGCCGAGAAATTAGTGCCCAAATCATGTCCGCTGGCCAAGTGCAAGTTAAGCTGTAAATTCTGCTAAAGTTATCACGTATTAAGCCGATACCCCTTTTACGCAGCAGCAGAATAGGACTTTCACTATGGCTATCGACAAATTACCCGTTGGATTTGGCAGCAATGCGCCGCTTACCAACAACAAATATAAGCAAAGTGTCGGCACAGATGCCGCGCCCGCAAGCACGGCCACTACGGCTACACCTAAGCAAGATTCAGTCACGCTAACGCCTCAAGCACAGCGTTTGAGTCAAGTGCAGCAGTCGTTGGCCAATACGCCAGCACCGGATAACAGCGCTCGCTTAGAGGCACTGAAAAAAGCCATTAATGAAGGCAGCTATCAAGTAGACAGTGACCGATTGGCGGCCAATATCTCTCGCTTTGAGCAGGATTTAGAAGGTATCTAATATGTCGCTTGCTGCGCTGCTAACCCAACAGAAAACTCAACTCGAGCTTTTGTTAGAGATTACTCAACAAGAGCTCGATTTGATCGTGACGCGAAAAGCGCTCGAACTGCCGCCCTTGGCAGAAAAAAAACACACCTTATTAACGCAAATTCAGGCAACAGACGCCGAGCTTGCCAATCATCCAGAGCGAGAGCGCTTAAGCACTGATTATCATCCGCAAGTTGCAAGCCTGCGTCAGTTAGTAGAGCAATGCCAAGAGCAAAGCCAGGTTGCCGAGCAGTTACTCGAGCAATCGCTCAACGGCGTACGCCAGCTTGCCAATATTTTAAGCCGCTTGCACGAACGGCAAAGCGTCACCTACGACCAAAAAGGTCACACCAAAGGCATTAATAAAGGTGCCGGCTTTAAGGTTTAAGCTTCGCCGTGAAGAGTGAAGCGTGAAGCGTGAAGCGTGAAGCAAAATAAAACCAAATCACTAAGCAAACAAAAACACCGCTCCCATAAAGAGCGGTGTTTTTGTTTGTGAAAGGTTAGCGCTATTTTATAGGTTATTTAAAACATCCTGCGTCGCAGCACCGCCGAAACTCTCTGTTTAACAAAGTTGGCGGCTACAAGGCTGGCGTTTTTTGTAGGTGGCAATTTATTCGCCACGGTTTGTTTATATAGATTTAAAACATCCTGCTTTGCAGCATCGCCGAATAAATTGGCGGTTACAGGGCGAACTGCCCTTCAATACCCGCGTCTTAGCTTTTCAAACAACTTTAAATCCAGCTCCAGCTCAGTGATGTACATGTCACCATCGGGGTAACTGTTTACCACGCGCGCGCCGCGCACGACGCCGCGGCTGCTGTTGCTTACGGTACCGTCTTGCAAAATATTGCTGTTAGTGATGCTCGAGCTTGAGGTCATCACACCACTTAATTGCTCGGTTAATTCCCGATAGGCATCCAGTTTAGAGGCGCGCATGGCGTGTAATAACTTTTGCTGCGGATCCTGCGGCTGCTGCAAGCTTATAGGGGCATAACCCACCGCATAAATATGATTTCTTGCGGGTTTAGGCCCGCCTTGCGTGCTGCAGGCCATTAATGGCAGTAACAACAGGCCCAATAATAATCCACGCTTACTTAGCATAACGGCTCCTGTATTCAGGCGTAATGACTTGCACTCTGGCCTCTGGGCCTTTTGCCTTAACCATGCTGGCCACTAAATATGCAGGAATAAACTGCTGACCACTGGCAATCAAACTGTTGTCGCCCAGGGAAACAAGGCGCGCATTAATTAATCGTCCGCCCATGGTTTGACTCACGGTGCCGTGCACTAAATATTGCGCCCCCATTCGTGAGCTCAACTGGCGATAATCACGGCTGGTGCTGATGTCGCCCTCGGGCGTGATGCGAATAAAAGGCAGCGTTTTAAAATCCACTACCCGCAAGCCGTATTGGTTAAGCTGAAACATCATGGTTTCAGATAACAAACGGTTAAAATCGTCTTGGCTCTTATAATCTTGCTGATCCACAAAGCCACTCACGGCTATGCCAGATTGCGCATCTACCTTATGAATGCTCGACACCAATTGGTAGGCCAATGCCGACATATGCTGTTGCAGCTGGGTTTGTCCGCCGACCAAAGATGGACCCGCCTGAGGCAAATAAGCACTGCGGTTACCGGCACTCATGCGCATGGGTACACCATCTTGAGTATGGCGCGGCGACACTGCTGGGCGCGGGAGTGGCCCCAAAGGTTTGCCATTAACATAGTGGGACGCATGATAGTGGGGCAGATAATGATTATTCGCATCATACTGTGGCTCTTCTGATGCGGTGCAAGCGGTAAGCCCCAGCACCACAACTAGAAAAAGGCATCTACTCATCATGACTCCATTAAATAAAAGACCGTCTACCGGCTAAGCTATCGGCACAAGCACCGTAAACTTTACCGCTCAGCCAAAGCAGCTAAGCCAAACCCTTGGCGCCACTTAAGCAAAACCATTAAGGCACTTCGCAGATAAAGCAGCTAGCGGCAAAAAACTGCCGCTGTGATAATCTTCGGCAATCTTTGCGCCAGTAAGGCGGTTAGATATACCGATAAAGCCTACCCAAAACCAGCGTTATAAGCCCGAACTGCAGCAAAATTGCCTTTTACTGTACTTAGTAGGCAAGGTTTTTGCATAATCCTTGCCAACAATTGATTACCACGCCAACTTAATGCTGGCCTCGGTGCTAACTAGGATGCAACCGTGTCAATAAAAGCCCTTTTGTCCTCATTATTTCTGCTGTTACCGCTGATGTTGCCATTTACGGCTAACGCCGACTGGTACCAAGCAGAAGGCTCGGCGCCCCTGAGCCAAGGGACAGAAACTGCACGCCAACAAGCACTCGAGCAAGCGCTCACAGATGCACTGTTGCAAGCCGGCGCGTCCATTACTACCGTGCAATCCGTGACTAACGGCGCCCTTTCTGGCCAGCAACTCGACATCGCAGCCCAAGGCGAGCTAATGGATTACGTGGTCCTTAACGAGCGCCGCGACCAAGGCCGCCTATGGCTCACAGTGCGCGCCGACATTTGGCCCAACCCGCAACAAGTGCAAGCACAGTGTGCCAGCCGATATCGGCCGGGTATTAGCCTCACCAGCTTTCCTATTCAACATCCTGAACAAGGTCAATTTGGCCAAATTTATGAATTAGGCAATGCCGCCGCCGCCCGTTTAGCTCAGCATCTAATGCCCAGCGTCAATTTGATGACGCAACTGCCCTATCAAGTTGCCACCGATACTCAGCTGCCGCGTAGCCAAGGGTTACGCAAAGGCAGTGACGTATTGGCACAAAAACAACAATCACGACTCTTGCTGAGTGGTGTGCTTAACGACATCAGCATGGACGACGACCACTGGGTACAATGGAAAATAAAAGATAAGCCCCGTCAATTTGCCTTGTCGGTTACCTTAGAAGACAGCTTTACCGGTGAGCGCTTACTGCAGCAGCAATACCGCATAGAAGCCCCTTGGCCGTTTAAAAAGCACGCCAAGGTGAATGTGCAGCAACAAAGCTTTTGGCAGTCGTCTTATGGCCTAGCTGCCGACCAACTCTTGGTGCGCATAACTAACGATATTGTTAAGGCGCAGTCGTGCATGAAAGCCATAGGCCATATTTTGCAGCAATCCGATGAGGGCATCTTAATGGACTTAGGCCGAGAGGCCGGTATTCAACCCGGCGATCGCTTTACGCTGATCCACAGGCGCCAACTGCAGCCCGGTTATTACAGCGAAAGCTCCTCCAAAGCCCAATTTGTGGTGCAGCAAAGTCACACCGACTACAGCATATTAGCCCCTGCAGATAGCGCCGCCCGCGAAGTACGCATCACCCCAGGCGACATGCTGACCTCAGTGAAGTGAGGCGGTAAAGAAGACCAAGCCCGCGCGCATGCAAAAAATTAAACACCGCTCTTTTAAAAGCGGTGTTTTTGTAGAGTGCCAACTTGGCGGCGACAAAAACTGCCGAAACCCTTTGTTTTAGTAGGCGGCAACTTGTTCGCCGCGGTTTGCTTTGGTGTTGATGTAGATTTACAACCGCCAGCTGCTCTTCAATTTTCATTGAACATTAAAAATTAAGCATCCAACATTGCTCTCAAGCTCGCCGCCCTCGCCTACTTTTCCGTAATGCCAAAATAACGCTTATGCAGCGCTTTTACCTGATTCATTAACTCAGGCACAGGGCCCTCAGCCAGTATTTCTGGCGCTACCTCATTAATGGCTAACGGCTTAACCGGCGCGGGCGGCAAGCCCCATTCGTTACACCACTGAGCGAACTGTTTGCCTGAGCAAATGTATACCACGCGTCCCAAACCCGCCCAAGCATGAGCAGCCGCACACATAGGGCAATGCTCGCCCGAGGTATACACGGTAGCCTGTGCACGCTCAGTTTCGCTTAAGTGCTCAGCCGCCCACTGTGCCAACGCCAACTCAGGATGAAAGGTGGCATTGGTATGAATTTGATTATGATCTTCCGCCAACACGGCGCCTTGTGCCGACACCAAAACCGAGCCAAACGGCTGATCGCCCTCAGCCAATGATTCTTCTGCCAACACCACACAACGGCGCAAGTATCGTAAGTCTTGTTCACTTATGGTCATTCAAGCCTCCTGCTTATTTGTGACTGCTATTTGAAACTTAACCATTCTGCTCAGCCTAGTAATCAGCCTTAAGGTATATCAACACTGCCGCTGATCTTTTACCTCTACTTAATGACAGCCCTGTGACCTCAGTCACTTCGCTTAACTTCAACAGTGCCGTGTCGGCGAGCCAGAACAGAGAAAGTCCTTCTTGAGTCTGATACAGTAACCAACATCTTCTCTTTCTTAAAGCTCAACTCGAAGCCCACTATGTCTGTAGATTATTATCAGCAACATAAACATCACAGCAATCAAGAATAAAAATAACTAGTGGAGAATTAAATATGATTGTTAGTGATTCCTGTAGCCAATACTTCACATACTCAATGTTGTTCAACTGCGGTGAAACTTGGCTAAGGCTAGGTATACCCAATGAACCGCTACAGACTGCTAGTTGGCTGGCTTATCAGACACTCGCCTTAAATGTGCTAGACCCTTTAGTTGAACATTTTGGCATACCGATTATCACCTACGGTTTCTCTGGTTATGAGCTAACAAAAACTATAAAAAAGAAATCAAAGCCAAATATATCACCAGCACTGGATCAGCACTCAGCGTGCGAGCTGAACGCAAAAGGTCACTTAATCTGCTCGCGACAAGGCGCGGCAGTAGATTTATTCTACCCAAGCTTGAACAGCTTTGAAGTGGCAATATGGCTAGCGAACAACACCCCTTTCGATAGACTGTACATTTACGGTGACGATCGCCCTCTACATGTGAGCTACGGCTCAGAGCAATCACGTAAAATAGTCTTACTTGAAACAAAAAATGATCGACAGATACCAAGGTCGATTAGCTTAGAAAAACTCACAGGAATGAGTAGATGCTAAATTTTGAAAAATTTAAACAACTAGTCTCGGCTCTACCGTATAAAAAAGAGCTGCCTGATGCTGTCTACTTGCATAGAGATACGTTGCAAAGCACGGACGCTACTTTATCTGAATTTGTAATTGCTGTGGCAGCAGCATTAAAAATTAAAGATGACGAATGGAATTTAGTAAAGCTATCAAAACGAGAATTTAAATTATCTCTATTACATTACCCTGAGTTCTTCACAGATGCGTATCCTGCTATTGCCAGGAGCACTGCAGTAGATTTAGTGAAGCTAAGCCATAAAGTTACTCATTACCAAGAAAAAAATAACCCGCCTATTCTGCATAGAAAAGAAACATTTCTTTGCCCTAACCACCCTCAGGTTGAAGAGTTTACTCAGATAACCCAAGAGGGTGAAGCTGCAGGGTTATATGAAAACAGCCGAATGATCGGCTTTAGGGATTCTTGGGAAAGGTTAATAGAGCAACACGGTTATAAACTGGTAGACGGTCGTTTGTTTCGTATTTCAAGTGTTGTTACGCCACAATGTAAAATATCGGATATCGATCGGCATAGAACAGCATTGGTTCGTTATCAATTATCAGCGCCCATGAAAACATTGGCTCGCCATGGCTATCTTAACGGTGAATATAGCTTATTTGATTACGGCTGCGGCAGAGGTGATGACCTACGTGAGTTAGAAGCCCATGGCATAGATGCCTTAGGCTGGGATCCTAATTTCCTCCCAGATGCTGAAAAAATTTCTTCTGACTTAGTAAACATTGGCTATGTAATCAACGTAATTGAAGATTTAGATGAGCGAATAGAAACGCTGATCAACGCATGGGAATTGACTAATACTGTACTAGTAGTTTCTGCAATGATCGCTAACGAGAACTTTATCGCTCAATTTACTCCTTATAAAGACGGGGTTATTACCTCACGCAATACCTTTCAGCGTTATTACAGCCAAGCAGAGCTTAAAGCATTTATCGAGCAAACACTGGACAGTAATGCCATCGCTATCGGGCCAGGAATTTTTTATGTCTTTAAAGATGAACAAGAAGAACAACGCTTTCTTGCCAACCGTCAACGTCGTCATCATGGCTGGCAGCAGCTAACAGCTCCTAAAGTAAACAATGAAGAAAAAGCGCGACTATTGGTCGCTACTAACCAACCATTATTTGAAGCGTTTTGGCAGCGGGCACTCACATTGGGCCGCGTTCCCGCTAACGACGAATTTGAGCAAAGTGCTGCGCTCAAAGCTGTCATTGGTTCACACCGCAAAGCCATGAGTTTACTAGAAAAAATCTACGACATCAGTGAGCTAGAGCAGTCAAAGACTGAGCATCAGCAAGACTTACTCGTGTATCTCGCACTTAATTTATTTGGCAAACGTAAACCTTATGCTCACTACTCTACTGAGCTACAAAGAGATCTAAAAGCCCTGTTTGGTCATTATAAAGAAGCTCAAGAGCAGGCGTACGCTCTGCTCTTTTCTATTGCCGATCATCAAGCTATAGAAAGCGCCTGCCACATTGCGCATCAGCAACTGCCCGCGAGCCTAATGCACGCGGCGCACTCGTTGATCTTTCATAAAGACTATCTGCCTCAGCTCCCTTCTCTATTAAGAGTCTATGTAGGTGCAGCCTGCCAATTATATGGCGAGCTTGAAGACATCGACCTTATCAAGATCCACATCACTTCAGGAAAAGTCAGCCTAATGGGTTACGACAACTTCGAAAAACCAATTCCTTATCTCGTAGAGCGCATAAAAATAAAAATGGCTGATCAAGACGTAGATTTCTTTGACTACGTTAACGAAAGTAAACGTCCGCCACTATTATACAAAAGTAAGCTTATGTCACCTGAACATAAAGACTATAAAAAACAAATATCCTTTGAGAGAAGGTTACTAAAAAGGATAAAAATAGATATTACAACGACGCCAAACATAAATAGGCTAGAGTTCGGAACTAAATTATTAGAGAACGAAATAGTCATATCTAACTTTACAATAAAGAACAAACCTAGCTATCAATAAAGCTGATATGGTGGCAAGCTAATTCTGTATGTCCGTCTTGCCTCTTCATCAGATAGCCCTATCTCAGTTAACACATGAGAAGCAACATTCGACATAGCATTACAAGCGGAACCTTGAGACACCAACCAATGGTTATCATGATGAAAACGCTTTACTTCATCATCGTCTTTGAACGTAATATTAAAAATTGTATCAATTGGGTTCTTCCCATTACGCACATATTTATAATTAGACAATATTTTTTCTAAGTCAACAGATGAAAAACTATATGTATTAGGGAAGTTCTTTACTGCTGAGGCTAAACCTACAATAAGTGATGTAGGAGAAGTACCTCCTCTTAAGCCGCCTTCCTGCCCACCGCCATGTATTTGTGGCACTAATCCACTATCATTAATATTTCTAACATATAAAGCACCGATGCCTTTAGGGCCGTATACCTTGTGCCCAGACAAAGAAAGCATATCTATATCCATGTCATCTACGTCTAATCTAAGCTTACAAAAAGATTGCGCTGCATCAGTATGGAAAGGAATATTATGCTCAAATGCTAACCGCCCGAAATCAGCGATCGGCTGAACTACACCTAATTCATTATTAACATGATGAATTGATATTAATAAGGTATTTGGTTTTATTGATGAGGCAACCTGTTCACTGGATATCACCCCAAATTCGTTAGGCTTTAAATAAGTAACATCAAAGCCTATTTTTTCAAGAAATAGACAAGTATTAATAATGCACTTATGCTCTATGCTCGAAGTAATTATATGACCTTTATGCTCTAGGTGCCCGAACGCAACACCCTTTATGGCAAGGTTATTAGCTTCACTGGCACCGCTGGTAAAGACTATTTCACTAGGCATAGCACCTATTTTATCAGCGATGACTTCTCTTGCTAATTGGATAGCTTTAGAAGCTTTCAGCCCTTCAGCATGAGCAGCTGATGCATTAGAAAAATTTTTATTTTGCCAAGAGCCCATGTCATCTAATACTTTAGATGAAACAGGAGTGGATGCCGCATAGTCAAAATAACTCATTATGTTCGAACCCTGATAAATACTGACCTTTCGCCAGGTATATATATTTCCAGCTCATCATTACATAAAAGCTGAATATATCTATAAAGATTACCTTGTAGGAGCTTCACATCTTTTCGATAAGGTGAAGGATCATCCTTAAGAGCAGTATGGAGTTTAGCGCTTATTTCACCAAACCTCACTCCTAAAACATTATCTAATTCAACATGAGACATCAGCCACCGATAAGCTTTAGACTGTAAAAACAGAGATTTAGCTTGAATTTGACAATCATTTTTCAAATGATTGTCAATTCTTCTGAAAACACAATCTTTAATTTCGTCATTATCATCCATCGAAAGAGGCTCTGTTAACGGAAGATCAGAAACAAATAACTCATCTATATTAACTGAAGTAAAGGGCCAATCCTGATCATTAATATTTTCGTTAGATGCACCATAAATGCTATCAAGAAATAAAATCATTTCCCTTAGCTTTTCACTATCAATTAATATCGAAGAATTAACAACCTTATCGACAAACCGCGAAGACTCTAGAGTGTAGGGTAATTCAACTGCGGCTTCTATATTAGAAGTTGACCCAAGCGATAAGCCACGACTCGTGAAATTAGCGCTACCTGTGAAAAGGTAACTTTCGTCGATATCATATATTTTCGCATGTAAACTTGCATTCATATAAACCATGTAACCAAGCTCAACTAACTTTTGTAATGCTTTAATATCACTGGCTCCAACCACAAAATCAGCAGGAGTAAAACGTCCAACAAAAACAACGTTTCTATGAGAAATAGAATTTTCAAACCAGATTACAGCTTTAAAGCTTATAAATGCAGAAACAATTCTTACTGCATGCGATTCTTTGATGAGCTTAAATAGCCTATCCTTAAGCTCATCATTAGAAATCAATATCGATTTACTATTATTCATATTAAAATAATTCTACATCATCTTCGAGCGAAGGCCCTTCTAGGAACTCACTAACAACTTTCCCCCAAGAACGTCTAACTAAATTAAGGTAATTAAAGTGTTTCTCACGCTGACTTTCTTCATTCATTACTCTAGCGAAACCTGCCATAACTGTTTCCATAACCATACGTTCACTTTCTTTTAAACGTTCCATTACATCACTATAAAAAGCATGCTCAGTGTTAAAAAGAACTAAAGTTAATCCATTTTTACTTGAAACATCAAAGAAGGCATCTGAATCCATAGCAATATAATCTATATGATATCTATAGCCTTTTAATACTATATTTTCTGCTTTTTCTTGTGCTTCTTGTTCACCAAAACCTAAACCTTTTTTTAAAGTCTCTTTAACCGAGTTAATATCTAAAGGCTTATCAAAATCAGCAGTTTTATTTCCGTGATCTTCTCTATACCCTGAGCCCAATGTCGCTTTACCGGCAGGTGAATCTACGTCAATACTTGTTGTTGAAACATTGGGTTTTGCTTTAACATTCACATTCCCGACTGCTTTTTCAGCTATTTTAACGTTTTCCAAAATAGCATCAGTTACTTTTAAAACATGAATAAAATTATCTTCATTATTTAAAAGCTCTTCATCATAATCAGCTAAAAGCTCAAAACCTAAGTCCTCCGCTATTCTTGCTTTGTCATGCGGAACTAAGTTTATCGCATCTTGTTTATTATTTAATACACCAAACAATGAATCTAGACTAGGGGGAAAAGATACCTCGATACCAATAAATCTTCCTTTAGACTCTCTTAATGCTGAAGTCAAAAAGCTGTCTCTGAGAACCAACTCTCGACCCGCTCTCACAATTGAAACACCGGTGTTTTTTGCACAGTGCTTTCCCCAAATTGTATGTCCCAATGATTGGTTCTGATTTTTTAGAATTTCATTAGATATTGCTTGCTTTACAACTGAAGTTACAATTACAACATTACCTTTAACCTTAACATTTAAATCATTTACATAATCAATTTCTATTACTTGCTCATTAAGAAACTCAAAAAAAGATTCGCCTGCATAATTCCCTGGCAGAGTAGGCAGTGAAGTGTTTTTTAACAAATACATAGGGTCATTAGCTTTAAATTCAGCTCTGTCATAAACATTAAAAAAATCGGGTGATGAAAGTCTATATGTCAGCCCCTCAATCTTAATTTTTCCATCATGAATAAAGTTTCGATACATTCTGCCTACTAAATTTTCACAGTGAGTAAATATAGATTTTCCGGTCTTCCAATTAAGTCTATCTAATTGAGTCCATATTACTAATGTACCTGAATCTGGAAATGTAGGGAAAAAGGCTTTTTTATATTTCTCAGGTATATCTTTTTGTACAGGCTCAGGTACCTCCTCTAGCTGACCGTCTGCCATCATATTAACATCGAGAAAAGTAAAGTAGGGAGAAGCGCCATTTTGCCATGACCATACATCGACTCTACGGCATTGAGAAATAGAACTATTCGGTAATCCCATTCCGAAACGTCCCATTCCATCAGGATCGTTTCTATGCTCACCACCACCGAATTGCATAGCAGTTCGTAATGTTTCTGGTGACATTCCTTTACCATTGTCCCAAACAGAGATTCCTGTTACATTAAAATTCTTTCTTTTTGCAGTAGTTGATTGTTCTTCAATAAAGCCTAACTCAACCCTAGTCGCACCCGCCTGTAAACTATTATCAATCAGCTCGCCCAGTGCATAAGCTGTATTATTATATCCATTGTCACGTAACGCTTCAATTACGGTCTGAGCATGCAAAAATCTGTTAGACATTTAAAAAACCTTAAAATTTAATTAAACTACCCAAGATTGGTCCCAGTATTTAAAGGCCGTACTTATACTATTAAACTCTGGAATATCGTCATTGACATTATAAACCCAACATTCTAAATTACCATTGCTTTTCTGTCCTCTCATAGCTCGCCCTGCCATTTGTAGGTACTCAACTAAAGAATTAGTAGGTTTAGCTATTATTGAAACACTGGTATTAGGAGCATCGAAACCTGCAGTAAGAACGTTAAAATTAGTTAAAACTTGTATTTTATTTTCTTTATATTGTTTTATTTTGAATCTGCGACTTATTGCAGTGTCGTGTTTACTATCAATAGAAGCAGACTTTATTCCTAAGCAATTTAATGCTACAGCTATATATTGAGCATGAGAAACAGAACACGCAAACAATATTATCTGCCTTCCCTTGCTTGCTTCAGTTTTTATAACATCGAGAATTAATTTATTACGATCTTCATTTAAACTTAAAGCTTTAAGAGTTTCATGACTACTATTACCAACTAATGCAAAACTAGATATTTTTGAGTTTTTATAAGTCAATGACTCAAAGTTAACTTTAGCTAAGTACTTATTAGAAACCAAGTAATCTATAGGTGAAATATAACCTGAAACATCCATTGTCACTTTGCTATTATCAAAGAATTTAGCTAACCTTGCGTTTTCTTCCTCTAAGGCATCATTACCGAAAGCACGACCAGGCGTAGCTGTTAAGCCTATTAATTTGGCACTGAAACCTGGCGCATTTATGAAATCTTCTGTAATTTTTTGATAAGTCTCCGCAATAGCTTTATGAGCCTCATCAAATATAACGAGAGTAACTTTATCTTTTAATTTATTATAAAGTAAGCTTACTTTTCCAGCATCCTGCTTTCTAATAGAATTAAGAGTATGTAACCCTGCCACAATAAACCCACTATCAATACCACTCAGACTTTCGTTACTAGAAGAATAGAAACCGTATACCTTACTTTCTTTATCTCCGCATGATGACCAAGCTTTTTCAAACTCGTCAAATGCTTGTTGACATAATTCTTCTCTATCAGCCAGCCATAGCACCAGATTATGTTGTGACTCTCTTAAATGCTCAACAACAATATTCATTGCTGTTCTAGTTTTCCCTGAGCCTGTAGGCAAATGAACAAGAATTCGTTGATTTTTTTTAAAGTGAGACAACACTTTATCAGAGATATCTTTTTGATAAGGATATAGACCATAACTAGGTACAACTAATGATATCCTCTTTGGAGATTCATTAACTTTTCTTACAGATACAACCTCATCTAAAACACCTAATCGCTTTGCTAACTCATTATTATTATCTACATTAAAAGACCATTTAACTATATAATCATAATGTGAAGTTGTTATTTCAGACACTGAATCCGCCAACTCCGGAAATATATTAAGCAACATCAAGGGTGAGATTGATCTTATTAAAATATTTCTTTTTTTATCATCAAAAACAAAGTTACAAGATTCATTAATAGCGATAGATTGAGCTATTTTATCCCTTTGAAAACCCTCATTTTCAGTAACAGAGCTAATAAAACTAGCTACACCATTTGGTAACATACCTAGCAGCTGCTCTTCTGATAGCTCTTTCAAGCACTCAACTAGCATAGAAAACCCTCATAACTGTTATTTTTTCACACAATCAAGCTCAAAAAGCAACTCTAACTAAAAGTCAACTGAAATCAAGATTATTAATAATGCTTTGCTATTGATAGTACTCACAATATACGTAAAATAGCTATTTGGATAAAATCTCCAATCTCACACAGGTAAGTGCAGACAGTGACTATCGAATCGAGTAACTTAAAATTTTCCGGACATCAGACCTTCCCTGTTCGTTATGGGTGGATTAATAAGATAATTCAAGAGGTTAGAGAATGTCGCTCCATATCAAGTAAAGACAACATTGAGCAACAAATGATCTCAATGGGTATGGGTAAGAATATGGTCCTCTCTGTCCGACACTGGGTTCGAATGCTTGGGCTAGTTACTTGCACTGATAAAAAAGAACAATCTTATGCACTGACAACTTTGGCAGTAAAGCTATTCATCGGTGACCGCACTGAGGAACCTTACGACGAATATCTTGACAAAATTGGAACAGTTTGGTTACTCCATTGGATTTTACAGTCAAATACCAGCGAGTTAACTACCGGCTGCTGGTTTTTTAATTTTTTTAATAGTATTCGTTGCAGTAAAACACAACTCGCTAAAGATATAAAGCTTTCCTTGGTGCATCATGATAAATCCTTGACTGATAGCACATTAAATAAAGATATAGATTGTTTCTTACAATCTTACTCGTCAAAAATCACCAGTCAGAAAAAGATAAATGAAGATAGCTTCGCCTCCCCCTTTACTGAATTAGGGCTTATTACTCAGATTGATTCAAAGCAATATTTATCAGAGTTAGCGACGCGCAAGTCGCTACCTATTGAGATTTTTACCTACGCTGTCATCGATTTTATTAAGAAAAAATACGAAAGCAGTAGTAATGATATTACGACATTCTCTTTTAACTCTTTACTTAATGACACTAACTCACCAGGGAGGGTTTTTAGGCTTTCCGCTAACGGTTTGAGCGAAAAACTGGATGATCTTGAAGAGTTTACTGAAGGAAAGCTTGCTTGGACTGACACTCAAGGGTTGCGTCAATTGCAGGATAACTTTGAAGACATTAAAAATATCGAGCCTATTGATTACCTTAAAGAATATTATCAGAGATAAAAATGACTTTAGACAAACTCTACTCTATTTCTACTAGACACCAAAGATCGGCTCGAATTGATAGTGACTTGAGCAGTGATTTTTTTCCGGGACTAGTTTATCACGGTACAGCTCAAGCCGCCTTAGAGACACTTATTCGTCAGTATTCGCAAGCTGGACAAAGAGCTTATACTCTTACTGGTCCTTACGGATCTGGAAAGTCTACGATAGCACTGCTCATCACTGGACTTTTACATCACGACGAAAGTATTAGGTCCGCAGCATTAGACTCTATCAATCAAGAAAGCCGTCTATTATTAACAGATAGTATTGATATAAAAACAGGTTGGTTACAGATAAGAGCAACTGGCGGAGTCCGCTCACCTGTTGAGACTTTTTGGGCTGCTACAGTTAAAGCACTTGAGGAGCATCCAGCTACAAAAGTTTTACATAAAAAGTATATGGGTATAACTCCTAGCAACGAGTCAGAACTCATTAGCAACTGGGAAAATTTATTTCGCGAGTCTAAATCTTTTGTTGATGGTATATTACTTATTTCTGATGAAATGGGTAAAACACTAGACTACATCAACAAAAACAAAGGAGATCTACATCTTTTTCAAGATTTAGCAGAAATTTTGGGTCGCATTGATACCGAAGTTATTTTTCTGGGGTTGCTGCACCAATCCTTTAGTGAGTATGCAAAAGAAAGAGGTACTAAACTACAAGAAGAGTGGGGTAAAATTCAGGGCCGGTATACTGATATTTTATATAATGTATCAACCGATGAAACAGTGTCATTAATTGCGCAATCAATAGTAAAGCAATCAGAAATTGCAGATGAGACTGTATATGTAGATATGACGCTTGATGCTATATCAGAAAATAATCAAAGTGATGATTATAAAAAAAACCTGCGAACAAGGTTGTATCAATGCGCACCTCTACACCCTGCTACTTCATTATTACTTGGGCCTCTTTCTAAACGTCGGTTTAGTCAAAATGAACGTAGCACATTTGGATTTTTAAATTCATTCGAAAAAAACAGTTTCCAGCTTTTTTTAAAGTCCACTACAAATAGTAACGAGCGATATTCTTTATCAAACCTATGGGACTACCTTGAATCAAATCTAGAGCACGCTATTCTGAGCTCCCCTGATGGTCACGCTTGGGCTGAAGCTTCTGAAACTATAAGTCGTATTGATGTTGAAAACTCTACTTTAATTATATTGAAAAGTATCGCGTTACTTAATATTTTTGGTAGACAAGCAAACTTGTATGCTACGAATAAGATGTTACTGGCTATATTAGGCACAGAGAACAAAAAAGAATTAGATGCACACTTGGATTTATTGTTAGCTAATTCAGCCATCATTTACCGTAAGCACCAATCTGCATGGGTTGTTTTCGAGGGTAGTGATTTAGATGTTCTTTCCTTGCTTAACAACAAGATTGGTCAACTAACCGACAATGACGAAAGCAATGTTATTGACTACATTGACTACTCTCAACAAATAATAGCAAAGGGTCACTATCATACTACAGGTGTGTTGCGCTGGGCTGGAAAATTAATACGAAACGACTTTACTCACTCCGAAGCAAAAAACATTATAGAGAGCCGAGAAGGTGAGTTTAGTAACTTTATTCTAACAATAAACCAGAAATCTATTAGTGAAATAAAAAAAATTACTGTAGATTTTCCTTCTATTGCTATAGCAAACGCGTTTAACGCAAACGAGGTAATTTCTTATGCCAAAGAGGTGTATGCACTTGACCTACTCAGAACAGACAAAGAGATAGGTGCGGCGCTTCAGCACGATAAAGTCGCTAAAAGAGAATATGACAATAGACTATCGGATGCTTTAAGACTACTTAATGGTGTTATTGAAGAGGCCTATATTAATTCAACTTGGATAATTCGTGGTGAAATTAAAGATGTAATCCCTCTCAGTATTATGGCAAGTGACCTTGCTGATGATATATTTTTTAGATCACCTAAAATTCATAACGAATTAGTAAATAGAAATAAGTTATCTGGGACTGCAGTTTCTGCTCGAAGAAAGCTTCTAGATGCGATGCTTGATAGCGAAGAGGAAGATAGTCTTGGCATCACAGGATTCCCTCCTGAAATGTCTATGTATATTAGTTGTTTGAAAAATACCAATCTTCATTACTATAACGGTAAATATTGGGAGTTTTCTACCGCTCATGTAGATAGTAGGCTAAGCGCCCTCTTCCTAGAAACTCATGACTACTTGACTAGCAACTCAGGGGAAATGATAAACATATCGACTTTAGAAGATCGTTGGGTTTCAGCTCCTTACGGTTTAACTAAAGGCATTGTTCCCATAATTTTATTTGCCTACCTTAAAAGCCTTAAAGGAAAGATTGCTTACTACGAGAATGACTTGTCGAATGATTTTTCGTTTATTGCCGAGCCAGATTCAGACTACATCCATAAGCTACAAAGAAATAGTAAATCATTAGCAATTAAATTTATTATTCTAGCTAAAGACGATACGAAATGGGTGCAAACTTTAGCCTCATATGTGGCTACTTTAACGACGCAGCCTGTAAATACAAATTTACTTGAGGTAGCAACCCCTTTAGTAACGACCATGTATAATTTACCTAACTGGGTACGTAATACGAATAACCTTACAGAAGATAAAGCCCTGAACAAGCAAACTTTATCTATCCGAGATATGCTGTTACAAGCCAACGATCCTCATGAGTTACTGATAAAAAAATTACCTAACACCTTAGATCCGGAAAACAAGAAAACATTCGAAGAAAAAATAGATTTGTTAGAAGAGTGTATTAACATACTAAAAACTGCGCATGACAAAATGTTGAGCTCTATAAATGATAGAGTGAAATATTTCTTCCCTGAGTCTGGTGAGTCCTTGATCAGCATGTGTCAGATAGTTGAAGGTAAATCAGGCGACTTACGCCTGAAAGCTTTTGCTCGTGAATTGGGCCGCAGCCAAGCTTCAGGTTCTGTAGCTACTAAATGGCTAGAGTCGCTAATTTCTATTGTGATTGGTAGAGGTATACAGAACTGGAACGAAGGGAACCTTCTTACAGCTAAACAAAAAATAAGCGAATATGCACAAGAATTTTTATCATTAGTTAAGTTTAACTTTGATAACAATGAAAATGAGATCGGCATACCTACTCAAACGAAAACAGTATCGTTATTGCTTGAAGATGATAACGGCAAGCTTGTTAACTATAAGAAAGAGATTAGGCGAAGTGATAATACTTCATTACATGAAAATCTAAACTTTTTATCTGAGCACCTTTCTACGCTAAACGAATTTGAGAGGATTGATGTTTTACAGCAACTCTTAAAGAAAGAATTAGAGAATCAAGGTTAAACGAGGTTCGACTATGGCTACTGAAAAAAAAGTAAAGCACGTCTTAGGCTTATCAGGTGGCAAAGATAGTGCTGCTTTAGCCATTTATATGGCAAGAAACTATCCTGATTTAGAAATTGATTATTTCTTTACTGATACGGCTAAGGAACTACCAGAAGTATATGACTACCTTGAACAGTTAGAAGTGTTTCTTGGTAAGCCAATATTACATATAAACGATGGAAAAGGTTTCGATTACTGGTTAGAGCAACACAACAACTTTCTGCCTGGGGGAAGACAACGTTGGTGCACTATTAGGATGAAGCTAGAACCCTTCGAAAAATGGGTAAAACCATTTCTCGATGATGGTTATGAAGTAATTTCATATGTCGGGATACGTGCCGATGAGCCTTTACGCGAAGGTTATAAGACTAATGAGTCACAAAAATCATTAACTATAAAAATGCCTTTCGCGGATGATGGAATTAAAAAACAAGGCGTTTTAGATATTTTAGATAGTACTGGGCTAGGTTTGCCTAAATACTACGAGTGGCGCTCTCGCTCTGGCTGTACATTTTGTTTCTTTCAAAGAAAGATTGAATGGGTACGCCTTAAGGAAAGACACCCTGAAGCTTTTGAAGAAGCTAAATCTTATGAAAAAAGAGCAGATACAAGTGCCAATGGCGAGACTTTCTACTGGATGGGACCAAACGAGCCTCTCGAGACATTAGAAGATCCCGCTAGAATTGCGCAAATAAAAGAGAACCATCAGAAAGTAATTGAACGTTTTGAAAAAAAGAAAGAGAGAGAACGTAAAAGAAAATTAGGTATGCACGCTATGGTAGATGAAAGTCAATTAATTGATACTTTAGACATGGATGCAATGTATGACGACGAAGAAGGCGGCGGAGCCTGTATTACGTGTTATAAATAGCATTCAAAATATATTTAAATAGCCACTGCGAGCAGTGGCTATTTTTATAATATAGTAATTATTACATATATAAATACTTCACTCACAGCGCACTAGCGGCCAAGTTTTATCGCCGTCGCGGGAGATTACTAAGTATTTATTGTCGAAGCTCCTTAGCTCAAGAGTCTCACTATGGCTGTCGCCCTCTTGCATGCATTCTAGACTTACTTCAACGTTGCTTTTGGTATGTTCAGTGACGGCTTTTACTTCACAGTGATTTTCATACCCGTCAACTGTGGTTGCTGAAATAACAGCACCCGTGTTGGGTGTGCCCATCTCAAGCAAAGCTTGGCAAACCTCAGACTCTTCCCAAAAGCCGTGGAATGAGCTTGGGATATTTGTGGTTACAGCTTGTAATGCCGCGCTAAAATTCAAAGCTACGAATAGCGTAATGGTGGTTATTTTCATGCTTTACTACCTCAAATACTAAGCCGTTGGGCATTATTTAAATAGACCGTTATTTTAGCGACTATTTGTAGCAAGATTACCGTCTTTAAACCAGCATTTTGGCACCAAGCATAATGTTGGATGATTAATTTTTAAGGTTTAATTGAAAAATAGTATCTACCGTTCAATAACCGTTGCCACCCGAGCATGGGAACAAGATTTAACACACATAGCTGTAATTGCGGCTTTAAGCGGCAATTGTCACAAAACGACACCGCCTTGCAGACGGCTTACAGCCTGTTACTTAGTCACATCTTTTTGTTGTTTTTAATGGCTATATCAGGCAAAACGCACAGCCCCTCCGACACGCCGTAAATACTTCCATGTAGGCTCAAGCCGCGCCATCCTTGGCGCGGATGGTCGGTTGAGCAGAGGCGTTCTGCCTTCCCGTTGGCTCCAGAGCAGGCTGTTGGCACTATCAACAGGCTTCGCCTCATCACAAGAGGTGCGGGCATTGTCGAAGTCAACCGTCAAATGCCATGGACGGCATTTGCCGAGCGCCGCATGGATGCGGATTAAGCGAGTTGACGGAGGCAAGCCTGCGGCCTCTTCGCGTTTTACATACTTGTGACTAAGAGACAGGCTTACAGCTGAAAGCTGATGGCTCCTAAAAGGCCTTATCTGCTTTTAGCTCTTTGTTGGCGCTGCGCTTTGCGCTCTTGTTTATTGGGCAGATGTTCACGTTTATCCAGCACACTTTTTAGGTCGCGATAGGCATTCTTCCACACTTGGGTGTCTTTAAAACGGATAGGCGTAAATAAAGAGGCTTTATCTTGCATGGTGATCGTAGAGGTTGCTGCGCATTTGAGTAAGGCTTGGCGGCGGCTCATTAGAGTGCCGGTGTGCATGGCTTCGAGCTCGGCTAGTGTTTTAGCTGCTATGCCGTGAGCCGAGCTTAAATCAGACATGAGTTAAATCAGACATTGAGCTTGTGCGCTCCTGTTAACTTAAATAATGAGATTAAGCGCCTTTTAATGCCGCAATATCACCGACCAGTTTGCGGTTATTGGCAATTTCAAACTTGGCTTGGTAAGAGGCGATGTAATTAACGATATCTTGGCTACCCAGCACGGGCACATTGGAGTCATTATCTATGTTGGCCGCTACATCTTGATGGCTAAATAGCACCACGCCTTGGATCCAGGCCCGCGAGTGTTTGGCTTTTAGATCTTTAGATAATAACCACACCAAGCGTTTAACTTGAGAAATGGGGTTGCGCATGGTTTTGCCATAGCGATTGCCGCCGCGACTGGTCTTTTCCACTCGCCATTCGGCATCACTGTCTGAGCCTTTAATGCTGCCGCTGTTGTGTTTTACTTCAATTATAAATACCGCGTTGGGCCCGACGACTATTACGTCCGCTTCGTTAAAGCCGGTACGTGATTTAGCGTTAGGAATGTCCACTTGGTTATATACAGTAAAGGTGTCTGGCAGCTGCTTTAACAGCTTGATCACTAAGTCTTCGCCCGCGGCACCCGCTAATAAAACGGGGTTGCTCTTTTGTGACCACCACAAGCCGGCGGTTAATAGCAAAGCTAATGGTGTGGCGGGTAAATAAATCGCCGACACCACAAAGGTGATCCCCAAGCCCACCATCAGCACTAAGGTGCGATTGGTATGTTTGTAGCCGTGGGCGTCGCGGGTAAGCTTATTTGCGGTAACGTACTCAAAGTTGGCCAATGCCTTGCTCCTTCAATCGTGAGTTTTTAGGCAATTTTGCGTGCTCAATAATAGCAAGTTACTTGAATGAGTAAAGTCAGCTTACAAGCGCCATGGGTAAATGCTTTGCTTGGTGCTTGGTTTAGTCGCCTTGGCATTCAAGATGGCTCTTTAAGCGTGCATTAAGGTATTAATACTTCTGTATTGGGTAGCAGCGCCTGTAGCTTTTTTTGTAACGCGGCTTTGGCCTGTGTTTCACCGTGCACCAGTCTAATTTGCTTAAGATGAGGATAAATAGCAGTAGCAAAGGCGATCAAGTCTGTTTGGCCTGCATGGGCCGAATAGCCACTCACTTGGTGCACCTTGGCACGTATGGGATAACGCTGGCCATCTAGCTCAACCCATGGTGCAGATGAGGTTGAAATTTCAGGCTGAGCTTGTTGGTCTTTGATAGCGAGATGACTACTGGCTGGAGCAAAGGCGGATCCATAATCCAATATCGCTCGCCCCGGTGTGCCTTCGGCTTGATAGCCGACAAACAGCACATCGTTGCGGGCCTCAGGCAACAAGGCTTTTAAGTAGTTCACCACGCGCCCGCCGGTACACATGCCGGATCCGGCCAGTACGATATAAGGCTTATGATTGCGCGCTAAAAACTGCACCGCCTGTAAGTGATCTTGGTGGCTATCCACTACCGTCATCTGTTCAAACGCCAAAGGATGGCGCCCTTCGCGTAACCTAGCTTGCGCCTCAAGATTCCAAAACGGCTTTAGTTTGCGATACAGCTCAGTAAAGTTAGCCGCCAAAGGTGAGTCGACCACGATTTCTAACTCATGCCAAGGCAAACCTAGGCCGGCATGGTCTTGGCCAAACTCACTGATAAGGCTTTCAATTTCATACAAGAGATCTTGGGTGCGCCCTAAGCTAAACGCCGGGATCAATAAGGTGCCGCCATCTTGCAACGCATGTTCAATGGCCGCTTTTAAGCGCAAGCGGCGGTCAATTCGGCTGTCGTGATCTTTATCGCCATAGGTGCTTTCGAGTACTAGCACATCGGCGTGAGCTGGCGGAAATGGCGCCATCAGTAACGGCGAATGAGGAGCACCTAAGTCGCCACTGAACACTATGGTTTGGCTGGGCGTGGCACATTCTACATAGGCTGAGCCTAAAATATGGCCGGCGCGCTGTAAGCGAATACGCAGTGCCATGCCGGCTATTGGCTGCCATTGGTCAAACGGTAGCGGCTGCAGTTGTGTCTGCAATTTTGCTAATACGCCGGCAATAAGCGCTTTATTGTTGGTAAAACCAATTTTAAGCGCATCTTCTAACATGGCCGGCAGCAGTAAGGCCGACGGTACCGAGCAATAAATGGGGCCACTAAAGCCCGCCGCCAATAAATAAGGAATGCGCCCAATATGATCGATATGCACATGAGTAACGATTAAGGCGCGAATATGCGCAATGGCAAAGTCTATCTGTAAGTCGTCGCGCTTATCTCGGCCTTGAAATAAGCCGCAATCGATTAATACGCCTGCCTCGCCCACTCGCAATTCGTGGCAAGAGCCGGTGACGCCAGTAATGGCACCGTGATGTAAAATATTGATTAATTGATTCATAAACGCATTCTCCTTATTACCGAGCATGGCGGTAAATGTCGCAATTGAATCCACTGTAGTCAGGTGTAAGTATATAGGTAAAAAGCCGCCTACTGCGTTTACAGTGACGGCGGCTGAAGATGGGGCTATGTTACGGCCTGTGAAAGAAGGTTACGGCCCGTGAAAGAAGGTTACGGCCCGCAAAAGCCCTTAGCTTAACCCCAATAATGCTTACTCAATACCAGGGGTTACCCATTCGCTATGGCCAGCATCGCGCTTAAGCTTAAAGGGCGCCACTATGAGTGCGAATACTAAAAACAACCCCAAATAACCAATCAGCGGATAGAAGAAAGCCACTAATTGAGTGAAGCCGGCAAAGCTGGCGATAAAGCCAATCAGCAAGGTGGCAATACTAAAACGGTTGGCCGCTGGGGTACGCATCTCAACGAAGCGCGCCACAAAGGCATAAAACATGCCGGCACCTGTGCTAAAAATCATGCCAAATAACACCAAAGACATGCCCACGGCCAGCCAAGGTGAAATACCGTCGATGATTCTTAATAACGGCAGTGCATAGCCACCAATATTGTCGATTTGCGAGAACATGGCTAAATGGCTGATCATAATCAGCACCCCAATGCCGGCACCGCCCAGCAAGCCGCCCCACTTGGCTATTTGCTCATTTTTTTCGGCGCCGCCCATCACCAAGGCCATGGCCGCCCCTACCGCAATATTAAAGGACACATAGTTAACCGCCGACACCAGCCAGTGCGGCAAGGTAGACTCTATGCTCTCAGCAATGGGCGCCAGCTCGGCAAAGGTGCGGTCCATGGTCAACAGGCTATAGCCACAAATTAACATCAGCGCCAGCACCAAAAACGGCGTAATGCTGCCAATCAGCGCCACCACTCTTTGTACCTTGAGCATGAGCGTGGCACCCATTAATAGCGTCATTACCACGCTGCCCACATAAGCCGGTAGGCCAAATTGCTGATTAAGGATAGAGCCGGCCCCCGCTATCATGACTACACCCACGCCAAACAGGGTAAAGATAATGATGTAGTCAACAATCACCCCCAGATGGCGGCCACTCACTTGATAAATGACGATTTTATGGGAGTGCGCCTGAGTACGGCTGCCCAGTAGCGTCAACATCATGCCCAAATAGGCGAATAACGCGGTGGCGACCACAGCGGCGGCTGTGCCCATATGGCCAAAACTGGTGAAATATTGCAGCACCTCTTGGCCTGAGGCAAAACCGGCACCGACTATGATGCCAATAAAGGCACTGGCCATTCGGCAAATTTTCCATATCATCGTCTAATAATCCCTTAGATAAATAGCTAAACGCAGATAGCGTGTTTAGTTCAAAGATACTGTTGCAGCATCCTTAATGCGCAAGACCTTAACAGAGTGCAGAGACAAGCCACATCCGACCTTAGTGGGGGTGTGATACAAGGCAGCGGATGGGATCCGCTATTACTGGGAACATTAACAACTCGGCCCCGGGCTCTAAAGCCCGGGGCCGAATGCAGAGCCCAGCAGTAATGGTCAGCTCGTGGGATCAGTCCAGCTGGCGGTGCTGTTTTTTTCGCCACTCTCGCAGCGTGACCAACAGCAGGGTAAGAGCCGTGATTGGGATCACAAAGAACAACATCACAATACTAAATCCGGCTTGGGCGCTGTGGTGGCTGCTCAGTAGGATCAAATACAGGGTGTAAGCCACGTAATAGCCCAGCAACAGGGCTCCTTCTTTGCGGCTGATGGTGCCGCCGGTAAAGAAGATCGGCAAGCAAGCAAAGGCCACTGCCACCATTACCGGTAGATCAAAACCGATAACGGCGCTAGACACCTCAATGCCACCGGGCGCTATCATGCTGGTTAGGCCAAGCACGCCCATAAGGTTAAAGATATTGCTGCCCACTACGTTGCCCACCGCTATGTCTCGCTCGCCGCGCAGGGCGGCAATAAGAGAGGTGACCACCTCTGGCAGTGAGGTACCGGCCGCCACTATGGTGAGTCCGATAATCGAGGAGCTAACACCTAGGTGCTCGGCAAAGGTAACGGCGCTTTCTACCAACCAGCGAGCCCCGAGCACTAATAACAGCAGGCCACCGAGCACCAGTGCAATATTGAGTAGCGGCTTGGCTTGTGGCTCGGGTTCAGTGGAAAATTCGCCGGCGTATTCGGCTTTAACTGCGGCGCTTTCTCGGCGACTTTGGTACAAAAGCCAGCCAATATAGGCCAACAATCCTGCAAACAGCACGCCTCCCTCAAGTGGGCTTAGCCGTTGATCCAGCGCAAAAAACAGCACCAAGCCCGACACCGCCACCATCAGCGGCACATCCAGCCGGATCAGCTGTTGCGCGACCACTAGCGGTACTATGAGTGCCGACAGCCCCAGAATAAACAGCACGTTAAAGATATTGCTGCCCACCACATTGCCCACCGCTATGCTGGCTTGGTCTGACAAGGCGGCCTTGATGCTCACCGCCAGCTCTGGCGCACTGGTGCCAAATGCCACCACGGTTAGCCCGATGACCAAGGGCGATATGCCAAATGATCCAGCCAAGCGGGAGGCACCTTTAACCAGTACTTCGGCCCCCACCACCAACAACACAAGCCCTGCCAAAAATAGCAATATCGCCATGTATACCTCAAACAAGATAACGGCACCTGTGCCCGCAGGGTGCGCTCTATTCTGGCGTTCGGTTGGCAATGTCGGCATTAAAACTGACCGCCATTAGCGCCGACTGGGCGGAAGGTACGGCTATTCTGGGGCCATATTAATGTTAAGCGCAATGCCCCACCAAAAATAAATATTGGGCAACTCAACAGGCGAACTATGGAGTAAATCGGCGGGGGGTAGCGTTAATGATTGTAGGTTTGGCACAAAACAGATATACCGCTGTTTATTGAGAAATATGGATGGGTGAAGCTGTGAAAAAATTATTGATCATTTGTGGTTTGGCCCTGTTACTGGCGACTGTGTTTAGTGTGGCGGTGCGCCCCGTTCCCATTGAGCAAAAACTGATACAGATCCAAGCCGCCGATGTGCTGAAAGGGTTTCCTGGCATAGAAGAAGAGCCGGTTAGGATTCAGGCAATACTGTTGGATCTGGCCGAGGATCCGCTGCTGCGGGTAAAAGCGCAGGCGGCGTTTATTCGTTACCCAGACATGGCCCGCAGTGTGTTTTCGCTGTACGGCAAGGAGCCTGAATTTCAGGAGATTTTGCGCCGCTATGGTGAAACTGTGCTGCCCCCTATCCATCATTTTCAAACTCGCCCCATCTACACCCTAGAGCTGATCAATCAGGCGGACCAAGGCTATCAGGCTATCAAACAGTTTTTTAGCGGTGTACCAAAAAACGCCGACACCCCAAGCGCAGCCCAAGATCAGCATCCGAGGCTTTCTTCGGAGGAGCGTGGCTGGTATGCCGTTAACTTCATTAAGAGTGAAGGGCATGACTTTCTTGGCCAATTTGTGGTGGACGACCAGGGTCAAACCCAATGGGTGGTGACCGAGCGCATGCTGGAAGGAGTAAACCAGTTTTTTACCAGTGGCATTCGCAGCCTAGAAACCAAATACCGCGCGGGTGAAGAGCTCACTGCCGGTGACTTTGGCTGGGCATCGGTCGATGTGCTGATATTATCCAGCGCCGTAAAAGTATTGAATATGGGGCGAGCGGCGGCGGTCACCACCCAAAGTGCCAGCCGAGCCAGCCGTTCGGCAGCGCTGGCAGCTCGAGTCACACAAGGCGGACGTATGGTGCTAAGCAGTGCCCGATATGCTAAGTGGCCCTTGGTGTTAGGCACCGGCTACCTGATGATTGCCCACCCCAGCTTGGTTAGTGACTTGCTGGCGGGGGTCGCGGATGTGCTGGGCTACCCCGTGCTGGCCGTGCAGCTTGTCGGCTGGCTGTTGTTACTGATCCCTGTGCTTTACCTTGGCAGCTGGCTGCTCTGGCTGTTTGGCCCGCTGCTCATGATGTTGTTGCGGGCAACTCACTTTATGCTGGCAAGACTGAGTGGCAGAGATCTCACTTTAGTAAACCGTAATAGCGGGCGAGCAATGAGATAGGCGGCTGGGCGAGTACCGAGAATAAACAGAT
Organism: Oceanisphaera sp. W20_SRM_FM3; assembly: GCF_052119705.1. Taxonomy (NCBI): domain Bacteria; kingdom Pseudomonadati; phylum Pseudomonadota; class Gammaproteobacteria; order Aeromonadales; family Aeromonadaceae; genus Oceanisphaera; species Oceanisphaera sp. W20_SRM_FM3. The sequence continues at coordinate 44,832 of NZ_JBGQOP010000003.1, read as the reverse complement.
GCAGGGCTTATGTTGGCGTTCAGGCCGGCGGGGCATTCAGGTAACCACCGCCCACATTGGCATGGGCACCAATAAACCAGCGTTGTTCAACCACTAATTGCTCGGGCTTTTTTTGGCCGTTAGGGCCAGTCCAAGGCACGGTATCGTACACGGCTCTGTGCTCGTCTAGGGCGATAGCTTGATAAGCCCGCTCCACTATTTTTGACAATTTAGTGTCGTGCCAAGAGTAAGTGCCATCAAACAGCAGCACTAATCGCTGTGGCTGATAAGACATAGGCAAGCTCTTCATTTATATGCTTACACAGAGCCTATGTCAGTTGGCAAAAAATGCCGTGCCGTACTTTGCAAAAGACGTCGCACTTGTAGCCGGTACTGTTGTTAAACATCCTGTTTTGTAGCCCGCGGTCTTTTGTAGCCCGCAACTTGTTCGCGGGGCCTGCGTAGCTGGATTTTAATTACCAAGAACAACACAAGACAGTGGATTTAAAGATTTACGCCTGCGACCTAATGCGAGAACACCTCTTGCCATAAACAAGTCGACTACAGTACGAAAACAATCGAGATCCTGAATCGAGTTCAGGATGATGGCAGAAAAAACGCCGAACTGGCGGGTTCGGCGTTTTGGTTTAGCTCGATGCTTGGGCTGGGCGCTCGGCGCTGCTTTAAATTAATCCAGCGTTTGTACGCCGCCGCCATTAACGAACAATACTTGACCGCTCACCCATCGCGAGATAGGCGCTGCAAAATATAATACGGCGCCGGCTATGTCTTCTGGCTCCCCTAAGCGCTTGAGCGGTGTGTGTGCCAGCATGGTGCTTTCTATTTCGGGCGTTAGCACCGAAGCCAAGGCATCGGTACGCACGGCACCCGGCCCCACCGCATTCACGCGAATGCCGGCTGGGCCGTAGTCAAAGGCCAAGTTGGCGGTCATGTGATTGATGGCCGCCTTAGAAGAGGCATAAGCGCTAATGGCTGGGCTTTTATTGATTGAGCTCATGGACGACATATTGATAATGGAGCCATAGCCCGCATCTTGCATGTGCGGCGCGCACAGTTGCGCCAAGCGCCAGTTGCTAAAGACGTTGAGCTGAAAGGTGTGGGCAAATTGCTCCACGGTTAAGGTGGCTGGGCTTTCACGACCGGCACCGCCGCCGCCCACGTTGTTGACCAAAATGTTAATTTGGCCAAACTCGGCCAAGGTAGCAGCCACTAATCCCGTTAAGTCTGCGTCTTTAGTCACATCACAGGCTACGGCTTTGGCCTTGCCGCCGGTTTTGCGAATAAGTGCGGCGGTTTCTTCGGCAGCTTCAAGATTAAAATCGGCCACCACTATGCTGGCACCAAACGCGGCCAGCATTTGGCTGCAGCCTTTACCTATGCCTTTGGCGCCACCCGTAATAATGGCAACTTTACCATTGAGATCAAACAAGCTTGCTGGATTCATCGTTTTTCTCCTCAAGTGCTAAAAAACTTATTCGCAACGGAATCCGCTGAACCAACGGAAAAATAGGGATAAAATCAGAAAATAAACCTATTGGTTATTCAAACTAAGCCTTTAGGTTGTTGGGCATCAGCTCTATCCTTAAAATATTTTGGTACTTACCGACTTTATCTCATCTTAATTTTCCGCGCCTTGCGCGTTCTTCCGTTGCAAAATGTTTCATCTTTATGGTTTAGCTAGCAGGTTAAGGCTGCGCGGCTGACTGCTTCATCAGATAGTCGGCAACGGCTTGATACGCGGGTAGCGAAGTGGCGTCGTTGGCGCCATTGCCCGCTACTGGATGAGATGCAAAACGTACCAGCACCATTTCGGCTGCAGGGTCGATATAAATAGTTTGACCATGGACCCCACGCGCGGCAAAGGCGCCGTTTTTATTGTGCGTAACCCACCACATATCCCGATACGACCAGCCTTTTAGCTGGCGATAACCGGCTTTAGCAAACGCGTTTACATCGCCGCCTTGTTGAATATCTTTAATGGCGGCAGCCGGAATAATTTGTTCGCCCTGCCACAGGCCTTGATTGCGGACAAGCTCGCCAAAGCGCGCCATATCGCGCAAGCCCGCACTTAAGCCGCCACCGGCGAAGGGAATGCCTAACTCATCCACTTGATAATAGGCATCTTGCTCCATGCCGATACGTTGCCAAATCTTTTCCGACAATAGCTCAGCCACAGATTTATTGGTGACCTTAGCAATAATCCACCCTAGCGCATCGCTATTAATGGTTTTATAGCCAAAGGCCTCGCCATGCTCACCTTGCTTTTTCACTTGCTTCAAATATTCAAAGTAACCAACCGGCCCCGAGTAGCCCTCAGCCTTGGGTAATGGATTACCCGCTGCGGAATAGGCCCAAATTTCGGCTTTAGGATCTGCATAGTCTTCGCTGTATTTTAGGCCTGTGGTCATGTCCATGACTTGGCGAACCGTGGCGTCACCAAAGGCGGAATCGCTCAACTCAGGCACGTATTCGGCGACTTTTTTGCTTTCATCCAGCACGCCTTCCGCCACCAAGATGGCAGCCAAGGTGCCGGTAAAAGATTTGGTCACCGACATGGCGGCGTGCTGCTTGTCGGCCGTTAAGGCCGCAAAATAATCTTCATACACTATCTGGCCTTTGTGCAAAATCACTATGCCATCTGTGTAGTTATGCCATAAGGAGTCAACGAAGCGCATCGGTTTACTGCCGTCAGTTGGCGTAAATTCCAATTGGCTGATGGCATTGCTCACCATTTTGTCGGTGGTTTTGGGTAACGGTTGGCTTTCCTTTATGCCATGTGGCACACCCACAGTTGGCAAAAATTGGCGCATATGGACCACGCTGTAGCGCAACGCCGGAAAGGTAAAAAAGGAGCCGTCGGCGGCTTTTAAGCGCTTATCTGGCGGCGGCGGAAAGCCTTGCATCCAACCTAAGGTGTTGGGATCACTGTCTTTGGCAGACAGCAAAGCGGGAGTTTCTATCGCAGGCGCGGTGGCAATCGCCTGCACAGCCGTGCTCGCCAGCAATAACGGCATCATGGACAAACATGCCAAGCCAAAGCGGCGCTTAATGCCGATAGATGTACCACGCAGAGATAAACAGTTCTGTACTGCTCTTTGATTAGAATTTAACTCGCTCATTAGCGCTCCTGCTATGGCTTAGCTCGATAAACGTAGCTTGATAAACATTAGTTCAATAAACATAACTCGAGAAATGAGTTATCTAAGGTCTGGTAACACGTCGGCAATAGTATGCAGTCAGCTTACACTAAAGTCGTATGCGCATAAAAAATAAGCCTGCCCATTTTGGGCTTAGGCAGGTGTGACGAGTTACGAGGCGAGTGCACGCTGCGCCTTGACTGGCTTACATGATGCACAACTAACGCAGGCCCAGCATTAATGACGCCAGATTAGTAATCCTCAAACACCTGCACCTGCTGCATATCTTCATCACTAAGCTCGGCGCTATAGTGAATGGTTCGCGTGAGGGTTTCGTCCATGTACTCATTTTTCAGATTCACGGCTAAGTCTGCGCGACAGAGTAAACCGCCGGTTTGGGTGTCATTTTCTAAGGTTTGGATATCATGCAATTGATACGAAATGTCAACGCTGTCATCTGCTCCTGCCTGCTCAAGCAAGGTGCGATGTACCGCTTCTTTAACTAAGGAGGTGGTTTGAGCGCCATCACAGGCCAGCACGGGCGGATCTTCTGAGCAGCCACTGAGTGCCCACAGCACACCTAACGCGGATAATAGTGTTCCGTATTTCATTGTGTTTCCTGATTATTTAATGACTCGTTTATATAAATGATTAACGTCTATTCATTTTTATTGGCTTTATTATGAGCGTCGACTATTACCGCTCATAATACTTTTTTTAAAAAACGAGGTTTATTATTACGCTAATAACGTGGCGCAGTTTGCGACTAAGGCTGGCTTAAATCAATATTAAAAATAGTTATCTCGGCTTATACGCATAAAAAAGCCCAGCGAAAGCTGGGCTTTTAGCTTGTTATTTAAGCAATAAATAAATCAAGGCATGCTGTTATTAATTAGCCGCGCTTAATACGCTTTGTGCCAACCAGAGGGTGTAGGCCACATAAGACAGCAACAACAGGCCACCGCCAAGGCGAGTAATGCGCCCAGTACGACCTTTAAAGCCGTAACCCAGCACAAATAACGACAATGAAAGCCCTATCATCATCGAAAAGTCGCGACTGAGCACTTCACCGGGCACCGCCATGGGATGAATAATACCGGCAAGTCCCACCACGGCTAAGGTGTTAAATAGATTAGAGCCAATCACGTTGCCGATGGCGAGATCGTGCTGATTCTTGCGGATCGCCACAATCGATGAGGCCAGCTCTGGCAAGGACGTGCCGATGGCAACTATGGTTAGGCCGATAATTAAATCACTGACGCCAAAGGCTTGGGCAATATCCACCGCGCCCCACACCAACAAACGCGAGCTGGCCACCAACAACACTAGGCCAACCACCAACCAGAACCAGGCTTGTTTGGCACTCATGGTATTGTCATTCAACGCCTCAGACTCGTCTTCAGACAAACTGTCGGCACCGCCTTTCATGCCCTGCCTGATGCTCCAAAACATATAAAGCGAAAATACCAGCAGCAAGATGATGGCATCGACGCGGCTGAGCATGCCATTCCATACTAGGCCTAACGACAGCAAGGTGACCAACACTAAGATGGGCAGCTCTTTACGCAGCACTTGGGAGTTCACAGTGATAGGGCTAATTAGCGCCGTAATACCTAAAATTAAGCCGACGTTGGCAATATTGGAGCCGTAGGCATTACCCAACGCCAAGCCCGGATTACCTTGCCAAGCGGCAATCACAGACACCACGATTTCCGGTGCCGAGGTACCAAAGCCTACTATCACCATACCAATTAATAGCGGCGGCATACCGGCATAACGGGCGGTGGCCGAGGCGCCGTCCACAAAGCGGTCAGCACTCCACACCAAAATGATTAATCCCACCACTATGGCGGCTAACGGCATCAGCATGAGATGGCTCCTTGCATGGCAGACAAGGCTGTAGAATTAGCGAATAAAAAACCATTTAGTAGTTGCATAAAGACTCGTTGAGGGCGGGATTATGGATACCAGAGCCAAACTTAGTTCCCGCCCGGAGCATAAGTTTGACTCAGGTCTCACCAATTAAGAGTCTAATGACCCTAACACCATCACCATAAGCTTGTGGCTTAGAGATTGTTGATAATGGTTTCGGCTGGCGCCGAACGGTTACTCCCCCAAGAGGCGCACATTGTGCCAGCTTGCCGTGCTTTTGAAAAGTCTGCCCCCATAAGGGCTGTCTAAATAATCGCTAAGTCATTCCCCCTAAATAACTGAACCTTGAGCGGGCCAACACTAAAGAGCTTCAAAGGCACCTCTTGCTCGCATATTTTTTTATTCATATTTTTTCCTGATTACCCACAAAGCTCAGCCATATATCAGTGAGTTCAGTATCAATAAATTCAATAGGTTACAGGGAGGTGCCGCCTCTTCGGTAAAGAATATGAGGCTCAGTTTGGTGTTTTGACCTTGTAGGGGCCCGTCTCTTCGGCGAAGAGGACTTCGGCCCGGTTTGGTGTTTTGGTCTAAATCTAAACCTCAGTAACAGCCAGCAAAGCTGGCCAGCCGAAGTCCTCTTTATTAAAGAGACGGGCTGCTACAAAGAACAAACCAAAACAACGCGCATCATGGCTGAAGTTCATACGTAATCAGGTATTTTTTTATTGTTGTTACTTTCGGCCGCTAACAACATTCATTGATCTATATCAGTTTTTATTTGTGCGGGTTTAGCATACTTGCATTGCAGATGCTCATTTTAGTCATAAAAAGAATAACCAGCCGAATATCAGGGAGCACTATATGAAATTAAAAACCCTCGTCGCCGCCATGGCCATGACCTTCGCCTTATCCGCGCAAGCTGCCGAACTGCCCGTCATAGAAGCGGTATTAACCGCGCCACCTATGGTGCCACCACCGCTTAATCGTGATCACGCAGCTAAAGTCGTGATCAAAATGGAGACCGTAGAAAAAGTCATGGAAATCGCCGATGGCGTTGAGTACATGTTCTGGACCTTTGGCGGCTCTGTGCCCGGTCAATTCTTACGTGTTCGTGAAGGCGATGAAGTTGAATTTCATCTCTCTAACCACCCCAGTTCAAAAATGCCGCACAACATAGACTTGCATGCGGTGAATGGTCCAGGTGGTGGTGCGGCGGCCTCTTTTACCGCGCCCGGCCACACTTCTGTTTTTAACTTTAAAGCCCTGCACCCAGGCCTATATGTTTACCACTGTGCTACTGCACCTGTGGGCATGCATATCGCCAACGGCATGTACGGCTTAGTCTTGGTTGAACCCAAAGAAGGTCTGCCAAAAGTTGATAAAGAATACTATGTAATGCAGGGGGACTTTTACACCAAAGGCGCCTATGGCGAACAGGGTTTCCAAGCCTTCGATATGGATAAAGCCATAAAAGAAGACGCCGACTATGTGCTGTTTAACGGCTCGGTTGGCGCACTGACCGGTGATAAGTCCCTCACCGCGAACGTAGGTGAAACCGTGCGTTTGTTCGTGGGCAACGGTGGCCCTAACTTAGCATCCAGTTTCCACGTGATCGGTGAGATCTTCGATAAGGTCACGGTAGAAGGCGGTTTGTTGGAAAACCACAACGTACAAACCTCCTTGATCCCTGCCGGCGGCGCCTTAATGGCCGAGTTTAAGGTCGATGTACCGGGCAACTTCATCATGGTTGACCACTCCATCTTCCGTGCCTTTAACAAGGGGGCGCTGGGCATGATCGCCGTCGATGGCCCAGAAGATAAGACTATTTACTCAGGCAAAGTGGCGGATAACGTGTATTTGCCAGAGGGCTCGGCGGTACAGAGCATTCCCAATGGTCATGCCAAGTTAGTCGCGAGCAGCAAAGAAGACCGCATGCTGTACGGCAAGCGTGTTTATGAAGCTAACTGTCAGGCCTGTCACCAAGCGGACGGTAAGGGGATACCCGGCGCCTTCCCTCCATTGGCTAAGTCTGACTTCTTAAACGAAGACACCACTCGTGCCATTGATGTGGTGATCCACGGCTTGAAGGGCCCGATAAAAGTCAATGGCGCAAGCTTTGACAGTATTATGCCGGCCATGAGCTTAACGGATGAAGATACCGCTAACGCCTTGACTTATGTGCTAAATAGCTGGGACAACAAGGGTACAGTTATCAAAACTGAAGATGTGGCAAAACGCCGTAAAGAAGGCGAAACCATCATCATGGAAGGGAGCGCGCACTAATGAAAGCGGCACTGCTGCTCGGCTTGGCCGCCTTGCAAACCGCCGTGCCTGCTGTCTCTGAAGCAAAAATGGTCGAACTTCCCCGCGGGGAAGTTCGACCGCTTTACTTAACCAAAGACAGTCCATTAACACCGGTGGCGGCCTTTTTCTTAGACCGACTGCCGGTGACTAATGCTGAATTCGCACACTTCGTAAGTCAGCATCCCACTTGGCAAGCCGGCCAAGCACCTGCGTTATTTGTGGAGTCTCAGTATTTAAGCCATTGGCTGGGCGCTGATGGCCGCCCTAGCCCGGAGCAGCAACAGCAAGCCGTGACTCATGTGTCTTGGTATGCGGCTAACGCCTACTGCCAAGCTCAAGGCAAACGCTTGCCCACCGTATCTGAATGGGAGTATGCCGCTCAGGCATCAGAGCTAAGCGCGAACGGCAGTAAAGAAGCCGGTTACACGCAACGCATTTTGGCTTGGTATGCCAAACCCGCCACCGCCCAATTACCAAACGTCGGGCAAAGCCCGGCCAACTTCTGGAAAATACAAGACTTACACGGGTTAGTCTGGGAATGGACCCAAGATTTTAACACCGCCTTGGTGACCGGTGAGTCGCGTGGCGACAGCAGCCTAGACCAAGGTTTATTTTGCGGGTCGGCCGCCGCAGGCTCAGCCGATCCGTCCGATTATGCCGCTTTTATGCGTTACGGTTTTCGCTCCAGCTTGAAGGCACCTTATACCCTAGGTAACCTCGGCTTTAGATGTGCACAAGACAGCCCTGAGCTACAAGACAGCCCTGAGCCACAAAAAAGCCTTGAGCAAGCTAAAACCGCTAAGGAGCCATTAAGCAATCAGGCTCAAGGAGGTAGTTAATGAAAATACTGTTCGCCTTATTGATCTGCAGTCTATTGCCGCTGACGGCACAGGCCGCCTTGCCCGGTGACTCGGTGTACCAGCTAAAGAGCCAGTGGCAAGATAGCCAAAATAAATCGCTGAACATAGCCAGCCTCGCCGGTAAAAAGCAGGTAGTGGCGCTCATCTATACCGACTGCATTACCGCCTGCCCGATTATTGTGTCGGACATGAAGGCCATTCAACACGCCCTCACTCCAGAGCAACAAGCGCAAATGGGCTTTGTTTTAGTGTCGTTAACTCCGGCTCGCGATACGCCTAAGGTCATGCGCCACTTTTCGAAGAAGCGCGAGCTTGATGGGCACTGGAGCCTGCTCAGTAGCAAGGATGAAGACGTGCGCACGCTGGCCATGGCGTTAAACATTCAATACATGGGCTTGCCCGATGGTGAAGTGTCTCACTCTAACGCCATTACTGTGCTGGACGAGCAAGGCCGCATGCAATTGCAGCAAGTGGGTATGCCCGGCGGCCCAGAGGCCTTGATCAAGAAGGTATTTAATTAACGCTAAAAGCCATAAGCTTGAAGCTGGAAGCTGGAAGCCGGAAGCCGGAAGCGACAAAAAAGCCCCAAACCGATAGGTTTAGGGCTTTTTAAATTCAGCATCGTGTAGCTTCTAGCTATTATTCCTGCTCTAACTCTTGAATGCGCGCTTGCAGCTCAAGAATGTGCGCTTTTAATTCATTCACTTGCTCAAACAGAGCCTGATTATCTTTTTCATTACCGGTCTCCACATATTGCTCATAATCTACATCGGCAAATAAATGAGCAAAACGCGCATCGCGTTTACCAGGTAATTTTGCCAGCTTAACCACGTAAGGGCCTTGGCTGATCAGACTTTGCATGCTGGCTTCAACGCTGGACACATCATTGAAGGCATGCAAACGCGGGGTGCGGCTGCGTAATTCACCCATAGTTTGCGGCCCACGTAATAACAGCTCGCAAATAATCGCCAGCTCGGCATCATTAAACTGCAGATCGCCAAACTCGGTATTGCAAAAGCGATGCTGATATTTGGCGGTGCGGGCATTAAAGTCGGCGCAGTTATTCACTAAGTGGCGTGCTGATAGCGAATCCAACGCCACTTGCAGCTCGGCCTCTGTAATGCTCATCACCGGCTGGCGATTACTTTTTTGATTACAGGCATTAAGCAGTGATTTTAGGGTAAGCGGATACACTTCGGGCGTAGAAACCTGTTTTTCGATCAGGCAACCGATAACCCGTTGTTCCAGAAGAGAAAGCATTTCCATAAACAGACTCCTTTGTTTTATGCCAGCCTAACGGACAACCCCCAAAACACCAAACCTTATGCCGCTATCGGCGCTACCTCCAGCGGTGGCAGACCATAAGCGACACGCGCCCGATTGCAGGCACCCTCCTCATCAAAGGCCTCAAATTCTCGGCAGGGGCTGGGTCGGTTGGTATAGATGCTGCAAGACACACACCCCCCTACCTCCCCTTCCAGCGCGATACAGCGAGGATCTGCCTGATTGGTACCCTGCATCGCCATGCGGGACAGGTTTATCGGCTCAGTCAGGGATTCGGGCACCAGAAAATCACCGTGGATCTCGCCCCAGTAAAATGAAACACGAAAATAGGCGCAGCAAGCACCACAGGTCAAACAGGGATTATCACTACTCATAACGTCTTACCTCTAGGCAAAACTAAAACAGTAACTAAAAACAGTACATAGGGATGGCGGAGTCAAGTCCGCAGGTTCGGTAGTAGCGATGAGGTATGGCGTGTCAGACGAGTGTCTGTTACACGGCTGGTCGATGTGTGCTCCTCAAAAGAGTGACCTAAGTTTTGCTGATAAACGGCGCGTATTAATAAATCTAAAACGCTTAACACGCAAGCGTTCAACGCGCTGGCGATAAAATAAAATCCCTCTTCATCATCGACTCATTTACGACAGGGAAATGCGCCTTAGGCCTGCGAGCAGATACAGCGCCAGAACAGATTGCTGGGCGAATTCAAGGTGTAACCGCATTATTGGCATCCGCTTACCTGATTACCCACAAAGCTCAGCCATGTTTCAGTGAACTCAGCACCAATGAATTCAATATGTTACAGGTAGGTTCCGCCTCTTCGGTAAAGAATATGAGGCTCAGTTTGGTATTTTGACCTTGTAGGGGCCAATTTATTCGGCCCGGTTTGGTGTTTTGGTTTAAATCTAAACCTCAGTAACAGCCAGCAGAGCTGGCCTGCCGAATAAATTGGGCAGCTACAAAGAACAAACCGAAACAGGGTGCATTATGGCTGAGGTTCATACGTAATCAGGTCCGCTTATGCTTAAAGGCGCCTGCGGGCGCCTTTTTCTTTCGCAGGCAAAAGCGGCATACTGAGAGCCACGCTAAAACACAGTGGTATCACCATCATCAGGAGAGCAATATGTTAATGGAGTCAGGTAAAGCGGCATTAATGGTTATCGATGTACAGTCAAAACTGCTGCCCGCCATAGAGGACAGCGAGCAGTTGCATGCCCGTATTCAATGGCTCATTTCGGCCTGTCACACCCTTGAAACCCCCATCTTGTTTACCGAGCAATATCCCAGAGGCTTGGGCCATACCCTGCCCACGCTTACCCAGTTAGTAGAGCACCCAGAAATTGTAGAAAAAATGCATTTTTCGGTGGTGGCTGTTAATTGCCTGCCCGCACACTGGCAAGATTATTCTCAGGTAATAATATGCGGCATGGAAACCCATGTGTGCGTACTGCAAACTGTGCTGGAGCTTATTCAAGCAGGCAAAAACGTGTTTGTAGTGGCGGATGCCGTGGGCAGCCGCACCGAGCAAAATCGCCAACTGGGGCTAGAGCGCATGCGTGACGCCGGCGCACAGATTGTTAGCCGAGAAATGGTGGTGTTTGAGCTACTGCGCCAAGCGGACAACCAGCATTTTAGGGCCATCAGTAAAGAGTTTTTACGCGGCGAGCAGCCCTAAACTGTGATGTGATATAAGAAAAAAACGCCTTGCAGGATACGCCGTCTCTAAAAAGACGGCGTTGCTCGTTATTTAATCCATATACCTAGCACGAGCCGCAGGCTTCTTCGCCAACGGCTGAGGTGGGCGCGAGTCTAACCAAATGCCCTCTTCTAATTGACTGCGCAACTCAGGGTATTTAGCCACATCAAAGGTAGGCAACAAGCCGAGCTTTCGCTGACCGTTGTAATCTTTGGCCAGCTTAATCACCACCTTTGAGAGTAAGAGAATGGCCACTAAGTTAATCATGGCCATCAAGCCCATAGACACATACGCCATCGTCCACATGCTGTCTATCTTGCCAATGGCACCAAACATCACCATGCCTAACGCAAACAGGCGAAAGGTAAGTAAGCCTGCCGTATTGTCATGCTCTAAAAACACCAAGTTATTTTCGGCATAGGCATAGTTGGCCACTATGCTGGTGAAGGCAAAAAACAAAATGGCGATGGCAATAAAAGGACTGCCCCAGTCACCCACTTCGTGCGCCAGCGCCCGTTGCGTGAGTTCGATACCGGTGACACCAGAGCCAGGCTCAAACTGACCCGACAACAAGATGATCGCTGCCGTACAAGTACAAATGACGATAGTGTCAATAAACACCCCCAGCATCTGAATATAACCCTGAGAAGCCGGATGAGGTGGATAAGGTGCCGCCGACCCCGCCGCGTTGGCGGCTGAGCCCATGCCTGCTTCATTGGAGAATAAACCACGCTTGATGCCGTTGATTAAGGCTTGCGACACCGCATAGCCGGCCACGCCGCTACCGGCTTGCTCAATACCAAACGCCGATTTGACGATCAACAATAAAATACCGGGTATTTCGCCGATGTTCATAAAGACCACTATCAGCGCTATCAACAAATAGCCCAGCGCCATCACGGGCACTATTAATTCGGCAAAGTGCGCTATGCTGCGCAGGCCGCCAAACACAATCAAACCCGCCACCACAGACAAGGCAAGGCCGCTGACCCAAGTGGGAATATCAAAAGCGACCTTCATGGCTAAACTAATGGCGTTAGCCTGCACCGCATTAAAGATTAAGCCAAAAGCCACAATCAAAAAAATCGCAAATAAGGCCCCCATCCAACGTAGCCCTAAGCCCCGCTCCATGTAATAAGCGGGCCCGCCACGGTAGTTGCCCTCTTCGTCGGTCACCTTATACAACTGGGCGAGTGCACTTTCGGCAAAGGCGGTAGACATGCCAATTAAAGCGATCAGCCACATCCAAAAGATGGCGCCCGGCCCACCTAAATACAGGGCAATGGCCACCCCTACTAAGTTACCTGTGCCCACCCGCGCCGCCAAGCTAGTACAGAGCGCTTGAAAGGAAGAAATGCCAGCCTGACTGCCACGACGACTGCGTTTAAGCACCGAAAACATATGGCCGAAATGGCGAAACTGAATAAAACCCAATCGTACCGTAAAGTAAGCGCCCGCTCCCAGCAGCATATAAACTAATAAACTTCCCCAGAGCAGGTCATTAATAAAATTGACCATGGCATCCATAAAGATGCTCCTATTCGGTTAAAACTCACGAGCAAACTGGTACTTTTTATATACAAGCTGACCTTATTTTGCGCACATCATAGTCTAAACGGACCCAAAATAGCCACTTGTCATCTTCTCTCGGACAATTTCTGGCGAAGGTGGATGCGCAATCCCTTCTCTAATATGCTTGCTTGGCGCCTGCAACGCCAAAATTTCACCTCTGCAACAAGCTTGGCTTTATTTTGAGGGCGAGTATGGGCGATACTGTGCTCCCGTTTTATGCTGACCCATCAGGACTCTTTCATGACAGATAAGCTGACTCAACTGCGCGCCCTCACCACAGTCGTGGCTGACACGGGTGATATTGACGCTATCGCTAAATATCAACCGCAAGATGCCACTACTAATCCATCACTGATTTTAAAAGCGGCACAAATTCCTGACTATCAACCGCTGATCGACCAAGCGGTCGCCTGGGCTAAAACTCAAAGTCAGGACGCAGCGCAACAACTGATGGCCGCTTCAGATAAGCTGGCAGTAAACATAGGCTGCGAGATCTTAAAATTGATCCCTGGGCGTATTTCTACCGAAGTTGATGCTCGCCTGTCATTTAATACCGAGGCCAGCATTGCTAAAGCCCGCCAGCTGATTGCTTTATATCAAGACGCAGGTATAGGACGGGAGCGCATTTTAATTAAATTGGCTGCCACTTGGGAGGGCATTCGTGCCGCCGAAGTGCTGGAGCAAGAAGGCATTAACTGTAATCTAACCTTATTGTTTAGCTTTGCTCAAGCTCGCGCCTGTGCCGAAGCCGGCGTATATTTAATTTCGCCATTTGTGGGCCGCATTCTCGATTGGTATAAGCAAAATACCGCACAAAAAGACTATACCCCAGAGCAAGATCCAGGCGTCATCTCGGTTACTGAGATTTATGATTACTACAAGGCGCACGGTTATAAAACCGTAGTAATGGGCGCCAGCTTCCGTAATACCGACGAAATATTGGCATTAGCCGGTTGTGACCGCTTAACCATAGGCCCTAATTTATTAGAAGAGTTGAGCCAAGCCCAAGGTGAAGTGACCATTAAACTGCAAGATAAAGGCGCCACTCAAGCCCGCCCAGCGTTAATGAGCGAAGCCGAGTTCCGCTGGCAGCATAACCAAGATCCTATGGCTAACGAGAAACTGGCCGAAGGTATTCGAAATTTTGCCATCGATCAAAACAAGCTTGAAACCATGCTCAGCGCCCTGCTCGCTAAGTAAACACGGCTAAACAAACTATTTTCCGCCTGTGTTAACCCCAAGCCATTCAGCTTGGGGTTTTTCTTATATCAATTCAGCTACTCATTCCTGCCCATTTTTATTCAAACCTCAACCTCAACCTCAACCTCAACCTCAACCTCAAATGGTCATCATTGATCTTTATTGATGATTTAATCTATTAATTGCATTTTTATTTATCCTTATTAATTTAATCGCCTTTATATGACAGCGGTCACTTTCCTGTAACTAGAATGTAATAAAAAGCTTCTACTCTATAACTTATAATGATATACCCAGCTAGCACCAATACTGATGGTAAATAGGAGTGAGCACCATGGATAGGAATAGCTTTAATCAGGATGTTGTTGATGCGCCGGTTAGTCGCCCTAAAACCCGTGAAGCTGCGAAAAAAAGCAGATGGCGCGAGATAGAGGCGTTACAAGACAAAAAAAGACTACAAGCAGAACTACAGCAATACGGTTGCACCTTAGATTTAGAAGAGTTAGCCGCCGAACTTGAACTGTAGCGTACGGGAAAAAATTTAAGCGCCGCAAGGCGCTTTTTTATTGGCCGATTTACAAGCGATGGTGAATGGTGAATGGTGAATGGTGAATAACATCGAACTTCAACATAGGGTGCTAAGCTAACCCAATCTTTTATCAGTGGCCGTGCCTGTTGTAGGTAAGAAGCTTCAGTTTTGCTGTGCAGAATCGGCCGACTAAAGTGGCCTCTATGACCCGATGCGATTTTATGGGCTTAGCGCCCAGCTCTACTCACACCAAACACGGCTGTTAACTTCGCCTAAAGCCCGTTAAACGCCTGAATTAGCTACTCTTAACGGGTGTTTACCAATATCATTCGACCTAATACGCGAGCTTGGTGCAAAATAGCCGCTGCTTCTTTTAAAAATTAAGGACTTATCATATGCAATTACGTCTAGTTGGAGCCGCCTTACTGGCGTTGGCATTATCTGGTTGTGCGGGTAATTGGGGCTTTAACAGTAATGTGTCGCCTGAAGGCATTAAAGATTATTACAAAGGCAACGATGTTACCTTGTACAACAAAGACCAGTTGAGCAACCTTAACTACGTGACACTGGGCTCGGTAGAAGGCGAAGCCTGTCAGATTAAAGCCTCAGATGCGACACCCAAAGAAGCCGATGCCCGAGCCAGCATTCGCCGCCGAGCCGCCGATATGGGCGCCAATGGCCTCTTGCTTGACCGCTGTATTCACTTTGCCGATATGCCGGGCTGTTTAGAGCAAGTGTTATGCAGCGGCCAAGCCTTAAAGGTGGCTAAGTAATGTCAGCACCCTTACCAGGTGAAGCTCTGCCAAGCGAAGGTAAGCCACTGACCTTGGATCCGATCGGCATTATTCGCTCGCCCTATAAAGAAAAATTTGCGGTGCCACGCCAGCCCGGTTTAGTCAGCCAAGCGCAGGCGCGGCTGGAAATGCTGCCGCCCTATAATGAACCGAGCGCCTTTCGTGGTTTGGCGGAATTCAGCCACTTGTGGCTGGTGTTTGTGTTTCATCAAACCCAAGACCAAGGCTGGAACCCCACGGTGCGCCCGCCACGTTTAGGCGGCAACGAGCGCGTGGGCGTGTTTGCCACCCGATCCACCTTTAGGCCTAATCCGCTGGGGTTGTCTGTGGTGCGCTTGCTGGATATGTGTAAAGACGGCAATAAGGTGTGGCTGGAGCTGGGCGGTGTGGACTTGGTGGACGGCACACCTGTGGTAGACATTAAGCCCTATTTGCCTTGGGCTGATGCCGTGCCCGATGCCCACGGCGGTTTTGCGCCTGCGCCACCGGACTTAAACATGGAGGTGATCTTTACCCCCGCCGCCGAGCTGAGCTGTGCACGCTCGCACATCCCTAATTTACGACAGTTTATTAGCGAAGTGTTGGCGCAAGACCCGCGCCCCGCCTATAAGCGCCAGCAACAACATTGGCAAGAATATGGCGTACGTTTGTATCATTACAACGTGCGTTTTGAAGTATTTGGCCACCTAACGCGGGTGCTTAGCCTAAATGTGATGCCCGACAACCAATAGGTGCCGCCCTACTTTCAATAAGTGCAGCCCTGCTTTCAGTAAATGCGGCCTTACTTTGCGCTTTGGCACCAGAGGGCCGCCTGCTACAATTAACCTCTTTCGTTTTCAGCTCAGCCCTGAGCTCAGCTTGCTTAGGGTTATTCAGCACAATAAGGTTTCAGCACATGCGCACCAGTCACTACTTGCTTTCCACTCTTAAAGAAACCCCCAGCGATGCGGAAGTTATCAGCCATCAGCTGATGCTGCGCGCGGGTATGATCCGCCGTTTGGCCTCAGGCCTCTACACTTGGCTGCCCAGCGGCCTGCGGGTATTGAATAAAGTGGCAGCCATAGTGCGCGAAGAAATGAACCGCGCCGGCGCCATCGAAATGCTGATGCCGGTAGTGCAACCCGCCGAGCTGTGGCACGAAACTGGCCGTTGGGACAAATTTGGCCCTGAATTGCTGCGCATCAAAGACCGCAACGATCGCGGTTTCGTATTGGGCCCTACCCACGAAGAAGTGATCACCGCCGTAGTGCGCAACGAAGTGTCGTCTTATAAGCAGCTGCCACTGAATTTGTATCAGGTACAAACTAAGTTTCGGGATGAAGTACGTCCTCGTTTTGGCGTGATGCGCTCCCGCGAATTCATCATGAAAGATGCTTACTCTTTCCATACTACGCAAGCGTGCTTAGAGCAGACCTATCAAGACATGTATCAAGCTTACAGCCGCATCTTCGAGCGCATGGGCTTAGACTTTAGAGCCGTATTGGCGGACACAGGTGCCATTGGCGGCAGTGCCTCTCATGAGTTTCACGTGCTAGCCCAAAGCGGTGAAGACGACATCGCTTTCTCCTCAGAGTCTGATTACGCGGCCAACATTGAAATGGCCGAAGCACTGGCGCCTAAGGCTCAGGCAGACGCCGCGACTCAAGAGATGACCTTGGTCGCTACGCCAAACGCGAAAACCATCAATGAATTGGTCGAGCAGTTTAAGCTCGATATTAAGCACACAGTGAAAACCTTGCTGGTACACGCGGCTGAAGGCCAAGAGTGTGCCTTGGTGGCGCTGTTAGTGCGCGGCGACCATGAACTAAACGAAATTAAAGCCGAGAAGCTAGCCCAAGTGGCCAGCCCGCTGACCTTCGCCACTGAAGCCGAAATTCGCGAGCTGATCGGCGCGGGCCCAGGTTCTATTGGCCCCGTTAAACTGAATGTGCCTTTCATTGCCGACCGCTCAGTGGCGGTGATGAATGATTTTGCCGCCGGTGCCAATGTTGATGACCAGCACTACTTTGGCATTAACTGGGGCCGAGATCTTGAGCTTAGTGAAGTGGCAGATCTGCGCAACGTGCAGGAAGGCGATGCCAGCCCGTGCGGTAAAGGCGTGCTGCACATTAAGCGCGGTATAGAAGTGGGCCACATCTTCCAGCTGGGCAATAACTATTCCAGCAAGATGAACGCCAGCGTGTTAAACGAGCAAGGCAAGTCGACCATCTTGGAGATGGGTTGTTATGGCATTGGCGTGTCACGCATAGTGGCGGCGGCCATCGAACAAAACCATGACCAGCGCGGCATTATTTGGCCCGCAGCCATAGCCCCGTTCCAAGTGGCTATTATTCCGATGAACATGCAAAAATCTCAGGCCGTGGCCGACGCCGCCACCCAGATCTATGACGAGCTGACCGCTGCTGGCATCGAAGTATTATTTGATGACCGCAAAGAACGCCCGGGCGTGATGTTTGCCGATATGGAGCTGTTAGGTGTGCCGCATCACATTATCATTGGCGATCGCAGCTTAGAGAATGGCGTGGTGGAATACAAAACCCGCCGCGAGGGTGAAAAATCCGAAGTGGCATTAACCGAGATAGTGGCCAAGTTAACGGCGGCGATTAAAAGTTAAGGCATAGCGCCAAGCGCCTAGCTAAACCAAGACACCTCCATGCTCAGCATGGGGGTGTTTTTTTATGACCTCAATTTAAAAACTGTTAGCTCGGTTTTGTGTTGTCATTTAAATAAGCCAGCTGCGCTGGCCCGCCGAATAAATTGGCGGCTACAGGGTACGGTTATTTTGTAGGTGGCAATTTATTCGCCACGGTCTGGTGTTTATCTTTAACTTAATGATCGGCGCTGTCTCTAACAGCCAGCTGCGCAGAACCGCCGACTGATTCTTATATAAAACATGGCGGCTACAAGCCTCCATTCACGGTGCAGTTCACACTTAACAACCTTGTTACAAGCTTGGCTTTGTGCTTGATAACCAAACCCTTATACTGGGCGAAAAGGGAGGTATATATGGACTCTGAAGCAAGCAATGGCTGTGCCTTAGTTCTGACCGGCGGCGGTGCCCGAGCCGCCTATCAAGTGGGCGTACTAAAGGCCATTGCCGAGTGTTTTCCGCGGGGCCAAGCGATTCCTTTTCCCATTTTATGTGGCACCTCGGCAGGCGCCATTAATGCCACGGCGTTGGCCTGTTACGCTTCTTGCTTTCACCTTGGGGTACGCAAACTCGAATATATATGGGGCAATTTGCACACCGAAGATGTGCTGCGCCTACAAGTAGGCAAGGTAGTCAGCCATTCACTGAAAAGCCTATTTTTTGGCGCTATCGGTAAACCCAGTCAAATTGCCCTACCTTGGTTTGATAACAGCCCGCTGGAGCGGTTATTAGAAAAGCTTATCGACTTTCAGCGCATCGATAATAACTTGCTGTATGGCGCCCTAGAAGTGTTGGCTGTCACCGCTTCTAATTACAATACCGGTGATTCCACCACCTTCTATCAAGGCCGCCCCTATCATGAGCCTTGGGCAAGATCTGGCCGTTCTGGTCGTTCTGCTATTATTATGCCGCCCCATTTAATGGCCAGCAGTGCTTTGCCCTTTGTGTTTAAGCCCTGTCGGCTGCAAAACCACCATTACGGTGATGGTTCCATTCATCAATTAAACCCACTGAGTCCGGCGATTCATTTAGGCGCTAAACGCATCTTAATTGTGAGTCTGGCGCCCGATGAACACAGTGCAGATACCCTGCCCAGCGATCCCAGCAGCTCAGACATTGCCGGTCACTTGTTAGATACGGTATTTACCGATGCGCTAACCTCAGATATAGAGCGGCTACAGCGCGTCAATAACACCATTAAGTTGGTGCCAGAGCGCAAACGGGACCAATTAGGCTTGCGTCATATCGACAATCTCGTGCTCAAGCCCAGTAAAAACTTGGACGAGCTGACCCATAAGCATTTTCATAAATTGCCTCAAAATATTCGCACTTTGTTACGCCTATTTGGTGTGAACGCCGGCGATGCTACAGGCCTGTCGAGTTTCTTATTATTTGAACAAGATTATTGTCGCGAGCTAATCGCCTTGGGCTATCAAGATACTCAAGCGCGAGTGGAAGAAGTGCGCGCGTTTTTAGCGATGGAGCCGAAGGTGAAAACAAGGTGAAGAGTGAAGGGTAAAGTGGAAAGGGTTAAACATAAGCCAACCCTTTAGCTTAAAAACTCCTTCACTACAGAATAGGATTAGGTTTGATATGTTTGGACTTGTCTCGTCCGCTTCACTATTTACTCCTCACACCTCACCTTCGCTTAAAACCCCAACACTTCTTTGGCGAAAGGAACGCTGAGTTTGCGCTTGGCTTGAAACGAGGCGTTGTCGAGTAAGTCTAGCGCCGCGAGCAAGGTGCTCATGTCTCGCGACAAGCGACTGAGTAAAAACCGCCCTACATCTGTGGGTAGCTTAAAGCCACGCAATTCTGAGCGCAGCTGCAGGGCGCTAAGTTTACCCTCATCATCGAGCGGTTTGAGCTGATAGGCCACGCCCCAGTCGAGGCGCGAGGCCAGATCTGGCAGCGCTAACCCTAAATGGCGCGGCGCATTATTGGCACTCACCACCAAGGAGCCTAGGCCCTGCTCATTAAGACGATTAAAATGGCGACGGTTAAAGAAGTTAAACACCGCCTGCTCCCAAGCGGTAACGCCTGCGATGGCATCCAGATTATCTAAACAAACCAGTGCTAAGTGCTCCATGCCATCCAGCATCTGGGGCGACATTTGCGCGTGCAAGTCCAACGAGATATAGCCTGCGGCATCCTGCTCACCATCCAACTCGGCACAGGCCGCGTGCAATAAGTGCGAACGGCCACTGCCCTCTTGCCCCCAAAAATAGAGCAAGTCATCGCCTTGGCCAATGGCGGCGTTTTTAAGCGCCGTGATCAGCTGGGCATTATCACCGGTATAAAAACTGGCAAAGGTTTCATCGTCGGGCAGTTGCACCGCCAGTGCCAGTTGCGTTGGCTGAGTCGGCTCGTCATCGCTACTCATGTTAGCCATGCTCCTTGCTGGGGCCACATTTGGCAGCGGCGGCAGAGGGGCGCAGTAAGAAATTTATCAATATCTGTTCGCCATCTTTAATAAGCGGGAGTCCATCTTAACTAGCACTGTTTTTACAAACCAGTGGCTTTCACAAACCAGACTAGTTAGGGCGTGTTTTCGGTAAGATCAGATTCAATAAGATGCCGACTATACCGCATAAGCTGATGCCTTGTAGGCTAAAGCCACCGATACCAAAGGCCATGCCGCCGATGCCGAAGATCAAAATCACTGCCACTATGCATAAGTTACGGGCCTGCGATAAGTCCACCTGATGCTTGATCAAACTGTTTAAGCCTACGGTCGCAATGGAGCCGAACAGTAAAATCATGATGCCGCCCATCACAGGGGTGGGAATGCTCAGCATAAGCGCGCCAAACTTACCGACGAAGGCGAGCACTATGGCAAAGCCTGCCGCCCAGGTCATGATCACCGGATTAAAGTTTTTGGTGAGCATCACAGCCCCCGTGACTTCAGAGTAGGTGGTGTTAGGAGGGCCACCAAAACATGACGCCCCCATGGTCGCTAAACCGTCACCTAAGATAGTGCGATGCAGACCCGGCTTCTTCAGATAGTCTTTACCTGTCACTGAGCTGATGGCCAAGATATCACCAATATGTTCGATGGCCGGCGCTATGGCCACGGGTAACATAAACAGCACCGCCTGCCAGTGCCACTCTGGGGCGACAAAGTGCGGCATAGAAATCCAAGCCGCGTTTTGTACCGGAGCAAAGTCTACCACCCCAAACCCGAGCGCTAAGCCATACCCCACCGCAATACCGGCACTAATCGGCACCAAGCGAAACACGCCTTTGGCCATGGTCGACACCAATAAGGTAGTGAGCAGCGCCGGCAAAGATAGCCAGAGCGCGATATCGTGCTCAATTAATACAGCTGAGCCATCCCCCGTCTTGCCAATGGCCATGTTCACCGCCATCGGCGCCAAGCCAAGTCCTATCACCATGATCACCGGGCCCACGACCACAGGGGGTAAAAGCCGAGTGAGCAAGGCGGTACCCCGCCAGCGGATCAGCTGGCTGAGCAACACATACATAAAGCCCGCCGCCATAATGCCGCTCATGGTGGCCGGTATGCCCCAAGTTTGTACGCCGTATAAAATGGGGGCGATAAAAGCAAACGAAGAGGCTAAAAAAATCGGCACTTGGCGTTTAGTACACAGCTGAAACACCAAGGTGCCCATGCCGGCGGTAAACAAGGCCACGTTAGGATCAAGACCTGTAATAAGTGGCATCAACACCAAGGCGCCAAAAGCCACAAACAACATTTGTGAGCCAGCTAACGCTTGGTGCAGCCGTGACTCAACCGCTGACGATTGAGGGCTTAACGGTTGAGGGTTAGCCGGAGGCGTTGAGCTGGGCGCGGGTGTGTGGGGTTGTGAACTCATGGATCTGACCTTGCGTAAATGTAGGCGGAAAAAAACCGGCCATTGCCGGTTTTTCGCTTATTTAGTACCAAATATTTTATCGCCCGCGTCACCCAAGCCCGGGATGATGTAGCCATTCTCGTCGAGGCGCTCATCTATGCCCGCGCAATACAGCTCTACCTCAGGGTGTGCGGCTTCTAATGCCTTTAACCCCTCGGGAGCGGCCACCAGCACTATTACCTTAAAGTGGCGACAGCCTTTTTCTTTCAGCAAGTCGATAGTGGCAATCATGGAGCCACCGGTGGCCAACATAGGGTCCACGATCAAGGCGATGCGCTCATCGATATGGCTCACCAACTTATTGAAATAGTGCACCGGCTGCAGGGTTTCTTCGTCCCGATACACGCCCACTACGCTGACTCGTGCGCCCGGCATATGCTCCAGCACGCCGTCCATCATGCCTAAACCGGCACGTAAGATAGGCACTACCGTCACCTTTTTACCTTTTAGCTGGTCAACAAGCGTGGGGCCGTTCCAGCCTTCAATGGTGGTTTTTTCGGTCTCAAAATCGGCGGTGGCTTCATAGGTCAGCAGGCTACCGACTTCTCTGGCCAGCTCACGAAAGCGTTTGGTGCTAATGTCGGCTTCGCGCATTAGCCCTAACTTGTGTTTCACCAAAGGGTGCTTAACTTCAACGACTTTCATTCACCTTCTCCCACTCGAATTTGCATTCACGACCATGCGCAAAAAACCGCAAAATTTTAGCACAGAATAATATCCAGCGGCAGATTTTTAGCGCACTCACCGCAAAGCAGGCTCCAGTAACCATTAACCATTAACCCACCTTTAAACCACCTTTAAACCAGTAATACGCCAGCAATCCCTGATGTGTGAAGGTTGGCTGGCGTTACTCATTACACCTAGCACTGCCTTGGTTTGGTGGCCAAAGTTAGACTGATACCTTAGCTACTACGCAAAATTTAGCCGCTAAGGCTGCCATTACCAAAGACGATATTACTGTTTTCTTTAACTAACGGCTCAAAGCTTATAGTTTACGGCTGTCAGTTAGGTAGCACTGCTTGGCGCATTAAATTAGAATAGCGACCGAAACCGTGACTCGCAGATGCAATTGCCGTGCACAGTGCTAATGCCGAACCCCAAATGAGGCCAGCATAGTCGGCATCCGCAGCTAGACAAGTCCGCTCCCCCCAATAATGACAAGGTAACCACTCGTGACGCAGAACAAACCCCTGAGCTACAAAGACGCTGGTGTTGATATCGATGCTGGTAATGCACTGGTTGAACGCATCAAAGGCGTTAGCCGTCGCACACATCGCCCTGAAGTAATGGGCGGACTCGGGGGCTTTGGCGCTTTATGCCAGCTACCCACCGGCTACAAAGAACCGGTATTAGTCGCCGGCACCGACGGCGTGGGCACTAAGTTGCGCTTGGCGATTGACCTAAAACGCCACCAAGGCGTGGGCATAGATCTGGTAGCCATGTGCGTGAACGACTTGATCGTTCAAGGCGGCGAGCCACTGTTTTTCCTCGACTACTATGCCACCGGCAAGTTAGACGTAGATGCGGCGGCCGAAGTGGTCACCGGCATAGGTGTGGGCTGTGAGCTGAGCGGTTGTGCCTTAATTGGCGGCGAAACCGCCGAAATGCCCGGCATGTATCATGCTGGCGATTACGACTTAGCTGGCTTTTGCGTAGGCGTAGTGGAAAAAAGCGACATTATCGATGGTACTAAAGTGGCTGCCGGTGATGCGCTGATTGCTTTGGCATCAAGCGGCCCGCACTCCAACGGTTTCTCTTTGATCCGCAAAATTTTAGAAGTGAGCAAAGCGGATCTGCAGCAGCCATTAGGTGACGCTACCTTGGCCGATGCCTTGATGGAGCCAACCCGCATCTACGTAAAGCCGGTATTAGAGCTTATCAAGCAGTTCGACATTCACGCGCTAAGCCACATTACCGGTGGCGGCTTCTGGGAAAACATTCCTCGCGTGTTGCCAAAAGGCACTAAAGCCCTCGTCGATGGCGCCAGCTGGCAGTGGCCAGAAGTGTTTAGCTGGTTACAAACTGCCGGTAACGTAGAAACCAAAGAAATGTATCGCACCTTTAACTGTGGTGTGGGCATGGTAATCGCCCTGCCTGCTGACCAAGCGGCAGACGCGGTTAAATTTATGCAAGACCAAGGCGAGCAGTGTTGGTTAATTGGTAGCATTGATAATGCCGCCGAGGGCGAAGAGCAGGTTGAGATTAAATGAACCGCAGTTCTGCCACTCGACCCTCGACGCGAATAGTAGTACTGATCTCAGGCAACGGCAGTAACTTACAGGCCTTGCTCGATCAGTCTGACACAAATCAGCTGGGCGGAGAAATAGTCGGAGTTGTCAGCAATAAGGCCGATGCCTACGGCTTGGCCCGTGCCAAACTCGCCGGTATCAAGACTCAGGTAGTGGCAAATGCGGATTATGCAGATCGCGCGAGCTTTGATAGGGCGCTGATGCAAGCCATAGATGAATATCAGCCGAATTTGGTGGTGTTAGCCGGCTTTATGCGTATTTTAACGCCTGAGTTTGTGCGCCATTATCAAAATCGCTTACTGAATATTCATCCATCTTTGCTGCCCCGCTATCAAGGTTTACACACTCATCAAAAAGCCCTTGATGCGGGTGATGCAGAGCACGGTTGCAGCGTGCACTTTGTTACCGAAGAGCTGGATGGTGGCCCGGTTATTCTTCAAGCACGGGTACCTGTGTTTGAAGATGATGATGCACAAAGCCTGGCCCAGCGAGTGCAAGTACAAGAGCATGCTATTTATCCGCTGACGGTTCGCTGGTTCTGCGATGGCCGCGCCGTGATGCAACAAGGCAAAGCCTACCTAGACGGCGCGCTTTTGCCCGCCCAAGGTTATGCGCAAGAATAAAAAATAGCCTTAAGCTAGAAGCTAGAAAAAACCCCGAACCGTGAGGCTCGGGGTTTTGTTTTTAGACGGTCATTTATAGATATTATTTTTTAAGGTGGTTTTATGGCAGAGGTAACGCCAGTTTCTCGTCAACTTAATAGAAGCGCCATTTTGGTGGTGCTCGCGCTCGGTACCTTTATTTTAGGGCTGTCTGAATTCTCCATGATGCCCATGTTGCCACTGATCAGTGACACCTTTAGTTCCACACCCGCTCAAAGCGGTTATGCGATTAGTGCCTATGCCATAGGCGTGGTGGTGGGCGCGCCCATTTTAATGTTGGCCAGCGCTAACATGAGAAAACGCACCGCACTGCTGATCTTTTTAAGTTTAATGTGCTTGGCCAATAGCTTAAGCGCCTTCGCCAACTCACTTGAGCAATTGGTGGTGTTTCGGTTTTTAAGCGGCCTGCCCCATGGCGCCTATTTTGGTGCGGCGATTTTATTAGCGGCAGAGATTGCGCCCCAAGGCCAACGCGCCAGCTTTATGTCGAAAGTCTTTATGGGGTTAACCATAGCCACCATTGTCGGCGTGCCCATAGTGACCTTAGTCGGGCAGTATTTAAGCTGGCGTTATTGTTTAGCCGGTGCTGGATTCTTGTCTTTCATCGCCTTTATCTGCGTTTATCGATTTGTGCCCAACGTAAAAAACAGCCAGCCGTCTAATCTGCTCAACCAATTTGGCGTACTCAAAAACAAACTGGTGTGGTCTATTTTAGGCATAGTGATCATAGGTTTTGGCGGCGTGTTTTGTATTTACACCTACATTGCCGACACCATTTTGCAGGTCACCGACACCCCCGCCTACACCATTTCCATCGCCATGGTGATGTTTGGCATCGGCTCCACGCTGGGTAATTATGTGTTGGGAAAAGCCGCCGATAAATCGGCCATTAACACCACGGGGCTAGTATTGGTGGGCACTATCATCTTTGCGCTGGCCTATGTCACGGCCAGCCATCATATTTGGCTGCTTTATGGGGTGATATTTTTTATCGGCTGCAGTCTTGGCTTAGCCACCTTGATCCAAACCTTGTTGATGGATGTGTCACCTAATGGCCACGCCATGATAGGGGCGCTGGTACAATGTGCCTTTAATATTGCCAATGCCATTGGCCCTTGGGTAGGTGGCATTGTGATTGCAGAAGGTGCAATGCCCAATCAGACCGGTTATGTGGCCGCGGCATTATTTGCTGGGGGTTTAGTGATGTGGGCGCTCAGCTACTTACAGATCATTAATAAGCCCAAGCTTGAAGCCTCTCATGCTTAAACCGCACGGTATAACCGATGCGGGTGAGTGACCTACCGCTTAGAGACTCAAGATTTTTTGCAACGGAAGAACGCGCAACGCACGGAAAAAGAGTGATCACATCTGAATAAAAGCTGTTAAGAATGAAGAGTACAATCCGTGGCTATTTATTGGATCAACAATTCTAGCTCCGCCCCCAAACCGGTCGAATAAATTCGCCCCTACAAAAAGCCAGAGCCCAACCCCTTGGTCGTTGCGAGGAGTGTAACGACGCGGCAATCCATGTTTGGCTCTGGGCAAACTTGTAGCATGGATTACTTCGCTGCGCTCGCAAAGACAGCATAAGGGCCTAAAAAGCAGCGCCCAACTTTAATCCAACTGCTTGCTAAACGCGCATAACGCCTGCATTTGCGTGGCGATCAGTGTTTGTGTTTTCTCATCAAGCAACTGGCCTTGGGCATCAAATTTTTCATGGGCAAGCCCTATCATGATCTCGGGCTTATTCAGCACATGCACATCTAAGCACACCAAAATTTGCCGTAAATGATATTGCACACGGGCACCACCCAACAGGCCCATGCTGGCGCTGATAATGGCCGCCGGTTTGCCTGCCAATGGCTGGGGCGCTTGGCGAGATAACCAGTCAATGAGGTTTTTTAAGGCGCCCGGCAGCGAATAGTTATATTCGGGCGTGGCCCACAGAATAGCATCTGCTGCCCGTACTTTTTCCGCAATGTCCAACACCAAGAGTGGCGTGCATTGATCCGCTTGATCTTGGTTATATAAAGGCAGGGCTGAGTAGTCGATCAACTCAATCTCACAGCCCTCAGGCGCCAGCTGTTGCGCCGCCTTAATGACCTGAGTGTTAAAAGAGGCGGCTCGTAAGCTGCCAGAAAAAGCAATAATCTTGGTTTTTGTCATTCGGCTATCCCATTTTTAAAATGTGTTTGCCACGGCAGAGAACGTGAAGGGTAAAGAGTGAAGTGGACGAGTGTTAACAGCGCGTAACGCCAAGCACAGTAAACAAGCGCAGCGAACAGCCTTTAGATCTCGGGTTTAGATGCAATCTTTCCTCTTCACTCTTCACTCTTCACTCTTCACTCTTCACTCTTCACTCTTCACCTATTAGGTTAAATCCGTCGCCGAGATGCGCTCACCCAATAAGAATAAATTAAACTCGCCGGGCTGCATTTTTTGCCAAGGTTCATCGTGGGTCAACGGCTGGGTGGCAATCACGGTTACTACGTCATTGGCCGTGGTTTCTTTTTGAAAGTCGATTTCCACGTCTTCATCGATTAGGCGTGCCGGGCCAAAGGGCGCGCGGCGCGTCAGCCAATGCAAATTATTGGTGCAATAGGTCATCAAGTATTCGCCGTCGCTGAGCAGCATATTAAACACGCCCAAGGCGCGCAGCTGATCACAGAGGCTGGCCACGTAATTAAACATCTCTTTCATGGCCGCCGCATCTTGAGGCTTAGTGGGATATTGGCGCTCCATGGCATCCAAAATCCAACAAAAAGCCAATTCACTGTCGGTTTCTCCCACCGGATTATGACGACCGGTTTCAAGATGACTGTAATCAGTGAGCTGACCATTATGAGCGAAGGTCCAATAACGGCCCCATAACTCACGGGTAAAAGGATGGGTATTTTCCAGCGCTATGCCGCCGCGGTTTGCTTGGCGAATATGGCTTATCACGGAGCAGCTTTTAATCGGATATTCTTGTACCAATTTGGCGATGCGCGACTGACTAGAAGGGTTAGGATCTTTAAAGGTACGCAAGCCCTTGCCTTCGTAAAAGACAATGCCCCAGCCATCTTTATGAGGACCGGTTCGGCCACCTCTTTGCATTAAGCCGGTAAAGCTAAAGCAAATATCCGTGGGCACATTGGCGCTCATACCTAGCAGTTCACACATAGTGGTTACGCATGCTCCATTTCTTTTTCGACCAATTGGATCAAGATATGAATAATCTTAATGTGCACTTCTTGAATGCGATCCGCATAGCCAAAGTGCGGCACGCGAATTTCTATGTCCGCCAAACCGGCCATTTGACCGCCGTCTTTACCGGTCAGTGCAATCACCTTAATGCCTTTGGCTTTAGCCGCACTAATGGCGTTGATAATATTTTTTGAATTACCGCTGGTCGACAAGCCAAACAGCACGTCTCCCGATTGGCCGACGGCTTCTAAGTAGCGCGAAAACACAAACTCAAAGCCAAAGTCGTTGGCCACGCAAGAAAGGTGGCTGGGATCTGAAATAGCAATCGCCGCATAACCCGGGCGATTCTCGCGATAACGACCAGTCAGCTCTTCGGCAAAATGCATGGCATCGCAATGGGAGCCACCGTTACCACAAGACAAAACCTTACCACCGGCTTTAAAGCGCTCGGCCAATAACTTGGCGGCTTGTTCTATGGCTTGCAGATTAGCGTCATCGGCTAAGAAGCGATTGAGCACTTCACTGGCTTCGGTCAGTTCGCTACGGATCAGATCCTGATACATGAAATTGCCTCTCAGTTACGATAAAAAGCTATTTTGGCATAAGTCACCCACAGCGGGAAGCATGGCCTAAACATAGTGCCAGAGCATATGGCAGTAGAACACATAAAATCAGCTGCAAGTAAGGCTGGCGTTTATACTTTCATTTGCCCTCACATTTAACACTTTACTGATCGCCATTAACTTGATTTAAACATTTGTATGATTTACAACTAATTGCAAAGACAGGTCAGACCACAGCAACTTAACCCAAGTTGATCCACGGCCGCGGACAAGGAGTTATTGATGATTACCCTACTGCTGTTAGTACTGGTATGGGGAGTATTGGCTTACCGCCGAGCTAGCTTGCAACGTTTCACGCTGTTTAGCGCCGTGCTGTTATTAGCCGGTACCTTTTGGGGTGAAGTGGGTGCTGCGAGCTGGCTGGTGTTTGCCGTGGTGGCGGGAGTATTAAACCTATTACCGCTGCGTATCAGCTTACTCAGTACGCCCATGTTTCGCGTCTATAAAGGCATAATGCCGGAGATGTCGACCACGGAGCGCGAAGCCATCGAAGCCGGCACCACTTGGTGGGAAGCCGAGCTGTTTCGCGGCAAACCGAATTGGCAAACGCTGCATAATTATCCTAGGCCGCAACTGAGCGCTGAAGAGCAAGCCTTTATTGACGGGCCGGTTGATGAGGTCTGTCGCATGACTAACGACTGGGAAGTAACCCACGAGTTGGCGGATCTTTCCCCCGAGGTGTGGGCCTACTTAAAAGAACATAAGTTTTTCGCCATGATCATCGAAAAACAGTATGGCGGCTTAGAATTTTCGGCTTATGCCCAGTCTCGGGTATTACAAAAGCTGTGTGGCACCAGTGCCGTACTGGCCTCCACCGTCGGCGTGCCGAATTCCTTAGGCCCAGGCGAATTACTGCAGCATTACGGCACACCTGAGCAAAAAGACTATTATTTACCGCGCTTAGCGGCGGGCGAAGACATCCCCTGCTTCGCACTCACCGGCCCAGAAGCCGGATCCGATGCCGGAGCCATTCCCGATACCGGCGTGATCGTTATGGGCGACTGGCAAGGCGAGCAAGTGCTGGGTATGCGCCTTAACTGGAACAAGCGCTACATTACGCTGGCCCCCATAGCCACCGTCTTAGGCTTAGCCTTTAAGCTGCACGATCCAGACGGCTTGTTGGGCGATAAGCCGCATTTAGGCATTACCTGTGCCTTGATCCCCACAGACTTGCCTGGGATTACGATTGGTCGACGCCACTTGCCACTGAACGTCCCTTTTCAAAATGGCCCCACACAGGGCAAAGACGTGTTCGTGCCCCTGAGCTTTATTATCGGCGGGCCGGATATGGCTGGCCAAGGCTGGCGTATGTTGACCGAGTGTTTGTCGGTGGGTCGCGGTATTACCCTGCCCTCCACCGGCACCGCCGGCACGCGACTCTCGGCCTTGGCGTCCGGCGCTTACAGCCGCATTCGTCGCCAGTTCCGCATGCCCATCGGCAAGATGGAAGGCATTGAAGCGCCGTTGGCACGCCTCGGCGGTAATGCCTATTTGTCGGATGCGGCAAGCATGCTCACAGTAACGGGGATCGATCTGGGCGAAAAGCCCTCGGTGATTTCGGCCATCGTTAAATATCATCTCACTCATCGCAGTCAACAAAGCTTAATTGACGCCATGGACATTCACGGCGGCAAAGGCATTTGCCTAGGCCCTAATAATTACTTGGCGCGCGGCTATCAGGGCGCCCCCATCGCCATCACAGTAGAAGGCGCCAATATTCTGACCCGCAGCATGATCATTTACGGCCAAGGGGCCATCCGCTGTCATCCTTATGTGCTAAAAGAAATGCTCTCGGTACAAGAGCCAGATGCACAAAAGGCGTTGGCTCAATTTGATGCAGCCGTATTTAGCCACCTAGGCTTTGCCATCAGCAACAAGGTGCGCAGCTTCTGGTTAGGCTTAACCAATGCCCGCTTTAGCTCGACACCGGTAAGCGACGCCACCGCGCCCTACTATCGCCAAATGAATCGCTTAAGTGCCAACTTAAGCTTCTTATCAGATGTAGCCATGGCCACACTTGGCGGCGAGCTAAAACGCAAAGAGCGCTTATCGGCGCGCTTAGGCGACGTGCTCAGCCAGCTGTATTTAGTGTCCGCGACTCTAAAGCGCTTTAACGATGAGGGACGCCCCGAGGCATTGCTGCCACTGGTGCACTGGGCCTGCCAAGACGGCTTATATCAGGCGCAAATGGCCTTAGTCGAACTGCTTGATAATTTCCCCTCACCGATTATCGGCAAGTTGTTAAAGGTGCTCATTATGCCGTGGGGTGCACCTTTTGTGCCGCCCTCGGACCGTTTGGATCATAAGGTGGCTCGTAGCTTACAAACATCTGGCCCTGTGCGCGATGCGCTGGCTCAGGGCTTGTATCTAAGCGCCGAGGAAGGCAATCCGCTGGGTATGTTAGAGCAAGCCTTTATCGATATTCAGCAGGCAGAGCCCATTTTTAACAAAATTGTCGATGTGCTGGGTCGTCGTCCCTTCACCGGCTTAGACGCCTTGGGTGTTGAGGCGTTGAGCGCCGATATCATCATGAAAGAGGAAGCTGATTTGTTAGCCCGCGCCGAGGTAAGCCGGCTGCGCACTATTAACGTCGATGACTTCGCGCCCATCGATTTGGCCGCCAACAAGGAGCAGTTTAGTAATGCGCTGTATAACAAAAATGCAGCGCCAAGCACCAAGCGCCCAGCCAAAAACTGAAAGTAAAATTCGGCACTCACAAATCTTAATCCGCATGATTTAGTGAGTAGCAAGAAAAACAAAACCCCAAGCCTAGGTTTGGGGTTTTTATATGAGTTTAAAGATTTACGCCCGGGTTGTAATGCGAGAGCAAGCGTTCGCCTACAAAACCAACATCGAGATCCTGATGGCCATCAGGAAGGCGGCATAAAAACAAAAAACGGTATATTTTGTAGTCCGGCACTTTTGTTAGACAAAGAGTTTCGTCGGCCGCGTAGCGGGATATTTAGACAAAAAATAAAAACCAAACCGTGCCGAATAAATTAGCACACTACAAAAACAAAACATAAAAAAACCCGCGTCTGCATGCAGACCCGGGGTTTGTTTTTAGCTCGGAGCTGGGCGCTCGGTGCTGGGCGCTTAGTGTTTGGTGCTTGGCAGTTCTGTCTTTACCCCCCTCACACCTTACGCTTCACTCCTCACATTCAGTTCGAAGTATCCAGCGGCGCAAAGCTCTTAATTAGATCGTCGAGCGCTTTCAATTGCGCCAAAAACGGTTCTAACTTGGCTAATGGCAAGGCGCTGGGGCCATCGCATTTGGCGTTGGCTGGATCTGGGTGCGCTTCTAAGAACAAGCCGGCCATGCCGGTGGCCAGTCCTGCGCGAGCCAAGTCGACGATTTGCTCGCG
Organism: Oceanisphaera sp. W20_SRM_FM3; assembly: GCF_052119705.1. NCBI lineage: Bacteria > Pseudomonadati > Pseudomonadota > Gammaproteobacteria > Aeromonadales > Aeromonadaceae > Oceanisphaera > Oceanisphaera sp. W20_SRM_FM3. The sequence goes on along the minus strand of NZ_JBGQOP010000003.1, from coordinate 12,971 downwards.
GCGCCCACCTGAAGCTTCACCTAATGGGTCGCGGCATTGCAGCGCATGAGTGACGTCAAAAATAATAGGCGCGCCGTCAGTGGCTTTTTTCATCACGCCAAAGCCCAGCATGTCGACCACGAGATTGTCGTAACCGAAGTTGGCGCCACGCTCGCACAGCATGAGTTGATCGTTGCCGCATTCGATAAACTTATCGACGATATTTTTCATTTGCCCGGGGCTTAAAAACTGCGGCTTCTTGATGTTGATCACTCGCCCCGTCTTGGCCATGGCTTCCACCAAGTCGGTTTGGCGCGCCAAGAAAGCCGGCAGCTGAATAACATCGGCCACTTCGGCCACGGGTGCCGCCTGATGAGGCTCGTGCAAGTCGGTGATGATGGCCACGTTGAACGTATCTTTCACTTCTTGCAGCAGCTTCATGCCCTCTTCAAGGCCTGGGCCGCGATAAGAATGAATGGAGGAGCGATTGGCTTTGTCCCAGCTGGCTTTAAACACATAAGGAATGCCGAGCTTCTCAGTCACCTTAACGAAGTGCTCCGCCGAGCGCAGTGCCAAGTCGCGAGACTCAAGCACGTTAATGCCGCCAAACAACACAAAAGGTTTATCGTTAGCAACGGGGATTTGGTTGATATAAACAGTTTTCATCGCAATTCCTAAAGAAGAAGGTGTTGTGCAAAGACATTAGTGCAGCACAGACGGCAGCAAATCCAAGGCCAGTGCTTGTATTTTAAGCACCTCGGCCAGCGGATCTTCTGGGCACTGTTCAATAAAATATTCAAAGTCATCCACGGCTAACTGATGGCACTCGAGCTGCTCATACAAAAATCCGCGGTCACGCCGCTCCAGCGGACACTCGGGCTTTAGCGTTAACAGCAACTGGCTGCACATCAGCGCATGGGTAAAGTGCTGATGATGAATAAAGGACGCTTTAGTCACATTTAACAGGCGCATGATCACCTCTAACGGCTCAGCAGGCACTAAATGTTGCGGCGTAAGCTTCGCCAAGTTACCGCGCGCGCCGCGCAGCAATTGCTCTATCTGATGATGGCTTAATACCTTGCCGGTAAAAGGATCTATGATGTCGCAGCTGTCGGTACTCTCCGACTCGCTGTCGCTATTAGCCGTGGGCTCATTAAATATGCGCACTAAGAAGTGGCCCGGAAAGCTAATACCTTCTGCACGAATGCCAAAGCGTTCACATAAATACAGCACCAGCACCGCCATACTCACCGGAATACCCCGGCGGCGGCTCAGCACCCGATCCATTAAGCAGTTATCCACCGCAAAGAAGCGCTCCCAGTCACCCACAAAACCTAACGGCCCGTATAAGGCAGCCAGCAGCGCTTGGCCTGAAATAGGGCGGGTATCGGTAGCGGATAGAGAGCCTAGTTGAGAGTCGAGCTCGTCGGCCAGCTCTCTTTCCAACTCAAACAGTTCAACTTCACCGCGATCCCGCGCCTCAAGGCCAAATAGACTTTCCACTACATCCATCGCCAGCATCATCAGGTTCGGCAAGCCATCCCGCTGCCAAGTATCGCTGATAGTGGTTTTTAACATGCAGGAATTCGGCAACGCTGTTTCGAACTCGTCGACTTCAAACAAGTCCGTTTCAAGCTGGTCGGTTTCAAGCTCGTTAGTCTTAAGCTCATCGGTTTCAAGCTCGTCGATTTCAAGCAGGATATTTTTAGCAAACTCATTACTATTAGACATGCTGCCTCCCAGGCCATTGAGCCAAGGTAATACGCTCGTTATCGCCATAATCGCACAGCGTTGCTACGGCCTGAAACCCCAACTCGGTAAAATAATCGCGCACCAAAGCCGCTTGCTGCCAACCGTGCTCCAGCAACAGCCAACCATTGTCATTTAAATATTCTGGCGCTTGGCGGATCAAATGCCGCAAATCGGCCATGCCAGCCTCTTCGGCCACCAACGCAGAAGCCGGCTCAAAGCGTACGTCACCTTCTTGCAAATGCGGATCTGCGCCGTCGATATAAGGCGGATTAGACAACAGCATGTCAAATTTAAGGCCCGCTAGCGGTTCAAACCAGCTGCCTTGACGCACATCTATCGCCAAATTCAAACGCTCGCTATTAAGCCGCGCCAGTGCCGCCGCATTGGCATTAAATTCAACGGCGTAAATGGAATCTTGCGGACGTTCGCTTTTTAGCGCCAGCGCAATAGCACCTGTGCCAGTGCCGAGATCCGCCAATGTGGCGGGAGCATCAGGCAAACGTGCCAAGGCAGCTTCTATGATGATTTCGGTGTCGGGGCGGGGGATCAAGGTGTCGGGCGACACCTTGAGATTGAGTGACCAAAACTCTCGCTCGCCAGTTAAATGAGCGATGGGCTCACCAATTTGGCGGCGTTTCGTGAGCATCTTCAAGGCGGCAAGCTCTGGCTCACTCAACTCATATTCCGGCCAAGCGAGGATAAAACTGCGCGGTTTCGTCAATACATGACAGAGCAACACATCCGCATCTATCTCCGGCGATTCACCCGCTTTAAGCTGCTCACGCAACCAGTGTCGCCACTCTTTTAAGGTCATGAATACTCTGCCAAGGTCATAAGAACTAGGCCAAGGCCATTAATAATCAGCCAAGGCCGCCAGCATATCCGCTTGGTGTTCTTGCAGAATCGGCTGCGTCAGCATCTCCAAATTTCCTTCCAACACTTCATGTAAGCGATACAAGGTAAGGTTGATGCGGTGATCGGAGACGCGGCCTTGGGGATAGTTATAGGTACGAATACGATCCGAGCGATCGCCGGTACTTAACAGGTTACGGCGTACATCTTGCTCGGCGGCGTGGCGAATATCTTCTTCGCGCTGTGCTAGGCGTGAGATCAGCACCTTCATCGCCTGAGCCCGGTTTTTATGCTGGGAGCGACCATCCTGACATTCCACCACTAAGCCCGTTGGCAAGTGAGTGATACGAATGGCGGAGTCGGTTTTGTTAACGTGCTGACCACCGGCACCGGAAGCGCGGAAAGTATCGACGCGAATTTCCGAGGGGTTAATGGTGATGGCTTCGGCTTCGGCAATTTCCGCCATAATGGCCACGGTACAGGCAGAGGTATGCACGCGGCCCTGAGATTCGGTTTCTGGCACGCGCTGCACGCGGTGACCGCCCGACTCAAACTTGAGCTTGCCGTACACGCCTGTGCCAGTAATGTGCGCAATCAGTTCTTTAAAGCCGCCGTGCTCGCCTTCGTGCACACTCACCACTTCAATCTGCCAACGCTGTTGTTCCGCGTATTTGGTATACATACGATACAAGTCGCCGGCAAAAATCGCCGCTTCATCACCACCCGCACCGGCACGCAACTCTAAGAAGCAGTTATTATCGTCGTTCGGATCTTTAGGCAGCAGCAAGATCTGCAGCTCATGGCTGAGCGTCTCTATGGTTTCTTTGGCGGCCTCAATTTCTTCTTCGGCCATAGCCTTCATTTCGGCGTCATCTTCTGCCAGCATTTCTTCACCGGCGGCCAAGTCGGCTTCGGCCTGACAGTAGCGCCCATAGCAGCCCACTATGTCTTCGAGCTGGGAATATTCTTTGGTGAGGGCGCGATATTGCTCTTGATTGTTGATCACTGACGCTTCGCTAAGCAGCGCTTGAATCTCTTCGTGGCGCTCTTGCAGGCCTTCCAGCTTTCTTAATATGGATTTATTCATCAGGTCTCGCCGAGTGGCTATGAGTGTTGGCTAGAATTTAATGCTGGCCAAGTTTTAAATTATGGGCAAGCACGGTCAGCAAATCTTGATTGCCGTCTTTGCCGGCTTGGTTTAACGCCCGAGTCGGCGTGTGGATCAATTTATTGGTCAGGCGACGGGCCAAGCGCTCTACTACTTGTTGGCTGTCTTTACCTTGCGCTAAGGCCTGCAGGGCCAAGATCAATTCTTGGCTCTGCAGTTGCTCGGCGTGGGTGCGGTAGTCTTGAATGAGCTTGACCGACTCCAGGGATCGATACCAAGCCATAAAGTGGTCACGCTCTTCCTCTATGATAATTTCCGCTTGGCCCGCCGCCTCTTGGCGAGTGGCCATATTCTGCTCAATTATGCCTTGCAGATCGTCCACCGTATATAAATACGCGTCGTTCAACTCATCCACTTCCGGCTCAATATCGCGCGGCACTGCGATATCGACAAACAAAATCGGTTGCTGGCGGCGCGCCTTCAAGGCTCGCTCCACCAAGCCTTTACCGATAATCGGCAAGGGGCTGGCGGTAGAGCTGATGACTATATCGGCCTTGGGCAGGTATTCGGGAATTTGCTCCAGCGTCATCACTTGGGCATTAAACTCGCTCGCCAAAGTTTGCGCCCGCTCCAGCGTGCGGTTGGCCACCATCATTTGGCTCACCGACTGCTCTTTTAAATGGCGCGCTACCAGCTCAATGGTTTCACCGGCCCCCACCAATAACACCTTGGTGTGGCTTAAATCCGAGAAGATGCGCTTGGCTAAACTCACGGCGGCAAAAGCCACCGACACGGCACTGGCGCCAATTTCGGTTTCGGTGCGCACCCGTTTCGCCACTGAGAAGGTTTTTTGGAACATGCGGTCCAGTGTGCCTTTAAGGCTGCCCACTTTTTGCGACTGGTTATAGGCCAGTTTCATCTGTCCCAAAATTTGCGGCTCGCCCAGCACTAAAGAGTCGAGGCCACAGGCCACACGCATTAAGTGCCGCACCGCCTCTTCACCGTGATATTGATACAGGCAAGTGTTGAGCTCAGCTTCATCCAATTGATGAAAATCTTGTAACCACATACGCACCAGATGGCTATCGCCCTCCGGCTCTAAACTGCAATAGAGCTCGGTGCGATTACAAGTGGACAGGATCACCGCCTCGCCTACGCCTTGGGTACGCATCAACTCCTGCAGCGCCCTAGGGGCAACTTCAGGACCAAATGCGACCCGCTCGCGCAGTGCGACGGATGCTGTCTTATGATTAATTCCCAGTACCAACAGGCTCATGAGGGTTGTACGCGGCTCGTTACATCTTTCAGATAGCCGAGTATTGTACGAGAAACAGTAGGGCTTTAAAAGGCGCGACGCTTGCCCTTATACTGGCCACCTATTTTTTGCTAAGGATTAACCGTGCGTAATCTACTGATAATATTGGGCCTATTATGGCTGTCAGGCTGTGCCTACAAGGCTGAACAGGCGCCAGCAGGCTCTTGGCAGGCGCAACAAAAAACCTTGTCACAACTGCAAAATTGGCAGCTCAGCGCCAAGCTCGGCATTATTACACCCGATGAGCGCGGCAGTTTAAGTTTGTTTTGGCGGCAAACTAGTAATGATTACCGCATGAATCTCACCAACGTGGTGGGGAAACGGGTCTTTGACTTAAGCCGCAACGGCCAAAGGGTGCAATTAATAGATAGCGAAGGCGAGCTGCATCAAGCGACCAATGCTCGAGACCTAGTACAAGAATTAACGGGCTGGGATTTACCGGTGGAGCAATTATCTTACTGGATCAAAGGCCTGCCAGGCGTTGGCGACAAGGTGACCTATGATGAGCATGACCGCCCCAAAACCATCCGCGCCCACGGTTGGCAGCTGGAATACTTAGGCTACACGCAAATTAATGGCCTCTGGCTGCCGAGTCGCCTTAATCTGACCCACGACGACACTCAGCTGCGCTTAGCCATTAGCCAGTGGGAACTGAAATAGCTTAAAAGCAGCGCCCAGCACCAAGCTAAAGCGCAATGTTGAGTATTGAGTATTGAGTGTTGAATTTTTAATGTTGAATGAAGGTCCAGAACAGCGCTGCGCACTGTTTCGGCTCGCCCCATTCATCCTTAATCCTCACTCATCACCGGCTTTAGTCAGATCTGATCACTATTTTTTCGTGGATTTAGTGGGTTTCGTTGCAAAAAAGGTTTGCTCTGTGGATCACTAGGCAAATACATTTTGGCTCTCATAAAAGGCAACCAACACCATGCTACTGCTACCGGCGCCAGCTAAATTAAATTTATTTTTAACCATTACCGGTCGCCGTGACGACGGCTATCACAATCTACAAACCCTGTTTCAGTTTGTCGATTATGGCGACACCTTAGGGTTCGCTTTAGCCCCCAAGGGCGAGTTAGTGCTGAAGGCGGATTTGCCCGAGGTGGCAACTGAGCAAAATCTGATCATCAAAGCGGCGCGCTTACTGCAAGCCCACACAGGTTGCACACAAGGCGCGCAGATCCAGCTAACCAAACGCTTGCCGATGGGTGGTGGACTCGGTGGTGGCTCCAGTGATGCGGCCACTACCCTGCTGGCACTCAATCACCTATGGCAGCTAGGTTTGAGTCCGAACGAACTGGCGACTCTGGGCTTGCGTTTAGGCGCCGATGTGCCGGTATTTATACAAGGCCACGCCGCCTTTGCCGAGGGCGTGGGTGAGCAGTTAACACCCGCTTCTCCTCCTGAACCTTGGTACCTAATCTTGCACCCAAATGTGTCTGTTTCTACTGCCGACATTTTTCAAGACCCAGAGCTAATACGCGACAGTCCAGCGCTAGGCTTGGCGCAATGGCTCACAGCGCCGTGGCGCAATGATTGCGAGCCGCTGGTTAAAAAGCGTCACCCCGAGGTTGCCAAGCTCCTTAGCTGGTTGGTAGAATACGCGCCGTCAAGAATGACGGGCACAGGTGCCTGTATCTTCGCCAGTTTCGACAGCCGGCTTGAGGCCCAAACGATACTGGCCAAGGCTCCACAGGGAATGTCGGGGTTTGTAGCCAAAGGTTGCAATCAATCACCTTTAATTAGTGCCATAGCGCAGCTTTAATTGAGGTTTACACACTAAAGTTAGAGCTGCAGTCATACGGCAAACTCGACAGCAATGTCAGGAAATGGGGATGGGCCCATTTTCGCTCTTGTTCCAAGAGTTAATTGGCTGTTAAGTGTGATCGACAGGTGGTAAGGCTAACGCCATCTCGCCGTTTGAGTTATCCGACTCAACATCCTGTAAGATACACTTTTATACGACACGAATTCTAAAACGGGCTGGATAGCGAAGTAGTTTTTCGTAATAACGGGTTCACGGCCCCGTCCAGTCTCGCCACCCATGAAACAATCCTGAGGTTTTCAACCGTGCCCGACATGAAGCTGTTTGCTGGTAATGCTACACCGGAACTCGCCCAACGTATCGCCGATCGTTTGTTCATTAAACTGAGTGCTGCCGATGTTGGCCGTTTTAGCGACGGTGAGATCAGTGTGCAAATCAACGAAAATGTACGGGGCGGCGATGTGTTTATCATCCAATCGACCTGTGCACCGACCAACGATAACTTGATGGAATTGATTGTGATGATAGATGCGCTGCGTCGCGCATCTGCCGGTCGTATTACCGCCGTTATCCCCTACTTTGGTTATGCTCGCCAAGACCGTCGCGTACGTTCTTCTCGTGTGCCTATTACCGCTAAAGTAGTCGCCGACTTCCTGTCTAGCGTGGGCGTTGACCGCGTATTGACCGTTGATCTGCACGCCGAGCAAATTCAAGGTTTCTTCGATGTGCCGGTAGACAACGTGTTTGGCACGCCTGTGCTGTTAGAAGACATGCTGTCTAAAAACCTGCAAAATGCAGTGGTGGTTTCTCCCGACATCGGTGGTGTCGTGCGCGCCCGCGCCGTGGCCAAATTGTTGGATGAAACCGAAATTGCCATTATCGACAAGCGTCGTCCGCGTGCCAACGTCTCTGAGGTAATGAACCTGATCGGTGATGTTGAAGGTCGAGATTGTGTAATCGTCGATGACATGATCGACACCGGCGGCACCTTGTGCAAAGCCGCAGAAGCGCTAAAAGCACGTGGCGCCAAGCGCGTGTTCGCCTATGCGACTCACGCCGTGTTCTCAGGCAATGCCTACCAGAACATCAAAGACTCAGTGATTGATGAAGTGATCATCACAGACTCTGTGCCTTTGACTGCAGAAATGAAGTCGTTGAGCAAAGTGAAGCAGTTGTCACTGTCGCCAATGCTGGCCGAAGCGATTCGTCGTATCAGCAACGAAGAGTCCATCTCAGCCATGTTTGAGCATTAATTTGCAGTGATGTAAGGTGTGAGGGGTAAATGGTGAGGAGTGAAAACTAACCGCCGTTTACCTTTAGCGCCGAGTATTGCTAACTGAGTAAGGAGTAAATGGAAGGATAAATATCACCTTCTGCTTGCTCCTTATTTTTTACCTTTTTCTACGCACGCTAGCTCCCCTCGTTTTTTAAATGCCGTATTAGGCCACCCAACAACGCAAATACCCTATTTATCAGCTGAGATGCCTGATGGACTTCAGTGGTCAGGTTAAGCTGTACTGCAAGCATGAGTTGCGTATCAAGCTCACTTAATGAGCCCCGTGCTATATGAAGAAATCGTACGAACTCAGCTTTACTGCCTCGCGCAGCTCCTTCAGCAATGTTGCTGGGCACTGAAATTGCCGCACGGCGCATCTGTCCCGTTAGTCCAAAACGTTCATTATCTGGAAACGTCGCCGTCAACTGATAAATATACGTAACCAGAAGCATGGCATCCTTCCACACATCTAAGTTTTGGTGTTTACGCATACCGACTCTGCATGATGATAGATAATCACCTATTGTAGCCGCTAGATAAGAACGACTCGGTTTTACGCCTCCCCCCTCACGCTTCACTCCTCACTGTTTACATATAAAACCGCATAAAGTAGTAAACACTCAAACCAATGCCAAAGGTCACTATGCTCCAAGCCAGTAACTTAGGCCGGATCCACTTCAAGATCTTGGCGCCGAGCTGACCGCCGATCAAATAACCCAGCGCCAGTACCAAGCCGCCCTGCCAGTACACCAATCCCGATAGCGAATAGACCACTATAGTGGCGCCACTGGCCAGCATCGACAGATACAGCTTAATAGTATGCTGCTGCAAATTAGTGCCCATGCGCAGTTGGCCGGTGATCGACATAAACAGCACCCCTAAACCGCCACCAAAGAAGCCGCCATAAAAGCTGCCACTCAACAGCAAAGGCCAACCGGCTTTGCGCAGCACCAGCGGCCCTTCAAAGCCCGCCTTGCTTAATAACTGGCGGGCATACAAGAGGCTGACCGTAAGCAACAGCCAAGGCACCAGATAGTTAAAGCTGCTGGCATCAAATTGCACCAGCGCCAAAGCACCCAAAGTCCCGCCCAACAGACCAATCAGCGTTAACGCCGCTAACGGCCCTTTTTTTAATTGGCGACGTATGCTCCAAAACGCACTCACGTAACCGGGCCAAGAGGCCACACTAGCGGTGGCGACGGCCGAGGTACTGGGTACCCCTAACGCTAATAATGCCGGCAAAGTAAAAAACAAACCGCCACCGGCCAGCGCATTCACGACACCTGCCAGTAACGCCCAGCCTAATAACTCAAACATTTATGTTCCTTGGTTAAAAAAAATTCGCGCCGAGCGCCAAGCACCCAGCTAAAGCCAAAGCTCTTTTGGCCTAATATATGTTTCGCCTTCGGCGAGATGCGAGAGCAAGCGTTCGCCTACACAACCTAATGCCATTCTTTATTTTTCTGGGCGCTGGGCGCTATCTTGCTCTTTGCACATCTTTCTTTACAGCCGCCCTACGATTTTCGCGCTATTATGCCGCTTTCTGCTAGTCAAGGTGGCCATTATTGCCGCTCTTAATTAGAATATGGCGATATTTTTAACGGCCAAGTATGTATATGAACCCTATCGAACTGATTGTTGGGCTCGGTAATCCGGGTCCAGAATACGCACAAACCCGCCATAACGCCGGTGTTTGGTATGTGGCTGAGCTGGCGCGCATGCATGGCGTCACCCTTAAAGAAGAAGCTAAATTCTTTGGTTGGACAGCACGCGTTCGTATTGCAGGGCACGATGTGCGCTTATTAGTGCCGGCTACCTTTATGAACTTATCGGGCAAAGCCGTGGGTGCCATGGCCAACTTTTACCAAATTGCACCTGAGTCGATTTTAATCGCTCACGACGAATTGGACTTAAGCCCCGGTACGGTGCGCTTTAAAAAAGGCGGCGGCCACGGCGGCCACAATGGCCTGCGCGACTCCATCAGCTGCTTGGGCAACAACAAAGATTTTTATCGGTTACGCATTGGCATCGGCCATCCGGGTCATAAAACCCAAGTGGCCGGTTTTGTGTTAACCAAGGCGCCTGCCGCCGAGCACAGTTTGCTGGAAGCGGCGGTAGATGAAGCGGCGCGTTGCACCGATATTTTATTTAAAGACGGCATCAATAAGGCGATGAATCGCCTGCATGCCTTTAATGCCGACTCCAACCAGTAATTTTTATCCACATCATTCTTAACTATTTTTACAGTTATCTTTTTAGACATCACCTTCAGGACACATATCATGGGTTTTAAATGCGCAATCGTGGGCCTACCTAACGTAGGTAAATCCACCCTGTTTAACGCACTGACCAAGGCCGGCATAGAAGCGGCTAACTTTCCTTTCTGTACTATCGAGCCCAACACAGGCGTGGTGCCGGTGCCAGATAAGCGCTTGGACGCCTTAGCAGAGATCGTTAAGCCACAGCGTATCTTGACCACCTCCATGGAGTTTGTGGACATTGCAGGCCTAGTAGCCGGTGCTTCTAAAGGCGAAGGCTTAGGCAATAAATTTTTGGCCAACATTCGTGAAACCGACGCCGTGGGTCATGTGGTGCGTTGCTTTGCCGACGACAACATCATTCACGTGGCCGGTAAAGTTTCGCCAAAAGACGATATCGAAATCATCAATATCGAACTGTCATTGGCGGATCTGGATACTTGTGAGCGTGCCATTCACCGTAACGCCAAAAAAGCCAAAGGCGGCGATAAAGACGCCAAGTTTGAAGTCACTGTACTGGAAAAGCTGTTACCTGCCTTAGAAGACGGCCAAGTATTGCGCAGCATAACGCTGACTAAAGAAGAAAAAGCCGCCATCGACTATCTGAACTTCTTAACCATAAAGCCGACTATGTATATCGCCAACGTCAGCGACGATGGCTTTGAAGATAATCCTTATCTGGATCAGGTGCGTGAAATTGCCGCCGCCGAAAACGCCATAGTCGTGCCTGTGTGTGCCGCCATGGAGTCAGAGATTTCTGAGCTGGACGCCGCCGATGCCGCCGAGTTTATGGCCGATTTGGGCATTGAAGAGCCGGGCTTAAACCGCGTGATCCGCGCCGGTTATGAGCTACTGAATCTGCAAACCTACTTCACCGCCGGTGTAAAAGAAGTGCGCGCTTGGACCATACCTGTGGGTTCTACCGCACCGCAGGCGGCCGGTAAAATTCACACCGACTTCGAAAAAGGCTTTATCCGCGCTCAAACTATCGCCTTTGATGACTTTATTGCCTTTAAAGGCGAGCAAGGAGCCAAAGAAGCCGGTAAGCAGCGCGCCGAAGGTAAAGACTATATCGTTAAAGACGGTGACGTACTGAACTTCTTGTTTAACGTTTAAAGCAGCGCCTAGCACCAAGCGCCTAGCTAAAACAAAGCACCGTACCGATAAGGTTCGGTGCTTTTTTATTTTGTTGCCCTTATTTTTCATACTCAAGTAACCTTGATGCCTCATGTTCACCTTCAGCCAGTTTGTCATCAAGGGATTTACGACTCTGTAATAGCTGGCTGCTTGGCGCAGCTTTTGCTCATTACTCAGCCGATGCGTTTACTTTATCGGCAAACAGTCTTAACAAGGAGTTTTTAACCGAAAAAGCGGTTGACGATCAAAGCGAGGGTACGCATAATGCGCCCCGTTCCCGACGAGATGCGCACAAGTAATTGGGTGAATTAAATCGAGAACAGTAGTGGCTATGTAGCTCAGTTGGTTAGAGCACATCACTCATAATGATGGGGTCGCAGGTTCGAATCCCGCCATAGCCACCATTTGTTGGGGTATCGCCAAGCGGTAAGGCAGCGGGTTTTGATCTCGCCATCCCCAGGTTCGAATCCTGGTACCCCAGCCACTAGCTTTAAAGTTGGATGTATTACGTTTTGATCTCGGCCTTGTGCCCAGCTTCGAACCCTGGTACCCCAGCCATATTATTTACAAATATTTTTTGTAAATAATATAAAAATTTGTAAATGGCTGAATTTATGTTATAAATATCAACCATGTTTGTTGGGGTATCGCCAAGCGGTAAGGCAGCGGGTTTTGATCTCGCCATTCCCAGGTTCGAATCCTGGTACCCCAGCCATATTTAGAAGTATTGTTGGATAGACTAACTTTGATCTCGGCCTCAGTGCCCAGCTTCAAATACTGGTATACCAGCCATATTTAGTTTTAAAGTTGGAAGCATAAAATTTTGATATCGGCCTTAGTGCCCATGCTCGAATTTTGGTACCCCAGCCATCTTCTTACTGGCTAAACGCTTTGTAAAAAGATAAATATTTGCAACGTAAGTTGAAAGAAATTTAGTCTTGATTTCGATAAGAAAAATAGGCATATTACTTTCGGTTTACAGAAGTGGCTATGTAGCTCAGTTGGTTAGAGCACATCACTCATAATGATGGGGTCGCAGGTTCGAATCCCGCCATAGCCACCACTTTTTAGCGGGAGTGGCGAAATTGGTAGACGCACTAGATTTAGGTTCTAGCGCCGCAAGGTGTGCGAGTTCAAGTCTCGCCTTCCGCACCATATTTAAGATGAAATTAAGCTGAACTAGCTTTATTTATCTCGGGTAGTAAAAAGTTAACTTTTAGCAATAAAAGTTGATGAGTGAAGTTAAGTAATAAAATTGGGGTATCGCCAAGCGGTAAGGCAGCGGGTTTTGATCTCGCCATCCCCAGGTTCGAATCCTGGTACCCCAGCCATTAAGTAAGAAGCCGACTCTTGAGTCGGCTTTTTGCTGTCTGGTGTTTGTAACCAGCCTAGATAAAGGCAGTGGGTTTTGCTCTCGGCCTCAGTGCCCAGGCTCGATTCTCGGTACCCCAGCCATTAAGTAAAAAGCCAGCCTAGTGCTGGCTTTTTGCTATCTAGCGTTTGGCACCTATCTAAACTACGGCAAGGCA